>JBKHFA010000097.1:0-11662 GCA_046540615.1 Armatimonadota bacterium | reverse complement strand
CCCTCCTCGACCTTCGGGCACATCCTGGCGGTTGACATGGAGAGCGATCGCAACCGTGTGGACCACTGCTTCTTCAAGGGCAGCAAGTCGATGGGCATCGGCCAGCGGATCAGCGGCGACTACGAGGTGCCGGTCGGCGTGGAGAACCGCTACGATCACAACATTTTCCGCGACGTCTTCCGCTACTGGATCAACGGTCAGGAGAATATCCAGCTTGGGCAGAATCAGCGCGACTACGGCGACCGGCAGCCGCGGGCGACGGTCGAGCGCAACCTCTTCGACCACGCGTGGGGCGACAGCGAGATCATCTCGAACAAGTCCTCGGCCAACCTGATCCGTCACAACACCGCCGCGCACTGCAAGCGCGCGGCCTTCGTGCTGCGCGGCGGGTCGGGCGCGCGTTTCGAGGGCAACGTCGTCCACAACTCTGACGGAGGGGTGCGGGTGCTCGGGACCGAGCATGAGATCGTCAACAACCTCCTCGTGGACAACCACAGCTTCGGAGTGAGCCTCGGCACGGGCAGGGCGGAGGGCCGGCTGCAGGTGGCCGCCGACGACACCCTCGTCGCTCACAACACCATCCTTGGCTCCCCGCAGGGCGTGTACTCGATGGAGCCGGGCGAGGTGCGCCCGAATGTCCCCACGCGCTGCCGGATACTCAACAACATCATCGTCAGTTCCGGTGGAGTTTTGCTGGCCACCGAGTCGCTCGCGGATGAGGTCATCGCGCGGAACCTCCTCTGGGGCGACGGCACCGCGCAGATCGGCGAGGCCGGAGACGAGGCGGTCGTCGAGGAGCCGCGGCTTGTCGGGGAGCTTGCATCACTGCGACCGGCGGAGGACAGCCCGGCGGTGGACGCGGCCACGCCGCTTTCCGAGGTGACGCACGATCGCCTCGGGCGCGAGCGTCCGCACGGTGACGCCCCGGACCTCGGCGCGGAAGAGGTCGGCGCTCAGGAGCCTGAGACGCCCGTGGTGCTCCCGCCCGTCCCGCCGAGGCCGGTGGTGGAGCCGGGTCTCTACCGCGGGCCGCTCCTGGAGCGCCCCGAACTCGACGAGCCGCTGGAGGACGCGCGCGTGGCGATCGGCGAGGACCTTCCGCGAGAGCTGCTGGCGCAGTGGCGATGGCGGCCGGATGCATGGGAGGCGGCCGCGGAACTGACGCTGGAGGGGCCGGATGGCGCCGGATGGACGCTCGCGTGGGGCGGCGCGACTGATGAGGGCAAGCCACGCAGCGAGATCGTGCTGCGAGACGGCGCCGGGGAGTTGCTCGCGACGAGCACCGATGTCGTCTACTTCGCCGGCGACTTCCGCGGGGGCTACGGGAACAATCGCGGGCCCGAGGAGCCGCTGGAGGACCGCTGGTACGAGTTCACGTTGCTGCTGCGCGACGACAGCCTCTACGTGCTCCTCACCGGCAGCACGGCGCGTGAGCCGGTGCCGGTGATGGTCTGGAATGCGCTCGGTGAGGACGTGGACGGGCCGATCGACGTGACGCTTGCCCAGGAGGGGCGCGGCTGGTGGGAGGATGTGGCGGTGCATCGGCTGGACTACGCCGGCGATCAGGCGCCACCGGCCCCGCCCAATCTGCAGGCCCGCGCGCATGGTGGTGAGCGCATTGAGCTTACGTGGGGCGGCGAGGCGTACGCCGCCGGAGATTACACCTTCGAGATCCATCGCTCGACCGAGGCGGATTTCGCGCCGTCCGCCGAAACTGTCATCTCTAACTCCGCGCATGGTGGCGGCTGGGATGACTTCGATGTCGAGCCGCTGACGACCTATCACTACGCCGCGCGGGCGTACAACGCGCTGCAGCTTCCGTCGGAGTTCGCGACCGTCGAGGCCCGCAGTGGCGAGGGCGGGCCGCGCTACATCGTCATGCAGGCGTCGGAGATCGACAGGCTGGAGCCGCCGATGGTGCTCGCGGAGCCCTCATCAGGGTGGACGGGGCAGAGCGCGAGCGGTCGCGCGTTCATCTGGGCGCCGGGCGCCGCGCGCTCGACCGAGGCGGCGCCTGAGGAGGGCCTCGCGCGCTTTTCGTTCACAGTTCCCGACAGCGGCCAGTACATGATCGCGGGCCTCGTGATCGCGCCGGACGCCGGGACCGACTCGTTCCACGTGGCGCTCGATGACGCGCCATTCCGGGCGTGGCACACGGGCATCCATCAGCAGTGGGGATGGAGCGTGATCGAACAGGAGATAGAACTTGCGGCCGGAGAGCACAGTATTTCGTTCAGGCATCGGGACCCGGGGACGAGGCTGGCGGCGGTGCTGATCACCAGCGACCTGAACTGGGATCCCAATTCGCCATGACAGCCGTGATGTGGAATGCCGCATGCCGCAAATTATTCAATCATGAAGAAGGACCCTCGGGATGACGCGCCGAACTCTCGAGTCATACAGTCGCCGAACGCGCGAAAAGGCTCAGCGGAGAGAGACGATGGTCATTCCCTCTCGATGCGACCAATTCGTCGGGTTGCCGAATCAATCAGGCCCACCCATGCCTGTCACGAGCATGGGTGGGCCTGAACGGGTTCTACGCGCGCGTTCGACGAGAGCGAAAAGCTGACTGCGCCGTACAGGCTCCATCGGGCAATGCGCCCGTTCATTATAGCCTGACGCGAAAGGAGTTCCGTGATGATTACTCGCGGAAGAGGCTTCACGCTCATTGAACTGCTGGTGGTGATCGCGATCATCGCCATTCTGGCGGCGATCCTGTTCCCTGTGTTCGCCCGAGCCCGTGACAAGGCGAATCAGGCAAGCTGCCAGAGTAACCTCAAGCAGATTGGCATCGCTCTCCTGATGTACGTGCAGGACTACGACGAGACCATGCCCGGATACCACAACCGGGTGAACCTTGGAAGTGGTAACGCCAGGGTGCAGGGCTGGTACGACCTTCTCGAGCCCTACACGAAGAATGAAGACATCGCGATCTGCCCCCAGGTGCGCCCATACGAGAGGACCTACGGTCGCGACAACCTCCCGCCGGGACAGGGCTTCTACAAGCGGACCATCGTCGGCAGCTATCGAGCGGCTGCCAATTTCAGCGGCCTTCAGGACGTCGGCCTCACCACCATCTGGAATGCCTACTCGCCCGGAGTTGTCCTCGCGGAAGTTACGAAGCCCGCGGAGACCCTGATGCTCACGGAGGGCGGGTCACACATGCAGATGGGCCAACCAGCCTATCTGGGCTTCTATGAAGACGGGACGCCGCGTGAGATGAACGAAGACGGTACGGTCGGAGGGATGCATTACCGCCACAACCTCCAGGCGAACTTCCTTTTCGCCGACGGGCATGTCAAGTCACGGTCGCAGTTAATGACGTGGGACCCGTGGGAGATAGATAAGTAATTCCGCGGTCTACGACCGGTCTCGCGTGTGAAATGTAATTGATGGATATCATCCCGACAGGAGGTCGAACGATGCACACGGCACGACGCGGTTTCACGCTCATTGAACTGCTGGTGGTGATTGCGATCATCGCCATTCTCGCCGCGATCCTCTTCCCCGTTTTCGCCCGGGCGCGGGAGAAGGCGCGGCAGACAAGCTGTCTCTCGAACATGAAGCAACTGGGCCTCGCGTTGAGTATGTACGTCACGGATTACGATCAGAGGCTGCCCGCCTGGCGTGCCGATCATGCTGCGCCATTCCCCTACCCTGATCCGACATACAACCAGAATCGCGGTCCGTGGTACGTCACCATCTTCCCGTATGTGAAGAACATCCAGGTCTATGACTGCCCATCGACCGCGTTCAAGTGGAACGGGCGCTGGACACACGCGTTCGATTACGGCTACAACCGGCGAATCTCCCGCGGACATGTCGGAGAGATGACCCACCCGGCGGAGACGCTGGCTTTCGTGGACGCGTGGGCCGACCCCGATTACGGCGCCGCAGGCGGCAAGGGCTGGGATGTTGTGCAGTACTATCCCGGCTCCAGCAGTATCGGCTACATCGACCCGCGGCATAACGAGGGCGCCAACATGGCCTTCTGTGACGGCCACGCCAAGTGGTCGCGCTCACCCGACCCCGACACGATGGAGGTCAAGCAGGACTACGACATTCCCGGGGTACGCTTCTATCCGTAATGACGCAGTCACGTCCCATCGGCCACCCTGCCGCCCATTGCGGTGGCGGGGTGGTCGCGGCTGTTTGTACCATCGCAAAGCCTGACGCTGGGGCCCGCCATGAGGAGTACACCGACTATGAATCTGACGAAACTTGCGCTTATCATTGCAATGGTGATGATCACTATGTCCGGCGCGCAGGCCGAGACGCACTACCTCTCACCCGATGGCGATGACGCCGCCGCGGGGACCGAGCAGGCGCCGTGGCGATCCCTCGAGCGCGCGTCCGAGGCCCTGCAGCCTGGAACAACGCTCGTCCTCATGCCGGGCGAGTACCCCGGCATCCTGAGCGTCAGTACGCAGGCCTCCGCCGAGGCGCCCGTGGTCATCAGGACCGCCGAGCGCCGGATGGCGCGTCTGACCGCCGATGGCGAGGGTGGCTTCGCCGTCAGCATCGACGGCGCGGCACATGTCCGGCTGGAGGGCCTGTGGGTCAAGCCCGACCCGATGTCCGGCCGGTGGCTGGAGGCGACCGACACGACCCACCTTACGATCGACGACTGCCTGATGGAGGACGCGAGTTCGGGCCTCCCGCTGAGCATGACTCGCTGCGAGCAGGTCCGCATCACCGACAGCGTCATCCGCGAGCATATCGGCGGGAACATGGCGCGGATCGCCGAGAGCAGCCACGTGCTCATCGAGGGCTGCTCGATCAGTCGGACCGGGCACTGCCCGCTTCAGTTCTACCCGGATGGCTCCAACAGCTACTTCGTGCTGCGCGGGAACGTCTTCCACTCCGCGTGGGGGCGCAACTTCGCCCTGCGCGAGGTCAATCACATGCTCTTCGAGGACAACATCGTCACCAACGCCTACAACGGCGGGCGTTCAGCAAGCTCCTACGCGAAGTTCTGGCCGACCCCGGGCATCTTCCGCCACAATCGCGTCTTCCGCAATCACGGCGGTCCGCTCAATGTCGTCATCGCCCGGCATGCACGCTACTATCACAACGTCTTCGACGACAACGCGCACAACGGCCACCTGATTAGCGGCAACTCCGAGAACCTGCAGGACGTGATCTTCGCGAATAACATCTTCTCCCGCAATGACACCGCGGGCGATGGGACGCAGTTGAGGATACCGCGAGAGCTTGAGACGCTGGCGGTCGTACGCAACGCATTCACTGGTGGCGAGGCGGGCGAGCAGGGCACGATCGCCTATGCCACCGGCGATCTTGGCGTCGATGAAGCGAACGCGGTCGATGCGTTCGAGGGGAATATTGAGGCGAGCCCGGGCTTCGCCGATCCGGCCATCTACGACCACTCGCTCGAGGCCGACAGTCCGTTGCGCGACGCGGCCCAGCCACTCACCGTCACCATCGCCGCGGGCGAGGGGAATCTGCTGCC
Source organism: Armatimonadota bacterium (assembly GCA_046540615.1). Taxonomy (GTDB): domain Bacteria; phylum Armatimonadota; class Zipacnadia; order Zipacnadales; family UBA5352; genus UBA5352. The sequence goes on along the minus strand of JBKHFA010000097.1, from coordinate 6,192 downwards.
CGTGGCCGACCCGTGGGCCTTCTACGATGGCTACGGCATCGAGGGCGAGGAGGGCGATCTGATCGCTGTCGGCAGCCCGGACCAGCGGGCGCGAGTGACCGAGGTCGATCACGAAGCCGGGGCGCTGGTGCTCGACCGCGCTGTGACATGGGAGGCGGGCGACCCGGTGAGCCTGCCGTGGTCGGGCGAGGCCCCGGACATCGGCGCGTACGAGCACGGCCCTGACGGCCGCGCCAGCGTTCAGGTGGTTGTCGAGCCCTTCGACGCGAGGCCCGGCGAGGAGATCACAGTTCGCGCAGTGCTCCACGGGGCGATTGAGCCGGCACAGATACGCTGGCAACTCGGCGACGGGACCATCGCTGAGGGCGCGGAGGTCGCGCACAGTTACGATGAGGAGTACGACTACCCGATCCGCGCGCGTGTGACCGACCAGGAGGGACGGGTGCATCGCGGCGTGGGCTACGTGGTGGTGGCGGAGCCGCGCGATCCGTCGCAGCCGATGGTGCACACGACCTGGGAGCCTGATGACGAGACCGCGTGGTGGCTGTGGAAGAGCTACCGGCCCTTCCCCGCGAGGTACCGCGACGTGGTGGATGAGGAGACCGGGGAGGCATGGCGACATGTCTTCGCCCCCGAGGACGGGGGCCGCCTGCCCACGGAGATCCATCCTCGCGACTGGGACATCGAGACGTGGCCGCGGGTGTTCATCCGCTACCGCGTGGGCGAGGGCGCGCCGCTCGCGCTGACGATCCGGGCGTTCACCGGCGCGACCGCCGTGGTGGCCGCGAGTCCGGCCGCGGAGTTGGGTGACGACGTTCCGGTGGTGACCGACCACGTGCTGCGCGATGATGAGCAGTGGCACGAGCTTGAGTTCGACGCCCGGCTCATCCGCGAGGTCGATCCGGATGTGACCGTCCTCGAGGGCATGCGCTTCGGCGCGGCGCCGCGCGGGAATGTGACGGAGGGCCAGTGGTATGACCTCGACGAGGTGATCATCGGCCCGTGATAGTCCCGCCGCCCACGTGACGGTCAGGTGCGAATCGGGCGCTGGCAGCGCCGGATGCGCCGTATCTACCAGCAGCGAATACGACCGAAGAGGAGTCTGACACGATATGCCGCGACACTATCCTGTCGGAGTGCTGCTCGCACTGCCGCTGCTCATCTCGCTGCCGATGGTCTGCGCTCAGGAGAATGGGGGAGCGCCTGAGGTACTCATCGACGAGAGTTTCGAGGACGGCATGGCGAACTGGTGGGTCGAGGGCGGCGAGCAGGTCTGGATTGAGGACGGGCGGATGCATGTGAAGGCGGACCCGCCTGAGGACGGCGACGGCCTGCCCGTGGTGACGGTCTGGTGCCGGACGCCTGTCCGGGGCAACGTGCGCATCGAGTTCGATGCCCACGTGGTCGAATCGCGTACCAACGTGCCTCATATCAACACGCTTCTGTGTGCGGATCCGGAGGGCGCGCCGCTTTTCGAGACGCGTGATGAGCGCGCCGATGCAGCGCTGCCGAAGTACCAGGCGCTGGCCGGACTCACCTTTACGTATTTCCACCGGGATGATGACGCTCCGCCGGTGCCACAGCCAGGTCAGATAGCGAAGTTGAGTATCCGTCAGGGCCCCGATCCGCTGCTGCTCGGCACTACGCACAACTACCACTGTCAGCCCGGACACACCTACCGCGTGGAGATCATCAAGCGCGACGATTTCGTCGAGTATCACGTGGACGGCAACTACCTGCTGGGCGCGCATGTCCCCGATCCGATCGATGAGGGCCTGCTGGGAGTTCGAACCTTCCGCTCGCACGTGTGGTGGGACAACGTGACCGTGACGGCGCTTGATTGAGGCCGCCGGGCGGCGCAGGTTGATTGCCGGTCAGGCAGGAGGCGTATTCGATGATGATACGAGTGGCTCTCGCATTGGTGGCAATGATGATGATCAGTTCGGTGGCGCACGGAGCGCAATACTTCCTCTCGCCGGACGGTGATGACGGCGCCGCCGGCACGCGCGCGGCGCCCTGGCTGACGCTGGAGAAAGCCTCGGAGGCCGCGCAGGCAGGTGACACGGTGACGCTGCTTCCCGGGACGTACCCCGGCACCCTGCAGCCGGCTGAAAGCGGCGCCGCCGAAGCGCCGATCGTCTTCCGCGCGGACGAGCGGCTCCAGGCGACGCTGACGGGCGCCGACGGTGACGGCGGGGCGGCGGTGATCCTCGACGGCATCTCGCATGTGCGCCTCGAGGGGCTGCATCTGGCGCCCGAGGCATCGAGGATCGGCTGGCTCGTCATGCGGGACTGCTCGCACATCACCGTGGAGGATTGCCGGATGGAGGACAGCACGGGGCCCACGCCGCTGCGGATTGACGGGTCCGACCATGTCTGGCTGCGCAATAATGTGATACACCGGCACGCCGGCGGCAACATGATCGTCAACAATAACAACACCCGCATGGTATTCGAGGGCAATGCGATCAGCCGGACCGGACACTGCCCTTTGCAGTTGACCGGCAACCGCTATGTGGTGGTGCGGGGGAACGTCATCCACGCGGCGTGGGGGAGGCCCTTCGCCGATCGCTCCACCGAGGACATGCTCTTCGAGCACAACATCGTCACGCACGCCTACAACAGCGGCCGCTCGGCCAGTTCGAACGCCAAGTTCGTCACCACGCGCAGCCTCTTTCGCTTCAACCGCGTGTTCCACAACATCGGCGGCCCGATCAACCTCTACCCGTTCAACCCGGGAGGGAATCTTGAGCAGTCAAATCCGTTGCTGCACATGCGCCTCTATCACAATGTCTTCGATGACAACGCGCAGTACGGCATCGGCTTCAGCGGAAGTTCGCATGACCGAACCGAGGACGTGGTCTTCCTCAACAACATCTTCAGCCGCAACGATCCGCATGGATCGCAGCGGCAGATCAACCTCAGCGGCGGCACGCCCGAGCAGGCGCGATTCATTCGCAACGTCTTCGCCGGAATGCAGCCGGGCCGCCCGGTGGTGCATGACTACGGCGGCGCGTTCCCGGTCGCGGAGCTTCAGACCGAGGCCTTTCAGGCCGAGCACGGTGCGCGCTATGAGGCGAATCTCGACGTCGATCCGGGCTTCGTCGATGCAGGCATATATGACCACGCGCTGGCGGCTGACAGCCCCCTGCGCGATGCGGGCGAGCCGCTGACGCATGCGACCGCCGCCGGGGACGGCGCGCTGCTGCCGGTCGCGGACGCGCACTGCTTCTACGACGGCTTCGGCATCGAGGGCGAGCAGGGCGACATCATCGCGGTCGGGACGCCCGACCGCCGGGCGCGGGTGGTCGAGGTGGACCGCGATGCCGGCACGCTGCTGCTCGACCGCGAGTTGACCTGGGAGGCGGGTGACCCGGTGAGTCTGCCATGGTCGGGCGCGGCGCCGGACATCGGAGCGTACGAGCATGGCGCCGATGGCAGGGCGAATGTGCAGGTGGTGGCCGAGCCCTTCGAAGCGCGGCCGGGGGATGAGATCACGCTGCGCGCGGTGATTCGGGGGAGCGCGAGCCCCCGGCAGATCGACTGGTGGCTCGGCGACGGGACCACCGCCGAGGGCGCCGAGATCACGCACAGATATGACGAGGAATACGACTACGCGATCCGCGTGCGTGTGGTTGATGAGGATGGCGAGGTCCATCGCGGGACCGGCTACGTCTTCATCGCCGAACCGGTCGATCCGTCTGAGCCGCTGATACACACCACGTGGGAGGCGGGCGACGAGACCGCGTGGTGGCTGTGGAAGAGCTACCGGCCTCGCCCGGCGGCCTACCGTGACGTCGTTGAGGCCGGAGCCTGGCGCGGTCCCACCGCCGCGGGCATGCCCGAGGACTATGAGCTGCCCGGTGATGGTGCCAATTACCGCCACGTGATGGCGCCCCGTGACGGCGGCCAGCTGCCGACGCAGATCCATCCCGCAGGCTGGGACGTTGATCGCTATCCGCGCGTGTCGATCCGCTACCGCGTGGGCGAGGGCACGCCGATCTCCATCGTGCTCGTGCCCTTCAGCGGTCCGGCAGTGACCGTGGCGGCCAGTCCGGCGGCGCAGGTCGACTCCGACAGCCGCGTCACCGACCACGTGCTGCACGATGACGAGCAGTGGCGGCAACTGGAGTTTGATGCCCGCGTGATACGCGAACGCAACCCCGACGTGCAGGTGCTGCAGGGTATGCGCATCGGCGCGGCGCCGCGGGAGGCAGTCACCGCGGGCCAGTGGTATGACCTCGACGAGGTCATCATCGGGCAGTGAGGGCTGACCGGGAGCGAGGGATGTGTGAGGGCGGCGTCTTCGTGTCTACGGGGCCGAGCCTGTCCGGTCGCTCTCTGCTCGGACGAGATCGGTCACGTCCTCGAAGTCGTAGTCTCCGCCCCACGTTGAGAAGAATGCCCGGTCTTCAACGAGCGGGATATCCGTGCCGAGGCAGTAGTTCAGGATGAGGCGGAACGTATTGACCGGTGATATCTCGGGGTAGAGGGCGGCCCGCATCTCCTCGGGGACGAGGTACGCGTTCAGTATGCACATACGCGCCCGGATGTCGGCGTCATCCACCTGCGCGCGCTGCCGGTCCTCGCTCTGCTGAAGCTCGCTCCAGTCCACTCTCCCGCCCGGTCCGTGGTCACTCTGGATGATGATCACCGGTGGCTCGTCCGACGCTGCAAGGATCCTCTCGACCGCCTCCAGCAGATGGGTGTTGAGCCCCTGAACCTCAGTGATGTACGCCGATTCGGGCGTTGACGCCGCGTCCCCGGGGCCGGTCAGTTGTGTGCCATCCCGGTCGAGTTCATACGGCGTGTGAGGCGCAAGGAAGTGAGCGAAGACGAACACGGGGTCGCTGCGGCGCCGCTCATCGCCCAGGTCCCCGAGCATGTTCGTCACCCGCGCGTATTTGCTTGCAGTGCCCGGGAGCTTCGCGGACAGATAGCGCCAGAGACGCGGATGCAGGAATGTCGAACCGGCGATATGTTCGAACTCATTTATCGCGAATCTCCCCTGGTGGATGTCGGCGGTGGTGATCTCCGTGAGGCTGTAGCCTGAGCTGTGCGCCACAGTGATATATCCGGCCTCCGAGAACGCCGACATGACGGCGTTCTCGAGGAGGGCATGCCGCGGGGCGAAGTAGTCGCTGGCGCTCAGCTTTCCTCCTGGTGGAGTGACGAAGGACATGTTCAGCGATGATGGTATTGACAGCGCCGTGTGCGCGTAGTTTGAGGCCGATTCACCTGCGACCACGAACCCGAGATCCTCGAGTTGGCTGATGAACGCGCTGTTGTCGTACCCGTATGTTTCTTCGAGTACATCCGCGCGTCCGTATGAGTCGGGGACAATGTAGTAGACATCAGGTCGGTGTTTCACGTGCGACGTGTCGATTGGTGGGGGAGATACCATCTCCGTCTCGTCCCTGTCAGAGAGGCTGACGAAGGTGATGTTCGCGATCGGCACGACCACCACGCAGATGAGGAGCAGATTGAGCGCGCCGTTCACTGCCGGAGGATCCGAGCGGACGAGGATATGCCTGATGACGAGTATCACCATCAGCAGTCCGACCGCGGCGATGACGCCTCCTGCGACGAGGCGCTGGGAGAACGTTTCGACCCAGGGCAGGTCGATCACGGCCCGGTGCGCGGGCATGAGGATCGCCCCGAACAGGACCAGGACTGTCGTCGGAGCCGCGGCGCGGCGAACGGAGCGAAGCGCCAGCGCCAGAAGCCCCCAGAGGAATATCACCAGCGTAATTGCGACTGCGACCGCGCGCAGAGCAGAACTCGGGGGAGCCACGCCCGCATTCGCCGACAGGAGCAGCAACACCGGCGCGGCGGCCGCCAGAAGCGGATGGTAGGGGGTGGTCTTATGCACTGCCGGCTCGCTTGCGCATCAGATAGAGCGTGCGCTCTGAGCCTTCCACCGCCACGCTGTCGGTCACGGTGAAGCGCCCGGCGAACGCCTCCTCAAAGCCCTGCTGGTGGTAGTCGTCAAATATGTCCTCGCGTGATGCCAGCATCCGCTGGACCTGGCTGTCATTCTTCGGAACGAACTCCACCACGAGTGTCTCGCACAGGTCGTGCAGGAAGTCGGCGACCATCGCCAGCGGCACGTTGTTGCCGATGGCGAGGTGGTGGACCAGCGCCAGCGCGAGGGCCATCTCGGCGGGACCTCTGTCCTTGAGCGAACTGCGC
>JBKHFA010000096.1:0-11668 GCA_046540615.1 Armatimonadota bacterium | reverse complement strand
CTCGCATGTACGCCGGCCGGACAAGGTCCGTATCAACGGTTAAGGATCCGACGATAGAAGCTCTTACGCGCCACAGGGCAATACCAGGGACGGGAACGACGTCCGGGCGGGGCGCCCGGACTCCGGGTCTTCTTGCGATTCTGGACTCCAGGCGCCCTCGCCTGGAGAGTCGTTACCCCTGTTACCCCAGTCCCTAATCTTTGATACGAAGCCGGCCGCACAGGAATCTCGCGAGGGCGCATGGAATTGAGCACGGAGAGAGATTCGCAGCGGCGTGAGAGAGGATGACCGGGCATGACTCAGATGACCGGACGTGAACGATGCATGACCGCCCTCCGCCTCGAAGAGCCCGACCGGGTGCCGATCTGGGAGTTGATCGTCAATGACCCGGTCGTTCATGCACTGATGGGCCCCGACGCAACCTACGCTGATCTCGTGGATGAGGAGCTTGACGCCATCACCGTCGGTGAGAACCAGGTGATGGAGGAGATCGATGAGACGCACAAGCGCGACGAGTGGGGAATCGTCTGGGGCTACGGCGACGATGGTATCCCCTACCCGGCCGGGCATCCGCTGGAAAGCTGGGACGACATGGCCGACTGGCGTCCACCTGATCCGGACGCTGATCATCGGCTGGAACGCCTCGCGGAGGCCGTGGAGCGTTTCGAGGGGCGCAAGGCGATCGTCTTCCTCGGCCACGACAGCTTCGAGTTCACGCACTACCTTCGCGGGATGGACCGGCTCTTCATGGACTACGTGACCGAGGCGGAGAGGGTCCACGAACTCTCGCGGATCGTGATTGATTACAAGAAGCGCGTGATGGAGCGGGCGCTTGAGATGGGCGCGGACATCGGCCTGACCGGAGACGACTACTGCCACCGGCAGGCGCCGATGATGTCGCCGGCGCACTTCGACGAGTTCATCCAGCCTTACCTCGCGGAGATCGTGGAGGTGACCCACGCGGCCGGCGCGCCCTTCGTCAAGCACACCGACGGGAACGTCTGGCCGCTGCTGGACTCGATGGTGGACGCGGGGATCGACGCGATCGACCCGCTGGAGCCGATCGCGCACATGGACATCGGCGAGGTAAAGGAAGCCTGGGGCGACCGCATCGCGCTGTGCGGCAACGTCGACTGCGGGGAGCTTCTCTCGCGCGGGACGCCCGCGCAGGTGGTCGAGGCGGTGAAAGAGACCATCGCGAAGGCGTCTCCTGGCGGCGGGCACATCCTCGCATCGAGCAACTCAATCCACCCGGCGGTGAAGCCGGAGAACTACCGCGCGATGATCGACACCGCGAAGCAGTTCGGACAGTACCCGCTTGATGAATCCATGGTCGCGGAGTACCGCGAGAAGAATTACATCGAGCGCATCAGCGGCGAGGAGTACGAGAGCTTCAGCCGGGTGTGAGCACTCAGATGGGAGTGTCTGCGATGCGCAGGATGCTTTGCATCATCGTCGCCGTGACGACCGCCGGCGGGGCAGTGGCGGAAGCCCCGGTTGACGAGCACACGACCTTCCTGGCGCGCTACGACGAGGGCCTCGCCGCCGATCCCGGACCTGCGGACGCAGAGGGTGAGGGATGGACGCTCGTGCCGGGGCGCTTCGGGCAGGCGCTGCAGATCGATGAGGGCACGGTGCTCAGCTATCCGGCGGAGGGGATCATCAACCCGGAGCAGGGCACGATCGAACTGTGGGTCAGGCGGTGGTGGGGACCGGATGATGAAGTCCGGAGCATCGTCGTGGGCTGGCAGACCGCCGCCAACAACTATCTGCGGCTCAACTTCGTAAACGCGCACCGGTTCGGCGTCGCGATGAACGGTGGGGCGGAGGGAGCGACGACGTGGCATCGGGTGGACTACGATCCGGTAGAACTAACGACGGGCCCGGCGTAATACGCCGGGCCCGCGCTTTGATTGTGTCACCAGGGTTGATCGCGTCAACATGCGTCAGGCTTCTTCGATCTGCTCCTCGACCTCCTGCGCCAGTTCCTCGGTGGCCTCAGCGGCGTCCTTCGCGTGCTCCTTCATGTGCGCTTCCATCTTCCCCCGAAGCTCCTCGTACTTGCCGGTCATCTGCTCCCTGGCGTCCTCCGCTCGCTGCTTCGCCTGCGCGGCGGCGTCGCTGATCTCACCGCGTAGCTCCTCACCAGACTTCGGAGCCAGCAGCAACGCCGTGATTCCACCGATCAGCGCTCCGACGATCATCGCTCCGAATACCGCCAGGACGTCCTTCCCACCGTTGTCATTGTTCGTCATCATCGTCCGCCTCCTCAGCACCGTTGAGCGTGTTTCGCGTCAGGTCAGTTTAATCTTCGCGAAGGTACGCTTCCCCACCTGCAGGATGTCGCCTTCGGACACCTCAACGTTCGCTGTCTGGTCCTCGATCTTCTCATCGTTGAGCCGCACCGCGCCCTGCTCAATGAGTCTGCGGGCCTCGGAATTCGATGATGCGCCGCCGCATCCGCGCACGAGCGTCACGATCCACACGCGCCCGGCCTCGATGTCGCAGGCCTCGACCGGAAGGTCGGGCATCTCCGACGGCTTCTCACCGCGACTGAAGACCTGCTCGAACTCCGCCTGGGCGGCCCGGGCGACCTCCTCGTCGTAGTAGCGCGCGATGATCCGGCGCGCAAGCTCCTTCTTCACATCCATCGGGTGGCGCTTCTCCGTGAGCATCGCCTCGTCGATCCGCTCCGCGCCCTCGAAGCCGTCGTCGGTCAGGAGCGCCCAGTAGTGCGGGATGACGTCGTCGGGGATGGACATGAGCTTGCCGAACATCTCCTCCGGCGGCTCAGTGACGCCGACGTAGTTGCCCAGCGACTTACTCATCTTCTCCGTCCCGTCGGTGCCGACGAGCAGCGTCCACGTCGCGGCGATCTGCGGCGCCATCCCGTAGGCGCGCATGATGTCCCGACCCACGAGGAAGTTGAAAAGCTGATCGGTCCCGCCGACCTCCACGTCCGCCTTCACCGCGACCGAATCATACGCCTGCACGAGCGGGTAGAGGAACTCGCGCACCGAGATCGGCGTCTCGGCCTCGAAGCGCGTCTTGAAGTCATCACGCTCGAGCATCCGCGCCACCGTGTAATGCGAGGAGAGACGGATCAGCCCGTCGCTGCCGAGGTCTTCGAGCCACTCGGAGTTGTACCTGATCTCACATGCCTCGATGTCGAGGATCCTGCCGGCCTGCTCGGCGAAGGTCTCCGCGTTGTGCTCAATCTCCTCCCGAGAGAGCATCGGACGGGTCTTTGTGCGGCCGGACGGATCGCCGATGCGGGCGGTGAAGTCGCCGATGATGAAGACGACCTGATGGCCTGCGTCCTGAAAGCGGCGCAGTCGCATCATCGGGACTGAGTGGCCGAGATGAAGATCGGGAGCGGTCGGGTCCGCGCCGTATTTGATCCGCAGCGGCCGGTCGAGCTTGAGCTTCTCCAGCAACTCCTCGCGGGAGTGGATCTCAGATGCGTCACCGATGAGGTGTTCAACCTGCTCTTCGGGAGTCATGTTCACGCTGTCCTTCCTGTCGTTGTTCCGGTGCTTCAATTCACTGCATCCGCTCCAGCGCCGCGACCGACTCGTCGTGCATCTCATCGCCGGGTTCGGTCAGATTCGCCGTCGCGGTGAATTCCTGGATCGCGTTCTCCTGCTCCCCGAGACCTACCCACGACCACGCGAGCAGATAATGCGCCTCGGCGATCGTCGGGTCGATCTCCAGCAGATCCTGCAGCACTCGCCGGGCTCTGTCGTACTCCTCGCGCTCCTTGTGCCTCCGCCCGAGTTCGAGCATGCCCTCGACGGCGTCCGGGCCGCTCAATGTGCCCGCCGGCGGCTGCGCCCGGGGCGGCGGAGGTGAGGCTTCCGCGCCCTCATCATCCGCGGAACGCCCGGGCAGAGCGCCTGGGTCGAAGCTCTCCACGGCCGGGGACGGCGGCTCGGCGACGCGCTGCGCGGGCGGCGCTGAGAGGGCCACTGTCAGCCCGACCGCGACCGGCGTCAGCCACACACCGGCCAGCAGCCCGATGATCACCTGCGGCATGACGCCCGCCGATGCCGGATCGGGCCTGGTCGCGATCGTCGGGAGGCTCAGATCGCCCACGATGCCGAGGCAGTTTGTGAACTTCGCCGACGCCGTGAATTCCGCGAGCCGGACGATCCTGCGGGCCAGGTCGGGCTCGACGACATGAAGCTCTTCCTCGGCGATCTCCCACGCCGGCTCATCGGCGCCGTGCGTCAGGTAGCGGTGCAGGCGGGCCGGATCGTGTCCGAGAGCCGCCGACAGCCAGTGCGCGACCGGCTCCGGGCCCCCCACCGCGATGGCCGCCCCGCGGTCGGCCGTGTGCTCGGCGACCTCCGCCCACCACCGCATCCCCATCCACGCCAGCGCGAAGGGCGCCAGCAGAAGCGTCGGGGCGAGGCCGGCGCTCAGCGGCAGCCGCACGAGCGTCAGCCAGCGGGCGTGGTGACTCTTGAGGTGCGCCAGTTCGTGCGCGAGCGCGGCGCGCAACTCAAGTCCGCTGAGACGATCGACCATGCCGCGCGTCACGAATATCTCAGGCACTCCCCACGCGATGGTGAAGCTGTCAACTTCATCGAGCGGCAACACGTAGATCGGCGGCGTGCCGGGCATGGAGAGGCGAGCGCAGGCCGTCTCCGCGGCCTCATGGACTTTGCCATGCCTCGTCGGCCCGATGCGCCGACCGGCGCTGTGCAGGCCGTCGCGATGCCTCCTGATGCCAACGATGCCCCAGATCAGCCCGAGGTGGAAGACCACCAGCAGAACGATGCCAAGCGCGATGGCGGCGGGTGCGTAGAGCGGCCGGAGCACGATCAGCCCGATCATCACCGACTCGGTCAGCAGGAGCAACGTGACGGCCAGCCACGCGGACGCCACGAAGGTCGGCAGTTCGGCCGGATGTCGGTAGTCGCTGGCCCTCAGTCTCATCGCAGACGGCGCTCTCCTCGCGCGGGCGATCAGTGGGTAAACGTGACGAGCAGTGGCGACGGCCCGCCGGGGTTCAGATCAACATCTCAGTCACGCGAAACACATTCACTGAAAGTCCCGTGACAGGCGGTGCTCATGCACACCACAGCGGGCGGCTTGTACTCACGCCGCCCGCCGAGTGGCATCATCTGCCTGCCTCGCGCCGCTTACTCAGCGGGCAGAGGGACGATCAGGAAGCGAACGTTCATCGGCTCGCCGGTCGCCGGATTGGTCACCTCGAAGGTGATGACCGCGGGCTGACCGGTGGCGAAGACGGTGCCCTCCGGCACTGCCTCGACCGATGACTGCCCGATGCCCATCCCGACCTCGACATCCGATTCACCGGCCGCCGGCTCCTCGTCGGCTTCCGGTGTCTCCACGGGCTCAACGACCGCCGCGGGCTCTTCCTCGGCCGCAGGCTCTTCCTCAGCGACGGGTTCCTCGGCGACGGGTTCCTCGGCGACGGGTTCCTCAGCAGCGGGTTCCTCAGCAGCGGGTTCCTCGTCAGCGGGTTCCTCGACGGGAGTGAGTGTCATGGACGTCAGCAGATTCTCCGGGGAGAAGTTACTGCCGGCCATCGGAAATGCGTATATTTTCTGCTGGGTGCCGTCCTCAGTCTCCACGATCAGTGACGTGGCGTGAACCAGCCATGCGGGTTCCCCGGTGATGACCTCACCGTCGTGGGTCGTCACGTTCAGTTCGGTGATCTTCCACTTCGAATCGTCGTCGGTCCCTGTCTGCGACCACTCGACGTCAACCGCCGCGACGTCGGTGGCGTCGACGCGCCTTTCGTCACCGTCAACTTTGACCGCGAAGTATCCGCCGTCACGCAACCTCGAGCCGATTTCGGCTCCGTCAACAATCCCCAACTGTGCGGTCAAAATCACGCCGCTGATCTCCTGGCCACCGCGGAGTGTCACGGTGCCATCGAGACGCGGGCCCAGGAAGTCCTGCGCGACCGCGCCGCTCGCCACCAGGCAGGTCAGCAGGCCGACCGCCAGCAGCATTCTCGTGGTACGCATGTGACTCACCTCACTTTGCGTCATGTGCTGCATCGCGTTGCTGTCATATGACACACTCGACTGGTTCGACGCCACGCGCGTCAATGCCTCTGTCGCGCGGTCAGTGTCTCGACGAAAGCCTCCACCCTCAGCCGGGTTCGAGCATCCAGCCGCGCCGGCCCCTCGCCCTCGATCGTCAGCACAGGTACGTCCAGGTGGCGCTTGAGCAGCAGATCCTGGATCTGCCGGAAGCAGAAGGCCTGCGTGTAGTGGATCAGCCCGTCGATCTTCCGCAGATCGATCTGCCTGCGAAGGTCCCTGATGCGCCCCGCCAACTGGTAGGGGTAGGTGTAACGCGTGTACTGCTCGAGGAGATCGCAGTCGAGGCAGTCCGCCATCGTGAACTGCCGCTGGATCTCGTTGAACACCACCCGCGCGTCGAGCCCCTCGACGAACTCGTAAAGGTCGGCGTAGATCGTCGGCACCCCGGCCACGCCGATGCGAACGCGCCCTTCGAAGGGCGTTCGCCCGCGCGCGACGTCAAGGAACTCGTCAAGCTCCCCCTCAAAGTGTTGCGGGTCGCCGTTGAAGTCGCTGCAACTGACCTGATGATAGTGGTTTTCACGCCCGCTGACAAGGCCCTCGCGCCACGTGAGACGGTCAAGCTCGGCCACTTTCGCGCGGATCGGACGGAGGCGCCGGCGTTGCGCTTCCGCGTCCTCCCAGCGTACTCCGAGCTTCTCGCAGAGGCGCTCGATCTGCACCCGCAGCAGTTCCTGATCGCGATCGTAGGGGTAGGCGAAGGGGATGATTTCCACTCCGGCCTCGCTGAGGGTCTCGATCATCGCGTGGGTCTGCGCGCAATCGCCCTGCGTCACGGCAATGACCGTCGGGATCTCGTCATGCAGCGCGGCTGAGTAGATGCCCTTGATCCACGCGCAGGAGGTGCGGGGGTAGCCGTCGGCCTCGGCGTCGGCGACCATCGCGGCGGCGTCGGGGCTCGTTATGAAGATGTTGTTGAGGTCCACCGGGGTGTGCCCGGCGGCAAGGATCGCCTCGACGGGAATTGTCGTGGTCATTCCGATCTTCATGTCGTTGCTCAGTCGTGTGGAGCGGCGGGGCTTTGGCCGCGCCGACGGGGCAGCGGGCGCCACAACGGCTACTTCAGCCCCAACACCGGATGTATCTGCGGCAGAACACGGACGTCGCGCAGGCGTTTCATGGCGATCGCGCGGAAGCGGATCAGGGCGAGGCCGCCGGGTGGCCGGGCCTCGCCGACCGGCGTGACGGGCTGGATGAAGACCGGGCAGGCCGGGTCGACCGATGCGATCTCCTCGTACACCGTCTCAAGCTCCGCCTCGGTGGTCTGATCGGTGACGACGAGCTTCACGAAGGCCCGCTTGTACTGCGCGAGGCGCAGGAACTCCCGCCGCGCATCCGCGTCCACCTTCCGCCCCATCGCGCTGTCGAGTTTGTAATCACCGGCGACCCAGTCGATCATCCCCAGCACCGTCTGCAGGTCCTCCGGGCGCTGGCCGTTGGTCTCGAGCATGATCGGCAAGTCCAGCGGGCGCAGCGTCGCCGCGAGCGCCGACACGTAGTCGGCGTGCATCAGTGGCTCGCCGCCGGTGAGCGCGATCGAGTGAATCGCGCCCTCCTCATCGTACTTGAGGATGCGCCTGACCACGCGAAGGACCTCGTCCACTGGCGCGGGGTTCTCGATGGTGAAGCCGCGCACTCCCGGCTTCGCCTGGCACCAGACCTCGGCGGGCGGGTCCTCGCGCGATTCGGGCGTGTCGCACCACGGGCAGCCGAGGTCGCAGCCGCAGAAGCGGATGAATATCTGCTGCAGCCCCGCAAAAAGCGCCTCACCCTGGATGGAGGTGAATATCTCGTAGAGCGGAGCGCTGAGGCTCGTGTCCGCCTCCTCGGCGATCCGATCTTCCTCGCGCTCCCGGGCAGCGATCGCGTCACGCGCCGCCTGATAGGAGTTGGGTTCCTCCTCAACTGTCTCGTCGGCAGGTCGGCCTTCCCGTGTCATTGAACCCCTCGAACCTTGCAGGTCGCAAGGTAGATGTCCTCGACTTCATGCGCGTAGTCGGTCAGCAGATCCGCAGTAAGGACGCTCACGTCAATCTCCCACTCGCCGAGGCCGCAGGCGGCCACCGGGGCGCCTGTCGGGTCCACGTTGATCCCGATGTGTATCAGTGTCGAGACCGGCGAGACGGTCGCGATGGAGACTGTCAGCTTGCGGTCTTCGACGTAAAGGTCATCGCCATCCCGCCGCAGGGGTGGCATCTTCTCATCGTGCCCCAGCCACTCGGCGATCATGCAGATGAGCAGGCGCTGGCGCAGAACCGCGCGCGTCAGGTCGCGGTCGAAGTGTTCCGCGATCAGGTGCACCATCTCCGCCGCGCGGATGTCCTCGCCCGCAATCACGTCCGCGCGATCAACCATCTCGGAAAGCTCCACCCGGCAGGGCCCGCGGAAGGCCACGATCGCATCGCCCTGGGCGCCGAACGTCTCGTAGATCCAGTGGGAGCGCAGTTGATGGCCGGTGTACGCACGTTCGCCGGGATGAAAGACGGTCTGCATGGTCCGCGTGTTCTCCTCCTGGCAGTGTCGTTGTGTCATGATAGGCGGGGAGTGGCGCGGCGTCAACTCTTGGCTGCACTCGCGGAGGTATGCGGGGTGTTCGGCAGGAAGGGCCCCGGCACAATGAGATGGTAAGCGACGGGAGGACGTCGGCATGGACCTGGATGCGCGCTGGATCTGGGCGGAGGAAGAATATCCCAACGCGTACTGCCACCTGCGTCGGACATTTGAGTGCGACGAGGTGGCGATGGAGGCGACACTGCGCATCAGCGCCGACACAAGCTACCGCGCGTGGATCAACGGCCGCTTCGTCGGCCGGGGGCCGGGGCCCTACGTCCGCGAGACGCGACCGGTGGACGCGTACGACGTGACCGACCTGCTGCAACCGGGCGCCAACGTGATCTGCGTGCTCGGGCACTGGTGGGGGAAGAAGTCACATTCGCGGCCACTCGGCAAGCCCGGGGTGCTCGCGGAGCTTGCGTGGGAGGATGCCGACGGTGAGGGGCACGCGCTCGGCACCGACGAAAGCTGGCGGGCACAGCTTTCCACCGCCTGGGCGCGGGACGTTCCGCAGCGGAGCGGAGCCGTCGCGTGGACGGAGTACTACGACGCTCGGGTGGAGCCTGCGGAGTGGCGGGGGGTTGGCTTTGATGACACTGGCTGGTCCGGGGCGACGGCGAAGCAAATCCCTGAGCGTCACCTCTTCCCGCGCCGCCGACCACTGCTGCGTGAAACGCGCGAGGACCCGGTCACACTGGCGGGGGCATGGTGGGCCGCGGAGGAGAGCCCCGAACTCGGCGAAGAGACCGAACTGACGGAGTTCCTCGACGAGGAGCCGCTGGAGGCGGTCGATCAGGAGCTTCGGGCGAAGCTGGCGGGAGGACTGGCCGGGCCGGACTCGCTGACACTCGACGCTCTGCCCGGCGACCGCGGATTGGCGGTGACGCTCGACCTCGGTCGCGAGATCGTCGGGCACATCGAGCTTGACATCGAGGCGCCGGAGGGCGCGCGCATCGATCTCGCCCCGGCGGAGCTTCTGCAGGGGGAACTGCGTCCGGGCGAGGGCGCCCGGACTCCGGATCTCTCCTCGGAGGGGCGGCCGTGGTGCTTCCGCAAGGGCTGCAGGTACGCGCAGCGTTACACGACGCGCGCCGGTCGCCAGCGGTGGCAGACTTTCGCGTGGCACGGTCTGCGTTACCTGCACGTGGTGATCCGCGGGTGCGACGGGCCGCTGACGATCCACCGCCTCGGCGTGCGGCGGCGGGAGGCTGACCTCGACTGGCGGGCGAAGCTGACCACCGCCGACGCGGACCTCCAGCAGGTCTGGGATATCACGAAGCACACGCTGCAGGTCGGCACGCAGGAGGTCCACGTGGACTGCCCGACCCGCGAGCAGGCCGCGTACTGGGGCGATGCGGCGTGGATCGGCCTGTGGACGCTCGCGATGACCGGCGACGGCACCCATCTGCGTCACCTTCTGCTCTCGGCCGAGCCCGCGCAGTACGACAACGGCCAACTTCCGGCGTCAATCTTCTCCAGCCTTGATCAGATTCTGCTGGATTACACGCTGATCATGCCGTGGGCGCTGCGCGACTGGTGGTGGTACACCGGTGACCTCGCCGTGCCGCGCCGGCTGAGCGGCGTGGTGGAGCGGGTGCTCGACTGGTACCGCGGGCACATCGGCGACTCAGGCCTCGTGGAGATCGACGCGGTCGCCATGCACGAGCGGCGGGAGGGAACGCTCTTCATCGACCATCCGGGGCTCGGCTGGCACAACTTCCCCCACCCCGGCCTTGACCGGCGCGGAATCAGCGCGGGCCTGAACCTCTTCATGCTGCGCGCGCTGCAGTGTGATGCGGAGCTTGCGGAGGCGCGAGGTGACGGTGCAGGGATGAATCACCTCGGCGCCGAGGCTGAGACGCTTGCGCGCGCCATCGAGCGCACGTTCTTCGACGTGGAGCGTGACGTCTACGCGGACGCGCTGGTGGAGGGTGAGCTGTCCGAGCAGGTGAGCCAGCAGATCAATGCGCTGGCGATCCTCACGGGCGTATGCCCGCCGGAACGTCGTCAGACGGTGCTGGAGACGGTCCTCTCCGACGACCCGGATCTCTGTCGCTGCAGTTCGTACTTCTGGATCTACCTCTTCGAGGCGATGGCGACGGCCGGGATGCACGCGGAGATGCTGGAGGCGATCAGGACTCACTGGGGCGGGATGGCGCGCGCCGGCGCCACCACGTGGTGGGAGACGTTCGGCGGGGACGAGCTTGACAGCCTCTGCCACCCGTGGTCGTGCGCGCCCGGTGCGGTGCTCCAGCGCCATCTGCTGGGTGTCCGGGCCGGTGCCCCGGGCTTCACGGAGGCGGTGATCACGCCGCGGGTTGACCTCATCGCGCAGGTGGAGGGGACGATCGAGACCGTGCGGGGCGAGATATCAGTGGGCTGGGAGGCCACGGAGGCGGATGCACAGGTGACTGTGAGGTTGCCCGAGGAGGTCAGGGCGCAAGTTGTTGCGCCGCCAGGCTGGCAGGTGGCGGGCGGCGGCACAGGGCGCTCGATGTCGGAGGGAGGCTCGATGCGAGTGCGCTTCATGCAGGGCTGAGTGGACTTCGCGAGGCGGCGCGGGAGGGGTGTTGGGGCGTTCCGTGGAACTTGACGGATGCGGACGGGGTCAATTATGATGCTCGCGAGGCTGGCGGGAGCGGATTCTCGCACCGACGGCAACAAAAGACCATGCTGAAGCAGGTTGCAAGGAGAGTGGCTCACATGCTCCGAGGCCAATCATTCGCGATTGCACTACTGCTCCTCGGGACGATGGGTATCTGCGCGGCCCAGGAGGCGGCGGATATCATGATCGGAGAAGAGATCGTGGCACGAGTTCGCGAGGCCGGGTCGTACGAGTCGGTTGAGCACCGCGCGGCGGCGATCGACGAGAAGATCAACGAGGTCCTGGCCACGACGGATGATCCCGCGTCGCGTGAGGTCAGCCTGGAGCAGGTCGACGGGCTCTGGACGATCCTGATCGAGGGGACGCCCATCATGGCCGTGCACCCGGCCGAGGCCGAGGCGAACGCGATGAGTCCGGAGATGCTGGG
>JBKHFA010000095.1:0-11701 GCA_046540615.1 Armatimonadota bacterium | reverse complement strand
GAATGCCGCGCTGCGGCTGCCGGGGCATGTCTGGCAGTGGCGGCCCGAACCTGCGTACGTATTCGAGCAATCAAGCGGCCCGGCAGATGTGCGGCCGGGTATCACATATCGCCCCACGCCGGGATTCGTATCCGAATATCATGAGACGAAAGATAGCTGGCGGGCTTCAGGATAGACTGAATGCGTCGGATGAATTCGCGGCGCTGGCCGAGCTTGTCGAGGCGGGCATTCCCGTCGCGGCGAGCGGGGTCAGCGGCGCCGGTTCAGCACTGCTGGTCGCCGGGCTTTCCGCCGATGGCGGGACCACGATGATCGTGACGTACAACGATGAGCGGGCCCGCCGGGTCGCCGAGGACATTCGGACGCTGATCGGCGACGATGATGAGAATCCCACCGAGGTACTGGTCTATCCCTCGATCGCCTCCGCGCTCTACGACGGTGTCACGCCCGACCGCGGGCAGGTGGCCGATCGGCTGGCCGTGCTCGAGCGGCTCTCCGCCGGCGATGAGATCATCGTGGTTACGAGCGTCCAGGCGCTGATGCTGCAGACGATCCCCCGTGACGCGATGGAGGCGGCGCGGCGCGAGGTGGAGGTCGGTGAGACGGTCGACCGCGATGACCTCACGCGCGCGCTGATTGACCTCGGATATGAGAATGTTGATCTCGTCGATGACGTCGGGCAGTTTTCAGTGCGCGGTGGGATCATTGATGTCTCCCCGCCGACGATGGCCGCCCCCGTGCGGATCGAGTTGTTCGGCGATGAGGTCGAGTCGATCCGCCTCTTCAGCGCGCAGACGCAGGTGTCGCTGGAGGAGGTCGAGCGCGCTGGATTCGGCCCGGCCGGCGAGATCCTCCTGACCGAGGACGCCGTGGCGCGCGCGATGCCTCAGATCAAGCGCGCATATCGCAAGGAACTCGACGCGCTCAACCGCGCGGAAAAGAAGCGCGAGGCAGATCGCCTCCGCGAGCGCCGCGACGAGGACCTCGAACTGCTGGAGAACCTTCGCCCGGCTGAGACGCTGGTGCATTACCTCCCTTACGTTTACGACGAGCGCGCGACACTCGGCGACTACCTCCCCGACGACTGCCTGGTGGTGGTGGATGAGCCGGTGCGGATCGCCAGCCACGGTGAGGGCTTCTTCTCCGATGTGCAGGACAGCTACCGCAGCGGCGTGAAGCTCGGGCGGCACCTGCGCCTGCCGGAGACCGCGTGCATCCCCTTCGAGCAGCTTTCGCTCACGCATCTGTCGGTCCCGCCGGAGTTCGAGGGCGACCGTCGCGTGGTCTACCTTGGGATGCTGCGCCGCGATGTTCCGTGGAATGAGAGCGTTGAGCCCGCGAGCTTTTCGACGCCGCCGGTGGACAGCTTCGGCGGGAAGTTCGACCTGCTGGTCGATGGGATCAAGCAGTGGCAGCGCGAGAAGGAGCATCTGCTGATCTGCTCCGGTGAGCCGGAGAAGGCGGCGGAGGCGCTGACCGGCCGCGGGCTTGAGGGGGTGTCGCTGGTCAACGGGCAGGCGACGCTGGAGGCGGGGAAGGTGAAGGTCGCGCCGCTGGAGCTTTCAGGCGGGTTCAAGCTGCCGTCGGCGGACCTGGTGGTGATGACCGGGGCGGAGATCTACGGCTGGCGGAAAGTGCGGCAGCCGAAGGAGAGCAAGTACCGCCGCGGCTTCTCGCTGACCTCCGTCCAGGACCTCGATGAGGGCGACCTGGTGGTGCATATCACGCACGGGATCGGGCGTTACGCGGGCCTGTCGAAGCAGACGATCGGCGACATGGAGCGCGACTATCTGATGATCGAATATGCGGGCGGGGACAGGATCTACGTCCCGGTCACGCAGCTTGATCGCGTGCAGCGCTACGTCGGCCCGCAGGGCGGGAACGCGTCGCCGGACAAACTCAACGGCAAGCGCTGGGAGAGCGCGAAGAAGAAGGCTCGCAAGTCCACGCGGATGCTGGCGCGGGAACTCATGAAGCTCTACCGCGAGCGCGAGCGGGCGAAGGGGTACTCGTTCGCCGGGGACTCTCCGTGGATGAAGGAGCTTGAGGCATCCTTCCGCTTCGAGGAGACGCCCGGGCAGTGGCAGGCGATCAAGGACATCAAGCGCGACATGGAGCTTGCGCGGCCGGCGGATCGGCTGGTCTGCGGCGATGTGGGCTTCGGGAAGACGGAGGTCGCGATCCGCGCGGCGTTCAAGGCGGTGCTTGACGGCAAGCAGGTGGCGGTGTTGTGCCCCACGACGGTGCTGGCGCACCAGCACCTGAACTCCTTCCGCGAGCGGCTTGGGAAGTATCCGGTGGAGATTCGGATGCTCAGCCGCTTCCGCACGCCTGCCGAGCAGCGCAAGAGCATCCAGCAGCTTAAGGCCGGGACCGTGGACATCGCGATCGGCACGCATCGGCTGCTGGGCTCGGACGTCGGCTTCAAGGACCTCGGCCTGATCATCGTGGACGAGGAACAGCGCTTCGGCGTGGAGCAGAAGGAGCGGCTGAAGAAGCTGCGGACGACCGTGGACGTGATGACGCTGACTGCGACGCCGATCCCGCGGACGCTGAACATGGCGCTGTCGGGGATACGCGACATCTCGGTGATCAACGACCCGCCGGCGGGGCGTCTGCCGATCCGGACGTTCGTTCGCGAGCGCGACACCGACTTGATCCGCGAGGCGGTCCTGCGCGAGGCCGAGCGGGGCGGGCAGGTGTACTTCGTGCACAACCGCGTGAAGTCGATCAGTCACGTGGCCGCGGAGGTGCAGCGTCTCTGCCCGGAGGTGACGGTGGCGGTCGGGCACGGGCAGATGGACGAGGACGAACTCGAGCAGGTCATGATGGCGTTCTACCGCGAGGAGTTCGACGTGCTCGTGTGCACCACGATCATTGAGAACGGGCTGGACGTGGCGAACGCGAACACGATGATCATCGATGACGCTGACAATCTCGGACTCTCGCAGCTTTACCAGCTTCGGGGGCGCGTCGGGCGTTCGAATCGGCAGGCGTACGCGTATCTGCTTTACAAGTACCCGGAGCGGATGACCGAGGAGGCGGAGCAGCGGCTGCAGGCGATCGAGCAGTTCTCGGAACTTGGATCGGGCTTCAAGCTGGCGCTGCGCGACCTCGAGATCAGGGGCGCGGGCGACATCCTCGGCGGCGAGCAGAGCGGCCACGTGTCGGCGGTCGGTCTTGACCTTTACGCGCAGATGCTCGCCGACTCGGTGAGGGCGCTCAAGGGGGAGGCGGTGAGCGACGAGGCCGAGGGGCATCCGTCGCTGGACCTGCCACTTGAGGCGGTGATCCCGGCGGATTACGTGCCGGGCGAGCGGCAGCGCATCTCGCTCTACCGGCGGCTCTCATCGCTGTGGGAGGGGGAGCACGTCAGCGCGCTCGAGGAGGAGATCGTTGACCGCTACGGCCCGATGCCCGCGCCGGTGAAGAATCTGATTGAGATCGCGCGACTGCGGATCGCCTGCCGCGAGGCAGGCGTGGTGGATGTGCGGGCGCAACGCAACCGGGTGCGGGTGAAGCTGAGCAAGCAGGTGGCGCTGGGGCGGCGCGAGCGGATGGTGCTGACCGAGCTTTACCGCGACACCGTCAGAGGTAAGCGACGGAGCGAGGCCCCCGCCCTGGACAGAGCGACGTTCGATGCGACAGAGATCACGTTCACGTACTCGGCGAAGGAGCCTCAGAAGGTACTCGACGGGTTGCATGAGATCATCGCGAGACTGCGTGACCGGAAAGACTCGGCGCGGGGGCGCGATCGACGAGCCGTGGGTGAAACTGCATGAGTGACGCGAACAAAAGTCGTACGAACGGTCCAGCCGAGATCGGTGTAAGCTTCCGTCACAATCCGAAGATCTACTCGTTTGTCGTTGAGGGGGTGCGTCTGAGCATCGGCGACCGGGTCCTTGTTCGCTCGGAAAAGGGCGTTGACATCGGCGAGGTGATGGAGCTTAAGGGGCGGGTATCAGAGGAGCGGGCCGAAGAGTTGATGCCGGTGGTTCGCAAGGCCACCGAGGATGACCTTGCGCATGTCGAGGAGCAGGAGCGGCGGGAGAAGCAGGCGCTGAAGATATGCGCGGAGAAGATCGAGCAACACAATCTGCCGATGAAACTGATCGATGCGTCGCTGTCGTTTGACAACACGAGGCTGGTCTTTTACTTCAGCGCGGACGGTCGGGTGGACTTCCGGGAGCTTGTGCGCGACCTCGCAAAGACTTTCCGCCTGCGCATCGAGTTGCGTCAGATCGGCGTGCGTGATGAGGCGAAGCTGCTCGGTGGGCTGGGGCCCTGCGGCCGGCGTCTGTGCTGCAAGACGTTCATGCGGGACTTCGAGCCGGTCGGGATTCGGGTGGCGAAGGACCAGGGGCTGGCGCTGAACCCCAACAAGATCAGCGGGCTGTGCGACAGACTGATGTGCTGTCTGCTCTTCGAGCATGAGACGTATTGCGCGCTGCGTGGTGAGATGCCCTCGCGCGGCGACAAAGTGATCACCGAGCACGGTCCGGCGATCGTGCGGGACGTGATGCTGCTCAAGGAGCAGATCGAGGTCGAGCTTCAGGACGGCACCGAGATGACGGTGAAGGCCTGCGAGACGCGCCCGTGGGATGGCAGGAGCCGGCCGGAGGAGACGGGCGAGGGCGGCGAGGATGACCCACCGGGAGAGGATCGGGGGACACGTGAGAAAGAGAAGAATGAGGGTTCCGGTGGATCGCGTGGGGGCGGGAAGCGATCATCTTCGCGCAGGCGCGGGGGGCGGTCGCGGCGGGGCCGCAAGAAAGACGGAGGGAAGAGCTGACGAATGCCCATCTACGAGTACGAATGCGACTGCTGCGGCAGGACGTTCGATCTGCTGGTGACTCGCTCGAAGGCAAAGGACACTCCGACGTGCGAGGCGTGCGGCTCTGAGGACACTCAGCGTGTGATGAGCGGATTCTTCGGGCGGAGTGGATCGGGCGACGGAGAAGGCTCGGCGAGCGTCGGCGGCGGCTGCGCGGGCTGCACGGCGGCCAGTTGCGCAGGGTGTAAGGTCGGGTAGGGCAACGGCAGCCTCCGTGTTCGGGGCGCGCAGTACGCCTGCATCGTGCGAAGGCAATTATGCCGTGGGAGGGGCCGCCTGAGCCTGAGCGTTGTTTGCCGCAGGCGAAGCCGGCCCGCGGCCAGGCAGCCCCCTGGTTGGCCTGCTCTCCGGTCGATCAATGTGTGCGTAATGCACAGGTTCCGGCGAGGGGGGAGGACACAACGGTTCGTGGCAAACGCGTTAAGGAAGCGGGAGACAGGGACATGGCGACCGAAGAGAAGTCCGGCAGAAAGTTTTACATCACGACGCCCATCTACTACGTGAACGACAAACCTCACATCGGTCATACGTACACCACGACCGCGGCGGACACGGTTGCGCGCTATCACCGCATGCGCGGGCAGGACGTCCTCTTCGTGACGGGGACGGACGAGCACGCGCAGAAGGTCGTGCGGGCGGCGGAAGCGGCGGGATTTGACGCGCAGTCATTCGCCGACCGCGTCATGACCTCGTTCATCGACATGTGGGACAAGATGCACGTGGACTACGATCGCTTCATCCGAACCACTGATGACGATCACAAGCGGGTCGTTGCGGAGGTCTTCAGCCGACTGCTTGAGAGCGGTGACATATACAAGGATCACTACGAGGGCTGGTACTGTGTGCCCTGCGAGACATACTTCACGGAGGAGGAACTTGGTGAGGAGGCGCTCTGCCCGGACTGCGGGCGGGACGTCGAGCAACTCACCGAGGAGGCATACTTCTTTAAGGCATCCGCCTACGGCAATGAACTGATGCGCGAGATCGAGGCGACGCCGGAGCGGATATTGCCCGACAGCCGCCGGAACGAAGTCCTCTCGTTCATCCGCGGAGGGCTGCAGGACACCTGTGTGACGCGCGCGAACCAGGGCTGGGGGGTGCCTGTGCCGGGCGATGAGGAGCATGTGATCTACGTCTGGTTCGACGCGCTGATCAACTATCTGACCGTGGCCGGCTGGTCACTTGACGATGAGAAGTTCGCCGCCATGTGGCCGCCGGACGTGCAACTGATGGGCAAGGACATTCTCACACGCTTTCACGGCAGTCTGTGGCTCGCGATGCTCATGGCGCTGGACATCGAGTTGCCTGAGCTTCTCTTCGCGCATGGCTGGTGGGTCACGGCGGGCGGTGAGAAGATCAGCAAGTCGCGCGGGAACGTGGTGGACCCGTGGGCGGAGGTGGAGTTGCTGGTCGAGGAATCGGGCTGCACTACCGACGTGGCCGTGGACGCGGTGCGTTATTACATGTTCCGCGAGGTGACATTCGGCCGGGACGGGGCGTTCTCATCAGAGGGGCTCCTTGCGCGTTTCAACGCCGACCTGGCGAACGACCTTGGTAATCTGCTCAATCGGACGCTGCCGCTGGTGGAGCGCTACCTCGACGGCACGATCGACCAGCCGGGCCCGGGAGCGGGGGAGCTTGCGCAGAACATCGAAGAGGCGGTGGCGCGGACCGAGGAGGCGTACGAGACGCTCGACCTGCGGGTTATGCTCGAGAGCATCTGGGAGCTTCTGAGCGCGGCGAACAAGTTCGTGGACGAGCGCGCGCCGTGGGAGTTGCACAAGCAGGGCAAGAAGGTCGAACTGACCGCGGTGCTTTACGACATCATCGACGTTACGCGCGTCGTGGCGCTGATGATCACTCCGGTGATGCCGGCGGTGGCGCAGGAGATCTGGCGCCAGCTTGGCCTGGAGGCGATGGGCGTGCAGATGACGTGGGAAGACTGTCAGGCCGGCAAGTTGCCCGCGGACGCGCAGGTGCAGCGTGGCAGGCCGATCTTCCCCCGCATCGACCTTGAGCAAGTGCGCGAGCGCGCTGCCGAGGAGGCGGCCGATGAGACCGAAGACGAGGAGAAGGAAGAGGCTGACATGATCAGCTACGATGACTTCATGCAGATCGACCTCCGCATCGCGGAAGTGCTCGATGCGGACCCGGTGGAGGGGACGGACAAGTTGCTCAAACTCACGGTGGACGCCGGTGAAGATGAGCCGCGTCAGGTCGTCGCGGGACTGGCGGAGGAGTTTTCCGCGCGCGAGTTGATCGGACAGACGGTGGTGCTGGTGGCGAACCTCGAGCCGGCGAAGATCCGTGGCGTTGAGTCACAGGGGATGATCCTCGCCGCAGGCAGCGACACGCCGCTTGCGTTGATAGTACCAGACCGGGACGTGGAGCCGGGCGAGAGGGTGCGGTGAAGTGGCCTTGGATGAGCACAGGGGGCCTCATTTAAAGCCGATGAGGAAGCGCCAGGCGGCGCTGCGTATGACGCTGATCCTGGTCGCAACCGCGATCATCACGGTGCTGGTGGCGATCGGCGGGACCGGCAGCATCGCGGTGCACTTTTACTACCTTCCGATCATCTACGCAGGCTTCGTGTTCGGGGACATCGGCGCCATCGCGGCTGCGCTGCTGGCAGCAGCGGCATGCGGGCCGTGGATGCCGGCGGAGTACACGCTGATCGCCGGCGAGACCGAGCCCGTCCATCAGACCTGGTGGGACATCGCGGTGCGGACCGGCATATTCTACGTGATGGGTATCTTCGCATCGCGTGTTTCGAGTGCGATCGAGCAGCGGGCGCGGGAGATGCAGAACCTTTACGAGGTCGCCCGCACCGTCTCGTCGTCCCTGCGCATCCGCGAGGTGCTTGACACCATCGCCGCGCAGGCCGTCTCGGCGATGGATGCGCGGGCGTGCAGCATCCGGCTGCTTGATGAGGACACGGGCGAACTCGAGCGCGCGGCGTCCTCGGGCCTGAGTGATTCGTACTGGGACAAGGGGCCGGTGACGGTCACCGAGAGCGGGCTTGATGAGCGCGTTCTCACCGGCGAGATCGTTGAGATCTACGACGTGCAGAGCGACGAACGCTGGCAGTATCCGGAGGCCGCGAAGCAGGAGGGGCTGACCTCAGTGCTGAGCCTCCCGCTGCAGGCGCGAGACAGCATCCTCGGTGTCATCCGCATCTACGCGCACAGGAAGCGGCATTTCACAGAGCATGAGATCGACCTGCTCGGCGCATTCGCGCACTCAGCGGCCGTCGGCATTGAGAACGCGAAGCTCTACGAGGAGAGCCGGCGGGGGTACTTCGAGACGATCCGCGCGCTGACCATCGCGATCGAGGCGCGCGATTCGGCGACGTACTCACATTCCGAGCATGTGACCGAACTTGCCGATGACCTCGCCCAGGAGCTTGGCATGAGCGAGGCGGACCGTGAAATGCTTCGCTTCGGCTGCATCCTCCACGACATTGGCAAGATCGGGATCGACCAGCGGATGATGGACGCGCGCGACAGCGACGATGCCGAGCACGTGTTCTACCGGATGCACCCGCTGATCGGGCGCTCGATCCTCAAGCCGGTGAGCTTCGCGGATGAGTTCCTGCCGATCGTGGTGCATCATCATGAACGCTGGGACGGGCGGGGCTTCCCCGAGGGCCTTGAGGGTGAGGAGATTCCGCTCACGGCCCGGCTCGTGGCCGTCGTGGATTCGTATGAACGCGCCGTCAACCCCACCGAATCGCCGAGGCCCGTCAGCCCCGAGGACGCTCTCCGAAGCATCCTGCGAGGCTCGGGCACGGCCTACGACCCCGAGATCGTGGCGGTCTTCGCCCGCATGATGCGGGAGAAGATCGAGCAGGGCGAGGCGGAGGACGGGGTGGTCATCGAGGAGGACCCGCTGGACGTGGAGGGCATGATCGAGGAGGCCCTCGACGGGGCCCTGACGCGGTCGAGCGGAGAGGAAGAGGCGGACGCGGACGAAGCCGCCGAGGAGTGACTGGATGCGCACGGGACTGAAGATCGTCATCCCACTGGTGGTCATATTCGCGATCCTGGCGGTCGCGCGCGACGCGGTCACAGCGCAGGAGCCGCCCTCTCCCGAGGAGCTTGAGCAGTTGGTCGGCACAGACTGGTATTCCGTCAGCATCTACGGGCAGCCGAACGGCTACGCGCGCATCGAGGGCGCGCTCGTGGATGATGGTGCCGGCGGCCACCGCCTGCGGGTCACTGAGGACCTGCGCGTGAAGATCAGGCTGGCGGGAAATGAGTTGGAGGCCAGCAAGTCGCAGGTGACCGTCTACGACGAGCAGTTGCGCCCGGTCAGCGTCGAGATGGAGAAGAACGAACTCGGACGCCGTGCCGAGCTTTCGGCGCATATTGAGGACGGGGCGCTCGTGGTGCGGACGGACAGCTCAGAGCCCGGCACGCCTCCCGAGAACGTCAAGCGCCTCGATCTCCCCGAAGACTTCGCCTCGGACATGCTCATCTCGGTGCGGGCCTTGCGCGGGCAACTCGCTCCCGGCGACACCTTCAGCTACGCGATGTATGACCCCGAGATTGATGTGATCGACCGCCACGAGGTCTCGGTGGATCGCCGGGAAACGGTCGGAGACACCGAGGCGCTGGTGGTCGAGGCGACCAGTCAGCAGCTTGGTATCACGGTCGTGAGCTGGATCGACGAGGAGGGGCGTTTGCTGCGTCAGACGGTCCCCGGGCTGATGGACCTGACACTTGAACGCGTGGATGAGGACGAGGCGCTGGCGGGCCTTGCGCCCTTCGAGGTCAGCAATGAGATCGAGATCGAGCACCATCTGCCACTGGTGCGCAGCCTCAATGAGATCACGCTGCGTGTGACGCGGAACGTCGGCCCGGCCGCCGAACTCCTTGCTCAGACCCATCGGCAGAGCATCGTGAGCGATGGCGACGATGCGATCGTGACCATCCGCCAGGAGACACCGCCGACAGACACCCTGCCGCTTCCCATCACCGATGATGCCCTGAGTGAATACCTTCAGCCGACCACGCATGTGCAATCCGACGACCCGCGGATCGTCGAAACCGCGCGCGAGATCGTCGGCGATGAGACCGACTCGTGGGGCGCGGCGCAGAAGCTTTCTGCGTGGGTCAGGCGCAATATGCAGTCAGTCCCCAGCGAGCCCCGGCCGATCACCGCGCTCGAAGTGCTTGACGCGATGCGCGGCGACTGCACCGAGCACGCCATCCTGATGGCGGCGCTTGGCCGGGCGGTCGGCCTGCCCACGAGGATGGTGACGGGGCTGGCCTACGTTGGCGGCGGCTTCGGCTACCACGCGTGGACGGAGGTCTACGTTGGCCGCTGGGTGGAGATGGATCCCTCCTGGGGGCAGATGACCGCGGATGCGGGGCACCTTCAGGTATTCTCAAGCTCGCTCGATGAGGCGTCATACGCCCGCGCGAGCCTGGCCACCGGGCGGACACTCGGCGCAATCGAAGTGCAGGTCGAGCAGTACATCACCGCGGATGGTCGGACGGTGGAGGTGGGCGAGGAGCAATGAAGAGGGGGAGCGCGACGCTACTGATGGTGCTGCTGGCCGCGATGGTCGGAGTCTGTCAGGGAGATCAGCCGCCCGAGCAGCAGCTTCCGGACGATGGAGTTGAGGGGGACAGGGGGCAGGTCGTGGTCATGCGCGCCGTCTGGCCCGATGGCGATCTGGCCAACACCAGCTTCCGGATCTTCGCCGACCGGGAGATGCGCGTGCCGATGGATGTCCTTCCCGCGCCCGAGGGGGAGGCGATGATCGTCCTGCAGCCCGGCGAGTACTACGTGATGGCCGTCGTCGATGCCAACGGCAACAATGCGGTCGATGCCGGCGACGGCTTCGGATTCTACGGCGTGTCGGATCTTGCCGCAGACTCACGACCGTTGCCTCTCACCGTGGAGGAGACGAAGCTGAACTCCGCCACCATCCCGATCCTGATGGTCATGACCGAGGATGGCCGACTCGCGCCACTGCCGTCGGCGCTGCAGACCACCACCGGAGCGCTCAGCGGTCGAGTCGCTGGCCTTGCCGAGAGCGCCGGGCCGACCCTCGTGCTTGCCCTGCCGGTCGGGATGCAGACGCGCCCGGTGGTGACCCTCGCGGCTGCGGACGGAGCCTTCGAGCTTGAGGCGCCCGTCGGAACGCATCTGCTGGTCGCAATCGCTGACGGGGATGACAGCCTGACGGTCAGCGCGGCCGATTCTGTCGCGATTCTCGGCTCCGCTGAGGCTCCGATCGTGGTGGAGACCGGCGCGACGGTCGCGCTCGACCAGCCGCTGGAGCTTGCGGCAGATCATGTTGCGCCCGAGGGCATGCCGGCGCTCATCGCCGGGCGGATCACGGGCGCGGAAATTCCCGAGGGCGGGCAGGCATCGGTGGCGTTCTGCACTGACGCGCAGATGCGCAATGAGGCGTTCTCCGTCGCGGCCGGGGCCGACGGGCGTTACGCGGTCGTGGCTGAGCCGGGGACGTACTACGTGCGAGTGACCATCGACCGCGATGGGGACGACGCGCTCGGCGCCGGCGACATGATGGGCTTCTTCGGAGTGGACGACCTGCTCGGAGGCGACGAGCCGGCTCCGGTCGAGGTCGAAGAAAGCGTATTGTGGACGGACATGGAGGTCCCCATCTCCGCGCGGATCGCTGACGACGGACGGTTGACGGCATACACCGCGGACGACGATGCAGCGGACGATGAACCAGGAAACGCAGGAGAGTGACGCATGTCAGTTGATTTGCTCAGCGACAGGCGCATCGCAGTACTGATAGGCGGACAGTCAGGGGAGCGGGAGGTCTCGCTGCGTTCGGGTGCAGGGGTTCTCGGCTCGCTCAAGCGCCAGGGATTCGACGCCGTGGAG
>JBKHFA010000094.1:0-11721 GCA_046540615.1 Armatimonadota bacterium | reverse complement strand
GTGCAGCTTGCGGGGGCCGGGACGTATGTTCCGAGCGCGCGATCGATCGCCGGCGGCGGCTACGGGTCGCTTCCGGCAAGCACACCGATCGGCCCTGACGGCGGGCGGCTGGTGGCGGACAGGACGATCGAGACGTTGCTGGGACTCTGGGGCGAAGACTGAACCGCGGAAGGCACAGGGAGAGACCGCCATGGGCGAGACGAGGCTGAAGATCGGATGGGCGCAAGCGGACATCACTCCTGACGAGCCGGTGCTGCTGTCGGGACAGTTCCACGCGCGAGTCTCAGAGGTGGTCCGCGATCCGGTCACGGCGACCGCGCTTGTCCTCGAGCAGGACGGGGAGCACGCGGTCTTCGTGACCTGCGACCTCTCAGGCGCCTACGGCGAGTTGCAGGAGGCGGTCAGGAGCCGCGTGGAGCAGATGGGGGATGGCCCCGAGGTGCAGCGGCTGGCGTTGAGCGCCACCCACACGCACGCTGCTCCGCTGACCTTCAGCCAACTCTTCAGAGGCGGCTACGGCCCCGCGTACACAGCGGGGACGGAACTCCCCCCGGTGATGGAACCGGCCGAGTACGTGCAGTTCGCCGCCGATCGGATTGCCGAGGCGATCTCGGAGGCGTGGGAGGGCCGCGCGGAGGGCTCGGTGGCCTTCGGCCTCGGGCAGGCGGTGGTGGGGCGCAACCGGCGCTGGGTGGATATCAACGGGAACTCGACGATGTACGGCGACACGAACACACCAGAGTTCAGTCACATCGAGGGGTACGAGGATCACTCGGTCAACGTGCTGGCGACGTATGACGCGGAGGGCGGGCTGACCGGCGTGGTGGTGAATGTGCCCTGCCCGTCACAGGAGACCGAGCACATCTTTGAGATCAGCGCCGACTTCTGGCATGAGACGCGGGTCGAGCTTCGGCGGAGATTCCACGAGGACCTTTTTGTCCTCCCGCAGTGCTCGGCGGCGGGCGATCAGTCGCCGCACCTGATCTGGGGCAAACGCGAGCATGAGCGGATGCTTGAGTTGAAGGGCCGCGACGCGCGCGAGGAGATCGGGCACCGGATCGCCGAAGCGGTCGAGGAGGTGCTGGGGTATCTCGACGGGACTGAGGATGCTTCGCCGGAGCTTCGGCACGAGTTGATCGAGTTGAGCCTGCCGATGGCGAATCTCACTGAGGAGCATGTGCGCGAGGCAGAAGCGGCCGCGGAGGAGTGGCGGGAGAAGTACGAGGCGGAGGTCGCCAGGCTTGAGGCCGATCCATCGCTCAGGGAGCAGCCGCGCTGGTACACGGAAGTGACGAAATGCTTCCGCAAGATGCACTGGTATCTCGCGGTGCGCGAGCGCCACGAGCAGCGGCAGAAGGAGCCGAACCTGCCGGTCACGCTGCACGTCACCCGACTCGGGGACGTGGCGTTCGCGACGAATCCTTTTGAGTATTATCTCGACTTCGGCATCTTGATCAAGGCGCGAAGCCCGGCGATGCAGACGTTCCTGGTGCAGCTTGCCGGGGGAGGCGGCTACGTTCCGAGCGAGCGGTCGGTGGCCGGCGGCGGCTACGGCTCGATCCCGGCGAGCAATCCGATCGGTCCGGAGGGTGGGCGGCTGGTGGCGGACACCACCATCGACACGCTGCTGGATATGTGGGGCGAAGACTGAATCGTGGAATGCACAGGGAGAGGCCGGCATGAACGAAGCGAAGCTGAAGATCGGATGGGCACAGGCGGACATCACTCCCGACGAGCCGGTGCTGATCTGCGGGCAGCGCCACGCGCGTGTTTCTGAGGGCGTGCTCGACCCGGTGACCGCGACCGCGCTGGTGTTCGAGCAGGGCGACGCGCACATGGCCCTGATCAGTTGGGACCTTGCGAGCGCCTCCGACGAGCTTTGCGGGGCGGTCAGGGAGCGGGTGGCCGCGGCGGGCGGACCTGAGCCGCACACGCTGGCGATGTTCGGCACACATACTCATGAGGCGCCGCATGCCCGCATGACGCGCTACGGGCAGGAGTATCACCCCTACCTTCCCGATCAACTGGGCATTGAGCTTGATGTCATGACCCCGGAGGAATACGTGGAGTTCGCGGCGGATCGGGTCGCTGAAGCGGTCTCGGAGGCGTGGGAGAGCCGCGCGGAGGGCTCGGTGGCCTTCGGCCTCGGGCAGGCGGTGGTGGGGCGCAACCGGCGCTGGGTGGACATCCACGGGAACACGACGATGTACGGCAACACCGACACGCCCGAGTTCAGTCACATCGACGGCTACGAGGATCACTCGGTGAATGTGCTGGCAACGTACGACGACCGCGGTGAATTGACCGGCGTGATCCCGAACATCGCGTGTCCGGCGCAGGAGACCGAGGGGCTTTTCGAGATCAGCGCCGACTTCTGGCATGAGGCGCGAGTTGAACTCAGACGCCGCCTGCGGGACGACCTTTACGTGCTGCCGCAGTCCTCGCCGGCGGGAGATCAGTCGCCGCATCTGCTGTGGGGCAAGCGCGAGCATGAGCGGATGCTCGAACTGAAGGGCCGCACCTCTCGCGAGGAGATCGCACACCGCATCGCGGACGCGGTCGAGGACACACTCGGGTATCTGTCGGGCACCGAGGACGCTTCGCCGGTGCTCAAGCACGAGCGGCGTGATGTGGAGTTGACGATGCGCCCGCTGACCGAGGAGGACGTTCGGCAGGCGCTTGAGGACGCGGCGCCGTGGCGCGACAAGTGGCAGGAGGAGCTGCGGAAGCTCGAGGAGCACCCGGAGCTTCGCGAGGAGCCGCGCTGGTACGTCGACGTGACGTCCGCGTTCAACCGGATGCGCTGGTACGAGCGCGTCGAAGAGCGTTACGAACTCCAGCAGGAGGATCCGACGAGGACCGTGCAGCTTCACTTCGCGCGGCTCGGGGACGTGGCGTTCGCGACGAACCCCTTCGAGTACTACCTCGACTACGCAGTGTACATCAAGGCTCGCAGTCCGGCGGTGCAGACGTTCCTCGTGCAGCTTGCCGGGCCGACGCAGTATCTTCCGAGCGCGCGGTCGATCGCGGGCGGCGGCTACGGATCGGTGCCCGCGAGCAATACGTTCGGCCCGGAGGCCGGCCGCAAGCTCGCGGACGTGACGATCGACGCGCTCCAACGGATGTGGGAGTAAGGCAGCGACGAGAGCGGCGGCAACGGCGGGGATGGGGGCAGCGGGCGTCGAAGGTACACGTGCAAAGCGTGACGCGGTCATCTCAGCATCTCGGCGGGCACACTGCTCAGGCAGTGCAGCGAGGTGCGTCTCTTCGGGACTGAGACAAAAGCATGCGTAATCACATCTGGCGGACCGTCGCACTGATCGCGCTCAGCACGCTCGTCACAGCCGGCGCGTTCGCCGACGGCTGGAAGGTCGGCGTGGGCGGAGGGCGTATCACCGGGTACATGGGCCTGCTGGCCGATCGGGGCATGCCACGGGAGTACCTCACCGACGAGGAACTCGCGGACATCGAAGTGCTGCGCGAGTACCGAGCGGTGATCGTGACCGCGGCGAGGAATCACCAGGCGGTCGCGCGGGCCGTCGAGCAGTTCGTCGCTGAGGGCGGGATCGCCATCACCGAGGAGCGCGTCGCGCCGTCGGCAGAGGCCGTCCGCGGCAGGAGGCTCGGACCTGAGAGTGCTCCGAACATCGTGTTCCGCGGCTACGATCACGCCATCAGCCAGGCGATGCACTCGGCGAACGTCGTGACGACACACGCCCGGCCCGCGCTGGCGATCATCCCCGCGGAAGGCGCGGAGAACGTCACCGTGCTGGCGGAGTACACCGACGAGCGTGTGCCGGACAAGTATAAGGGCAAGCTCACCGGCGGCAAGAAAGGAATCCCGGCGGTGCTGCTGGTGGAGCACGGTGAGGGCGCGTGGCTTCACTTCGGCCCGCGCGTCGGCTTCTCGCTGGCGCTGCGCGGCCCGGAGATGCAGCCGGCGATCCTGACCGCGCTCGACATGCTCAGCGACGGCGTACTCACCCCGAGGTTCACGAACGTCCCCACCGAGCGCCGCATCCTTCCGAACATCCAGTGGCAGCCGGGGATGCGCGAGGTCATGCCGCGGCAGGCGCCCCGGGGCGCCGAGCAGGCCGATCTGCCCGAGGACTTCGAGCCGCTGGACCTTCCCGCGGACGCCCCCGCCGACTACGTCATCACGGGAACACTGCCGGCCAACGGAGATGCGACGGTCATGCTCCCGTGGTTCAACGCACGGTGGCAGCAGCGGCTGGAGATCCGCGGGCGGAAACTGCGGCTGGTGGAGGTCAGCGACGGGCGGGAGAGCGTGGTGGCGGAGGGCGCGCGCCCCGAGGCGGGCGAGGATGCGCGGATAGACGTCCGGCGTCGGCCCCGGAGTGTGACCGTGTTCATCGACGGGCGCGCCGCGCTGATGGCCGCGCTCGATCCGCTGGCGGGGGAGCAGGCGATCAGCGGGGTCGCGGACGCTTTCCTGCAGGGCTGCGCGCGGGTCGAGTTCAACGACAACTTCATGCGCGCCGAGGGCGATCCGAACCCGTGGGAGACGCCGTCGGGAAACTGGCAGCTTCACCAGGTGGAGGGCGAGCCCGGGCAGGGCGCGAATCCCTTCGCGTTCCGCGCGAAGGCCGAGAAGTCGGCGCTGGCAACCAGCGGCTACTGGTTCTGGGATGACTACGATGCGAGCGTGTCCGTCCGCCCCAACTGCTCGACGGTCTCCCTGATGGCGCACTGGCAGGCCGAGGACGACTGCGTCGAACTGCGGCTGACGATGCCCTCGGCGAAGGCAGACGATCGCGCGGCGAAGCTGGAGTTGATCCGCCGGCTGCCCGAGCGGGAGATGGTGCTGGCGACGGCCGATGCGAGCGCATCGCGCGACCGCTGGCAGCGCCTGCGGCTGAGAGTCTCACAGGGCCACGCGGTCGCGTCTTTGAACGAGCGCGAGTTGATCCGCGTGGCGGACGACGCTCTGCGAGGGCGGGGACAGATCGGTCTGAGGATGGCGGGCGGCGTCGCGCACTTCGATGACGTGCGCGCGCAGCCGTGGCAGGCCGCGCCCCTGCCGCTGAACGGCGGCGCGTGGATGGCTGAACGCGGCGCGGTGGCGGTGGACGGGCAGGAGGTCACGCTGACGCCGACTGCCTCCGCGCGGGCAATCGCGCCGACCATGGAGCTTGCCGACCTGCAGGCTTCCGCGAAGCTGCAGCGCGCCGACGCGACCGACGCCGGCCTGCTGCTGCGCCACCAGGGTCCGGGAGATCACTACCTCGTGGCAGTCGCGGAGGCTGATGGCGGAGGCTCGGAGCTTCAGGTCATCCGCAAGCGGCGCAATGAGGACACCGTGCTGGCGACTGAATCGCTCGAGGGCGGCGCCGGGCGCTGGCATGAGATCACCGCGACGCTGCGAGGGCGGCAGATGCAGATCGCCACCGACAGTGGAGTGAGCGTCGAAGTCGCCGATGAGACATTCGTCGCAGGCGGCTTCGGGCTGGCCTGCGTGGGCGGCGCGGCGCGTTTCAGGGACGTGACATGCGAGCCGATCGACCACGAGCGTTTCGCCGCCGACCCCGAGACGCCGCCGCATGCCGGGATCATCGACCTGCACACCTGGGCGGGCGCGGGCAGCGGCTGGGAGCCCGCGCCGACCGACCTCGATCTCTTCTGGCACCGCGGAATGTACGTCGGAGATGCCGAGGCGCGGCTGGGCGTGCACCGCACCGGTGAGGGCGCCGCGGCCGCGACGCTGCTGATCGGCGACGGAGACGACGCCTCCGCGGGATACGCGCTCAGCGCCAGTCAGCCGTCATCGGCCGAGCCGGTGGAGGTCAGTCTGACGCGCGCAGGCGAAGAGGTGGCGTCGGGGGAGACGCGCGCGTGGGACGCCGAGGGGTGGGCGCTGAGCCTGCAGCGCGTGGGGAGCCTGGTGGTGGGCAGGCTGGATGGTGAGACGATCTGCTCATTCCGCGATCCCGAGCCGCTGGCCGAGATGCGGCGGGTGGGCTTCCGCAAGGACAACGCGACGATCGTTGCGGCCGACGCGGAGGTGCTCTCGTCGTCGGTGCGCACATGGACCTTCGAGGAGGCGCCCGCCGACTGGCGGGTTGAAAGCGGCACCTGGGAGATCTCCAACCGCTGGTCATGCTCGCCGGACTGGACCTGGCTGGCCGGCTGGAATCAGGACGGCAGGGCGCTCATCGAGAGCCGCCGGCAGTTCACCGGCGATCAGATCGTGGACATCTACGTGGGCACCAGGATGATGCCGAATCCGGATGGCGATGGACATTACGAGGAGTTGCGCGACCTGCACTTCGGCCTGTGCGGCGACGGAGATGGCGGCGGCTACCAGGTGATACTCGGCGGAGACAACGGACGCGGCGCGCAACTGCTCAGAGACGGTGAGGTGGTTGCGACGAACGACGACTACGCGATCCCCCAGTCCGAGCGTCACAACAACTGGCTGCTGGTGCGGCTGGCAAAGATCGGAGCGGAGCTTTCGGTGCGTGTCTGGGATAGTGAGGTGCTCAGTTATGCCGACGACACGCGCTCGAGCGGCCCGTTCTCCGGCGGCTCAGTCGCGGTGGGGACGGAGGGCAACGGCATCACCGTCCCGCGGGTGACGGTGTACGCGCAGACCAGCACGGACATGTGAGGGGACCCGCTTCGGGAGGTCCCGGGCCGACCCCGGCGAATTACCCCTGCCTGACGCCGGCTGGGATAAATCAGGGATGTTCTACCTTGCGCGCACGCGTTCCGCCGGCTGTCATGCCTGCCGCAAGTGTCACGGGCGTTTCGTCTTCTGAGGGGCGACGATGGTGCGAGACAACAACTGCTGTCACGCGGTCACACTGCTGGACCTCGAGAACCCGCTCCCGCCCGCATGGCTGGAGCGCGCGGGAGTGGACCTTGTGTACGCTTCCGCTCCGCCTGTCGAGGACGGCCCCGACGGCGTTCCCGTCATTGCCGAGAGCCACCGGGAGCGGTGGGAGCATGTTCTCGCGCTCTACGACGGCACCGGCGCGCGCCTGATGGTGATGGGCAACTTCTACGTGGACCCGCCCGAGGACCAGCAGGCCGTGGACGCCTTCGGGCGCTCGCACCCGATGGCGTGCTTGCGGAACCCGGACTTTCGGGCGGAGATGACCCGGCGCATCGTGGCGCTCACAGAGGCGCTGACGGCCTATCCCGCGTTCGCAGGCTTCGTCTTCGACGACGGCCCGCACGTGCGGGTGGACTGCTGCTACTGCCCGGAGTGTCTCGCGCAGTTCGCGGAGCAGTACGATGCGCGTCCGCCGGTCTTCGAGCCTCGCGGGCCCGGACGGCGCGTTCGCGATGATGATCCGGTCCTGCTGTGGGAGCAGTTCCAGCAGGAAAGCTGGCAGATCTACCTCCGGACGCAATCCGAGGCCGTCCGCTCCGTCTCCGATGACGCGCTGATGCTCACGATCCCGTCGGATTCGCATTTCTACGGCCGTTTCCTCAACGTGGAGGTTGAGCGGGAGCACAGCAGGCTCGGTCACCGCGGGAGACTTCAGCGCATCGAACGCATCCAGCCGCGCCACTGGAGCATCTTCCAGAGCTTCCCGCTGGCGCGACTGCCCGAGGCCGACGAGAGCGGCCTGCAACCCGCCGCGGTGGGCGCGCATATCACCGGCGACTCGCCCAAGATGCTGAGACAGTGTGAGGGACCCTACGCGCCGACCTACGACAGCACGCAGTACATGAGTCCGGCTGAGATCGAGCGGATGGCGAGGATGACCATCACCGAGGGCGCGAACTCCATCTGCTACTGGACGCCCGCCGCTGTGCTCCCGCACTACCCGGCCGCCCTCGACGCACTCGCCGAGGTCTACCGCGACGTGGAGAAGATCGAGGAGATGCTGACGCAACGGAAGCCGGTCAGGGCCAGCGTCGGTGTCCTCTACTCCACGACCACCGAGACGATGGAGCAGCCGTGGGAGCGCGAGACCTCCGAGCGCTGGAGGCACCTGCACGCGTATGAGGGGCTCCTTTACTCGATGTCGCGGTGCAACCTGCCCTTTGAGACCGTCATGGAGACCGACCTTTCCCGCGAGATGCTCAGCAGGTTCGACGCCCTCGTACTCCCGGAAGTGCGATGGCTTTCCGAAAGCGCGCTCGGCGCCATCGAGGAAGCGATCGGCCGGGACGCCCTCCGCGCGATCGGCGTCGGTGAGTGCCTGACCGTCCGGGGGATGACAGGCGCCGGCTACGACCCGCTCATCTGGCACGATGCCGCTCGCAGGGGCTACCGGCAGGAGCAGTACGCCGATGAGCAGTGGCAGGAGTTCCGCACGAATCTCTCGCATCAGTTGCTGCCGCTGATGGACGCCCCGGTGGGCGTTTACTGCGAGCGCACCGTGGGGCGTATCTACGATCTCGAGGACGGCGACCGGATGCTGATCGTTACATCATGGGACCTCCACGACCTGTGTGAGTTCGCGCTCGATGGCGAGGGCCTCGCCATCGACATGCTCAGCGGCAGGGAACTTGGCAGGGTCGAGGAGATCGGGCGCCTGACAGTCCCCCCCGCTGGATGGCGGGTGCTGCGTATCAGCCGGTGAAAAGCCACCCACGCCTATCCGCTCAGTGGCGCTGCACTGCCCTCCAACACAACACAGCACACTTCTCGATCAAGATGAGGTGCGTGAACATGACAGGTACATTCCGCTTTCTGATCGCGGCGACCGCAGTCACCCTGCTCATCTGCTGCTCCGCTTTTGCCGACGAGATGCTCACCAACACCACGTTCATGCCGGACGACGCCCGGGACGCGCCGGCAGGCTGGTCGTTCGCCGACTTCCAGACCGGCGGGCAGTCAGTCTACGAGCCGGACGGCGGGCGCGAGGGCTCCGGCGCCGCCGGCATCCTCTGCGAGACCGATGAGCAGCGCGGCGCGTGGCGCCAGCGCGTGGAGGTTGAGGGCGGGGAGACGCTGCATGTCGGTGGCGCCTACCGCACCGACGGCATCGACGCCTCCGGCAAGGCGATGCTCCGCATGACGTGGCTGGGGGGAGGCGACGACGAATATGACTTCATCTCCGACACCCGTCTGAAGCTGGCTCCCGGCGAGGAGTGGACGTCCTTTGAAGGAGTCTTCGTGGCCCCTGATGACGCGACGGCGGTCGTGGCGGAACTCTTCAACTTCTTCGGCGTCGGCACCGTCTGGTGGGATCAGGTAGACGTGAGAAAGGCGACACGGGAGGAGCTGATGGAGATGGCCGCCGAGGGCCTCGACAGACCACGCCAGTCCAACGAAGTTGACTACTCGCCAGCCGACGGAGAGGTGTCGGCGACTAACCCGCCGGCCTTCGTCTGGCTGCCGATCGAGGGGCATGACAGCTACGTCCTGCAGTACGCGCCCGACGGCGACTTCGACGGCGCCGACGCGGTGACCGTGGAGGACTGGGAGCTGACAGTGTACACGCCTCACGAGACGATCGCGCCAGGCGAGTGGGCGTGGCGCTACGGCTTCGAGACCGATCTCGGGCCGGTCTTCAGCACAACGCGCAGCTTCACCGTCCCCGACGACGCGGTCGAGTTCCCGCTGCCGCGGATCGACGAGGTGATGGCGGCGATCCCCAACGAGCACCCGCGGGCGTACTACGACCGCGATGGCCTCGAGGAACTCCGCAGAAAAGTCCGCGAGGAGCCCGAGTGGGAGAGTATTGCCCGGAGCACCATCCAGCGCGCCGAGGGCGAGATCGGCAGGGAGCTTTACCCCGAGCCGGATTATCTCCCCGAGAGCGGCATCGAGCGCAGCCGCCAGTACCAGGAGTACTTCCGGACGATGCGGCCGTGGACCGCCGGGATGGAGGCCTGTGCGAAGGCGTACATCCTCACCGGCGACGAGCGCTTCGGCAACGAGGCGAAGCGGCGGCTGATGCATTACATGAGCTGGGACCCGGACGGGCCGACGAGCGTGTGGGAGAATGACGAGGCCGCGATGGACCTCGGCAAGCGCGCCCCGCGCACGTACGACTGGATCTACGACCTGCTGAGCGAGGAGGAGCGCGAGATATGCCGCGAGGTGCTGGGCCGGCGCGTCGAGCAGATGAACGAGCTTCACCGCAACATGCCCTTCACCAGCCGCCCCTACTCCTCACACCCGGGTCGGATGATTGGATTCGTGGTCGAGGACGCAATCATCCTCGCGCACGAGGTTCCTGAGGCCCGCGAGTGGCTTGATTACACCCTTCGGCTCCTGTGGTCGGTCTATCCGGCGTGGGGCAATCCCGACGGCGGCTGGGCCGAGGGCCCCAGCTACTGGCGAGCATACATCGGTATGCTCCAGCCCTCCGTCCTGCTGCTCGACGACATCGGTGTGCCCTTCAAGCGCAAGCCCTTCTGTCAGAACAACGGCTGGTTCGGCCTCTACGGCGTGCCCGCCGGCGCGAAGATGCGCCCGTTCGGCGACGGCCACCAGGGCTCGGCCGGCAACGCCGACGGCGTCGTGCTCTACCGCTGGGCCACCCTCTATCAGAATCCCTACTGGCGCTGGTACGCCGAGCAGTTCAACGCAGGGCCCGGCGGCGCCGTCGGCGAGTTCGGCTTCTTCGACCCCGACCTTGAGGCGAAGGCCCCCGCCGACCTTCCGCAGGGCCGCGTGTTCCCCGACATCGGCCTCGCAGCCATGCACTCCGACCTCGCCGACCCGGCGAACAATGTGTACATGCTGATGCGCTCCAGCCCCTACGGCTCGGTCAGCCACTCACACGCGTCGCAGAACGCGTTCGCCATCGGCGCATTCGGCGAGGCGCTTGCGATCAGCTCCGGATACTATCAGCTCTACGGCTCCCCGCACCACGCGCAGTGGACGTGGGAGACACGCGCGCATAACTCGATCCTCGTCAACGGCGAGGGCCAGGTCAAGCGGAGCCCGCAGTCGAAGGGCCGCATCGCGCAGTTCGACACGCAGGATGAGTACGCCTATGCGGTCGGCGACGCGACGGAGGCCTACGGCGGGCGGCTCGACACCTTCCTTCGGCGCGTGCTCTTCATCCGGCCGAACACCTTCGTCATCTGCGACGAGGTCGAGGCGCCCGAGCCATCCACCTTCCAGTGGCTGCTGCACGCGCGTAACGAGATGAGGCTCGACGAAAGCGCGCAATCGGTGCTGATCTCCTCGGACGACGCGCGGCTGAGCGCGCAGCTTCTGTCGCCGACGGGGTTGCAGTTCACGCAGGAGGAGGGTTTCCCGGTCGAACCCGAGCGTGGCGGCGCCGACCAGTTCCACTTCACCGCCGACACCGGCGAGCCTGCCGAGAGCGCGGTCTTCCACTCGGTGCTGTCCGCATACCGGCAGGGCGACTCGCGGCAGGTGCCTGACGCCGAGGTGCTCGAAGCGGAGGGCGGCGCGGCCGTCCGTCTGCAGTGGGAGGATGAAAGCGCCGTGGTGCTGTGGAGGCTGGGCGATGCCGACGAAGTGCGCTTCGACGACCTGAGCAGCGAGGCGGATGTGGCCGTCTTCCGGCGCGACGCGGACGGTGAGATGGTGGGCATGTACTCGGTTGGCGGCACCGGAATCAGCAGCGACTGACGGCCCGCAGGCTGGAAGCCTGCGCCACATGAAAGGTAGCCCTGGATGTGGGGCGGTCTTCGAGCCGGCGCGCATCCTTGGCTGTGGGGCGGGCTTCCAGCCCGCCGTCGTATGCCGTCTGGCTTACCCTTATACACATCTCGGCAGGGGCCGCAGTGGGCCGTGAGCCGTCGGAGGGGCCGTCTGAG
>JBKHFA010000093.1:0-11805 GCA_046540615.1 Armatimonadota bacterium | reverse complement strand
ATATCGGCAGATCGCGGGCCGGCTTCGGCGCGAACAAACGACATTCGCGCCTCAGACGGCCCCTCCGACGGCTCACGGCCCACTGCGGCCCCTGCCGAGATGTGTGTAAAGGTATGCGCCTTCGGAGGGGCCGCACGAGTGGCGCATGTCGTGTATGCGCCACGAGGTCGGCCCCTCCACAACGTCAGACCACGCGTATGCGCGATCGGCGATACGCGTGCCGAGACATCAGTCGAGCCTGCCGTTGTCCGTCAGCCCTCTTCGTCATTCACAATAAGCGCGTCTGCAAAGTGGTCAACGTTCTCCTCGCGAGGTTTCAGCAGCGGAAACGCGAGGACCTCCCGGAAGTTCGGCGCGTCAAGCAGCAGCATCGCGAGGCGCCCCACGCCCATCCCCATGCCGCCCGCCGGCGGCATGCCATGCTCAAG
This sequence comes from Armatimonadota bacterium, assembly GCA_046540615.1. Taxonomy (GTDB): domain Bacteria; phylum Armatimonadota; class Zipacnadia; order Zipacnadales; family UBA5352; genus UBA5352. Next base: position 11,377 of record JBKHFA010000093.1, on the reverse strand, counting down.
CGCGGTCACGAAGTCCTCGTCGAGCGGATGCGCCTCGGCGTCGCCCGCGGCCCGCGCGGCCGCCTGCTCCTGCAGGCGCGCCTGCTGATCGAGCGGGTCGTTAAGCTCGCTGAACGCATTCCCGCACTCCTCGGTGCCGATGAAAAGCTCGAAGCGGAAGGTGGTCTCCGGCCGGTCGGGCATCGCCTTCGCCAGCGGCGAGATGCGAGTGGGGTACTCGACCACGAAGGTCGGCTGCACGAGGTCGGGCTGCACGTAACGATCAAAGCACTTCTCCAGCAGCGCCCCCCACGAGTCGGCTTCGGTGTTGCCGAGGTCGAGTTCCTCGCACGCCGCGCGGGCCTCCTCGTCAGTCTCAAGCTCGGCGAAGTTCACCCCGGTGGCGTCGGCCACCACTTCGACGAGCTTCAGGCGGTTGAAGGGCGGAGTGACGTCGATCTCGTGGTCGCGGTAGGTGAAGGTCGTCCCGCCGCAGACCTCCTCGGCGAGGTCCACGACGATGGCCTCCATCAACTCCATCATGTCCTCCCAGTCGCCGTAGGCCTTGTATGCCTCCAGCAGCATGAACTCCGGGTTGTGCCTGGCGTCCACGCCCTCGTTGCGGAAGCACTGGCCGAGTTCGTAGACCTTCTCAAAGCCGCCGACCAGCAGGCGCTTGAGGTAAAGCTCGGGAGCGATGCGCATGTAAAGCGTCATGTCCAGCGCGTTGTGATGGGTGGTGAAGGGCCGGGCGTTGGCGCCGCCGTAGATCGGCTGAAGGATGGGCGTTTGAAACTCCATGTATCCGCGGTCCTCGAGTGTGCGCCGCAGTTGCGAGATCATCCGCGAGCGAGCCTCGAGCATCCGGCGCGAGTCAGGGTTGACGATCAGATCGACGTAGCGCTGGCGGTAGCGCAGTTCGGGGTCCTTGAGTCCGTGGAACTTCTCCGGCAGCGGTCGCAGTGACTTCGCCAGCAGCGTGAACTCCGATGCCTCCACGCTGACTTCACCGCTGCGCGTCTTCATCACCGTGCCGGTCACGCCGACGATGTCACCGATGTCGAGGTTGACGAACTCCCCGAGGCCCTCCTCGCCGAGGTTGTTCTGCCGCATGAAAAGCTGAACCTCGCCGGAGGCGTCCACGAGGTCGGCGAAGGCCGACTTGCCGTGCTCGCGCAGCGCCATCAGGCGGCCGGCGATCGCGACCGTCTCGCCCTCGAGTTCGTCGAAGTTGTCCACGAGTTCCCGCGCGCTGTGTGTGCGGTCGTAGCCGGTGCGCGCGAAGGGATCGGTCCCGGCCTCGCGCATCGCCTCAAGCTTGTCCAGCCGCACCTGTCGCTGCTCGGTCTGATCGCTCATCTGACTTACACCCTTCCGTCGATGGGGCGGGGGTCGCCGAGCGATGCGCCGCTTGCGGTCGCCCGCTCTCTGATTCTCTCGATGGTCTCGTCGTCAACGGCTCGTTCGAAGCTGCGGAAGCCCGAGAGATTGAAGCCGTGCCTGTCGGCCAGCGTGGAGATCTCCCGGACGCGCTCGACCGTCAGGCGCTTTCCGAGGGAATAATCCCCGGTGCGTCCCTCGAGCGCAAGTATCATCGTCTCCGCCATGCAGGCGTAGGCCGTGCGCGGCGGGAAGCCGAAGTTGAAGTTGAACTGCACATCGTCACCGGGCACCCTCACCGCGCCGCCCTCGATGACGAGGACGTCGTCGCGTTGCTCGGCGACCGTGACGGAGACATCGCGTGGCCGAGCGACGTCGCAGACGACCGCACCCGCCCGCAGCATCCGTGGCTCGACGACCGCGTCGAGCGCGCTGGTGACCGTCACCACCAGGTGCGCCTGCGGCAGTGACTCCTCGGGGCTGAGTGAGATCTCGACCGCCGCTCCCACGCCGGATATCTCGGCGGCGACCTCCTCCAGGGCTTCCTTGCGGCGACCGACCAGCACGATCTTCGCGACCCGATCGGCCATCAGGTGCGCACAGACACGCCCGATCGAGCCGGTCGCGCCCACGACCGCGGCGGTCGCCTCCTCCGGATCGATCCCCATCACGCCGGCGCCCCGCAGCGCGCCCTCCACCGCAGTCGCGACCGTGTACGAGTTGCCCGTGGTCACACCGACATCCAGCGCGTCCGCAACCGCCTGCCCCCCGCCTCCCACGACCGCAGTGAATGCGCCGAGGCCGACGATGTCGGCGCCGAGTTCCACGGCGAGTTCGGCCGCCTCAATGACCTTCGGGACGGTCCTGCTCTCAGGCTCCTCGATGAACTGGCGCGTCGTGAGTGTGCAGCCGACGAACCAGCCCTCCGTCCGACTGCCGGTCGGTGACTCTATCCCCGTGATCGTGCTGATCTCCTTCGCGGACATGCGCGCGATGACGGCCTCAACGATCCGATCCGGCAGGATGCGCGCGACGGGATACTTGCGCGCCACGTCCCGGGCGGAGATTGCATGAAGGATGAAGGCGAACTTTGTCACCTGAGCGGCCCCCCTTCGGTGCCATCGGTCAGATCGCGGACTGTCGGCTCCCAGCCGATCGCCTCGGCCAGCCTCGCGTAATCGGCGCCGCTGATCTGCTCGGGCGGCCGATCAAGCAGGCAGACGAAGGCGCCCTGCATGACATTCGTCGCGAATGTGCGCTTTCCCACGAGCGGAGTGCTCGTTACCAGCAGCGCCACGCCGCGCCTGCGAAGCTCCAGCACATCATCAGTGGTGATCGTGTTGGTCAGGATGATCTTCCCGTCGAGATCGTCGGGCATGTGCCGCCGGATGTAATGAAAGTCGCCGGCGATCACGTCGGCCCAGTGGTAGTGCCGCTCATACTTGGGAACGATCGCGTCCTGCTTGCCGCCCGTCGGATAGACCCAGCGGAAGGGCAGGCGGGTGACGATCGGCAGGAGCGTCCTGCCGAGCCTCTGAAGCCCCGCCAACGACCGCAGAGGCCACGGCAATCCGAGGATGAACATCGCGTCCCCGAAGACGACGTTCGCGCCTATCTCATCCAGCGCCTCAGCAAGACCGAAGCGGTCGATGCCGCAGGTCAGGAGCACCTTCGCGGTGGCGAAGTCCACGGTCCCTCGATCCTGCAGCCGGCCGACAGTGCTGCGCTCGAGCGTGTCCTTGAGCGCCGAACCATCGACCACCGGCGTCTCTTTCACCCGCCCGGCGAGTCGGGTGATCTCGCGGAAGGGGTAGTAACGTCCGGCGCAGTAAAGCCCGAGGTTCGTGCCTCCGATCGTCAGGCAGTCAACCACCCCGTCGTTGGCCAGCAGCATGCGCTCGAAGCGCTCCAGCGAACCATCGGTTCCGCGTCGCTCCAGCAGCAGTCGCTCGCCGAGCATCTCGACCTCGGCGCAACTGTCGCGGGCGGAAGACCCCAGGCTGATGCTCAGCACGTGCTTCATGACGCCCTCTCAGTCAACTACTCCGCTGCGGTGGAAGCCGGCTGACGACCGGCGCGCAGGCTCTCAAGGTAACGAAGCACCAGCGCGCGCAGGCCCTCCAGCGTCTCAAGCTGATTCGACTCACGCCGGAAGTACCTCGCCCTGGGGAAGCCCTTGACGTAGTGATGCACGTGCCCCCGCATCTGATGCATCGCCATCCTCTCGCCGGATTCGAGCGCGAGCATCTGCGCGTGCAAGAGCGCGGTCGCCATCCTCGCCTCGATGCCGAGATCGGGAGGAACACGCTCGCCCCGCAGCGCCGCGGCGGCCCGGTCGAAGATCCACGGGCTCCCCCATGCCCCGCGCGCGATCATCACCGCGTCGCAGCCGGTGTGCCGCATGAGCATCGGCGCTTCCTCCGGCTGGGTCACGTCGCCGTTGCCGATGACGGGCACATCCAGCGCGCGCGCCACCTCCGCGATCGGCTGCCAGCCGGGTGTGCCGCCGAAGGCCTGTGAGGCCGCGCGCCAGTGGACGGCGACGGCTGCCGCTCCCGCGTCCTGCATCCGACGCGCGTAGTCCACGTAGCTGTCATCATACAACGTCAGTCCCGCGCGGATCTTCACCGTCACCGGGACCGCGGAGGCCTCCACTGCCGCGGCGGTCAGCTTCGCCGCCAGCCCAGGCTTGCCCATCAACGCGACGCCCGCGCCGTTGCGTCGGATCTTGTGCACCGAGCAGCCCATGTTGATGTCAATGATGTCCGCGCCGGCCTCAACGACCGCTGGCACGGCGTCGCGCATAATCTCCGGGTCCGAGCCGAAGAGTTGGACGGAGACGGGATGCTCGTCCTTCGCCGTTGCCAGCATCTCACGCGTGCGTTCGTTCTCCTGCACGATGGCATTGATCGAGACCATCTCGCTGCAGACCAACCCCGCTCCACCTCGTCGGCAGAGCAGTCGGTACACGCGATTCGTCGTCCCGGCCATCGGCCCGAGGATCAGGGGGGGATCGACGATCACTCCGCCGATGGAGATCGGCGCGGCCAGGTTCTCAGCGCTCATCCGTCCGCTCGTCAACAACTCTCAGCCCTTCCAACACCAGCCGCGGCTCAACCCGATCAAAGACCGCTCCAAGCCTGGCGGCAAGCTCGGCATCCCCACCGGTGGCAACCACCGGCGCCTCCCCGACCTCCTCGCGCATCGAATCCACCAGCGCCTTCACCGCGCCTCTCAGCGATGCCGCAAGGCCCAGCGCGAGATTCTCCACCGTCGAGCGACCGATCGATGGCACGCTCTCCCCGGAGCGGAGCAACGCCAGCGCCGCCTCCACCGCCTCGCGCAGATGGGGGACAGATGCGCTGATCCCCGCGACCTGCGCCTCAAGGCCCGCCGCGATCGCTCCTCCGGCCAGCCTCCCGTCGGCGTTCAACACCTGCGCCGTGATGCATGTGCCCAGCGTGAGTACGATCGCCGGCGCGCCCGCCAGCGACAACGCGCCCTCGGCCGCGGCCAGCCGATCCTGCCCGATCTCAGTCGGATCGTGGTAGGCGACAGCGACCTCCGTCCGCATGTCGCGTCCGAGCACTCGAACGCCCCGGCCGGTCGCCACCTCCAGCGCGCGCTCTGCGTATTCGGCCTGCCCGGGGCGGCTGCTGACCAGCGCCACGCCCGCGCACTCGGCCGGGTCAAAGCCCGCGAGGCCAGGTACGCCCGCAAGCTCCGCACCGGCATCCGGCAGTCCCCCGGCGTCGATCCGTCCCTCGACGGACCAGCGGCCATCGGCGTAGACCGCCCACTTGAGCGCGGTGTTGCCCGCGTCGGCGTAGAGCCGCCATCTGCTCATCGGCCAATCTCCACGAGTTGTGTCTGATAGCGCGCGCGGCCGTCGTCCCCCCGGTCGGCCTTGATGAAGGCCGCGCGAGCCGCGTGATAGCCGGCGTGTGAGATCAACGTTTCACCCGGGCCGATCTCAAGGAATACCTCGTCGTGACTGTGCCCGCCGAGTATCAGATCGATCTCCGGGCAGATCTCCGCGAGCGCGCGATCGTCCTCCGCGCCTCGGTGACTGAGTGCGACCAGCCAGTCAACGTCATTTCTGAGGCGCTCCACCGCCTCGCGCGCCGCAGCCTCCCACGCGAGAAAGCGGACGTCGGAAAGCCGCTCGAAGAAGTGCCCCGGCTTGATCATCGTCGGCGTCAGCGCGAAGATGCCGATTCTCTCACCGCGCTGCTCGAGCCGCAGCCAGCGTCGGATGTGACCGAAGTCCCCGTCCCGCGGCAGAAGATTCGTCGTCAGCACCGGAAACTCGGCCTGCCGCGTCTTTAAAATCATCCCGCGCTTGCGGAAGAAGAACTCGCGATTGCCGACGGCCATCGCGTGATACCCCGCTGTGTTCATTCGCCGGAGCGCGGGCTCCGCGGGCCTGACGTAGACGTTCCCCGCACCGATGGCGTCCCCGCTGTCGAGCAGTAGCGCGTTGGACTTTTCACGTAGAAAGCCCAGCGCCTCAGCGCGCTCGTCGTCAAGTCGATTGTGCATGTCCGCGGTGTGAATGATCGTCAGCGCCATGACGCCTCGCCCGGAGTGCAATCCTCCCGGCCTCAGTCTTCTGTCGTTTCCTCCCCCCTCTCCCGCCCGATCAGCGTCGTTTGCTGATCCGGGGGAGGGGTCACTCATACAAGTCCGGCTTTCATCAGGTCCTGAATGTCAAGCATCCCGACGGCGCGACCGTCCTCGTCGATGACAGGCACGTTGTCAAACTCCCGCTCATCCATCACGTTCAGCGCCTCGTAGGCCAGCGTTCCAACTCTGACGGTGGTCGGGTCGTCGGTCATCACCTCGGCGATCGGTCGGGCCATGAGCGCATTCCGGTCCTCCTCCTCCTGGACCACGCGCCGGAAGTCGCCGTCGGTGAAAAGCCCCCGCAACATCCCGTCGTCATCGACGATGCAGACGGCCCCGCGCACAGCCGCGTTCGTCATCGCCAGCAGCGCCTCCTCGACGGTCGCATCGAGCCCCACCGTCGGATTCGCGTCTCCACCCTGCATCACGTCGTCCACCGTCAGCAGCACGCGCTTGCCAAGCTGCCCGCCCGGGTGCGTCGCGCCGAAATCCTCAGCGGAGAAACCTCGCGCCGCCATCAACGCGATCGCCAGCGCGTCCCCCAGCGCCAACTCCGCGATCGCCGACGACGTCGGCGCCAGGTTCAGCGGACACGCCTCCCGCTCAACCGACGCGTCCAGCAGCACATCCGCCGCACGCGCCACGGTCGAACTGTCATTGCCGCAGATCGCGATCGTCCCCGCGCCCCGCCTCTTGATGATCGGCAGGATCCGCACGATCTCATCCGTCTCACCGCTGTTGGTGATCAGCATCGCGATGTCCTCGGAGTTGATCATCCCGAGATCGCCATGCACCGCCTCGGCCGCATGCATGAAATACGCCGGAGTGCCGGTGCTCGCGAACGTCGCCGCCAGCTTCCGTCCGATCGCTCCGGACTTGCCGATCCCGCAGACGATCATCCGCCCCCGCATCGCCAGCAACATCTCCACCGCGCGCACGAGACGCTCGTCGAGCCGAGCTGCAACGCACTCGATCGCATTGCGCTCAATCTCCATCGCCGCGCGGGCATGTCTCAGCACCGCCTCATCATCCATCCGCGTCGGCGCCGGCTGCTTCGCTTCGTCTGTCACTCTGTCATTCATCATCTACGCAACCTCAATGCGCTACTCGCCGGATGGCAAGCAGCCTCTTGATCAATGCCTCGACCTCGCCGAGTGGAATCATGTTGGGGCCGTCACACGGGGCGCTCTCAGGCTCGGGATGCACTTCCATGAACACCGCGTCCACGCCCGCCGCCACCGCCGCCCGCGCCAGCAAAGGCGCGAACTCGCGCTCACCGGCCGAGGCGCCGCATCCGCCGCCGGGAAGCTGCACCGAGTGCGTTGCATCAAAGACCACCGGATAGCCGAGGCCCCGCATCATCGCCAGCCCCCGCATATCCACCACGAGGTTGTGATAGCCGAAGGTCGCGCCGCGTTCGGTGCACATCACGTTCTTGTTGCCGGTCGAAGTGACCTTGGCGATCACGTGCTCCATGTCCTCCGGCGCGAGGAACTGCCCCTTCTTGATGTTGACAGGCAGTTCCGTCTCCCCCGCCGCCACCAGCAGGTCCGTCTGCCGGGAAAGGAACGCGGGTATCTGCAGCATGTCCAGCGCCTGCATCGCCATCGGCACCTGCGTCGGCTCATGCACATCTGAGACCACGGGCACGTTGATATCCTCACGCACCCGCGCAAGGATCTCCAGCCCCCTCTGCCAGCCCGGCCCACGCTCGGAGTCAACCGAGGTGCGGTTCGCCTTGTCGTACGAGGCCTTGAAGACGAAAGGCACGTCCATGCCTTCACATATCTGCGCGAGATCCTCCGCCATCGCGCTGGTCGCGTCGAGACCTTCCACCAGGCACGGACCGGCGATGATCGCCAGGTCATCGCCCCCTATCACGCAACCCTCGCGCACTCGTATCTCTCTGACTTTCTCCACGTCACTCATCCTCCCCGGCCAGCATCTCACGAACGCGCTGCAGATCCTCGGGGGTGTCCACGCCGATCGGCGAGTACTCAACGACGACCACCTGGATCCGCCGCCCGGCCTCAAGCACCCGAAGCTGCTCCAGCCCCTCCGTCTGCTCCAGCGGCGACGCCTCGAGCCCCGCGTACCACAGCAGCATCTCCCGCCGGTACACGTAGAGTCCGATGTGCTTGAGCGGCGCCATCCCCGACACCGGGTGCCGCCGCGGTCGGGCGGGCTGCAGCCCCGTCTCCATCAGCCGGAAGTAAGGGATCGGCGCTCGCGAAAAGTACAATGCTCGCCCGTCCGCGTCAATGACCACCTTCACTGCGGCCGGATCGAGATGCTCGTCAATATCATTGATCGGCGTTGCGATCGTGCCCATCTGCAGCTCGGTGTCGCTCAGGAAAGGGCGCACCGCCGCGTCGATCGCCTCGGGCTCGATCATCGGCTCATCGCCCTGAATGTTCACGATCACGTCGTCGGGCCCGAGCGTCCCAAGCCGCTCCACAACCTCCGCCAGCCGATCAGTCCCCGAGCAATGCTCGCACGACGTCATCTCCGCCCGCCCCCCGTACGCCTCCACCGCCTCCCGCACCCGCTCATCGTCGGTCGCCACCAGCACCTCATCGAGCAACCTGGCCTGCCGGCAGCGCTCGTAAACACGCTGAATCATCGGCTTGCCCGCAAGGTCCAGCAGCACCTTGCCCGGCAGCCTCGTGGAGTCGTAACGCGCGGGGATCATCCCCACCACCGAGGGGCGGGTGCGCGAGCCTGACATGCGTGGCACCTCCGAAATCACGGCTCCGGTGCAAGCAGCCTCGTGACCGCTTGAAATCCGACGAAGACTGGAATTGCGAGCAGCGCGCTGTAGGGCGCGGCGATCGCCGTCTGCAGCAGCCACGGCCCGGGGTCGGGAGGCGCCGCGAAGAGCAGGCGAATCATCTCAACGAGCGGAACCGCAGCAAGCGTCACAAGCGCCGCCATCGGCGCTCGTTCGGCCAGCAGCGAACCGCGCAACACCCCCACCACCGTCCCCACCAGCATGAATGCAAAGAACGCCCCCCCCAGCCACGCGCTCTCCACGCCCGCGAGAAGCAGCGCTCCGATCAAGCCGCCGAAGCACCCCGCCACCGGACCGGCGCACAACGCGGCCGCCACCACCGCCGCCACCATCAGCTCCGGCCCCTGATCCGAGATCAGCAGCCAGCCCGGCCACGTGCGCTCCATGGCCGTCAGCAGAATCAGCAGAACCGCGTAGGCGAGATAGCTCACAAGTGCAGCTCCCGGAATCCTCCGTGGACGTCGCTCAGTCGCCCCGCCGCCCGACCAGCACGTAGTCAAGGTGCTCGAGGTCGGCGAAAGGGCGCATATACGCCGTCACCAACGCAACATTGACAGATGAGGTCTCAACCCGCTCGATGACCCCGATCGGCAGACCCTTCGGGTAGACGCCACCGTCGCCCGAACTCACGATGAAGTCCCCGGGACGCAGATCAGCCCTGTGTGAGTGAGGCACCATCTTGAGCATCACACCATGCTCGCTGGCCTCCGGGGCCGCGTAGACCATGCCGAGGTCTCCGCCCTCCCGCTGCACCCGCGCGGCCACCGCGCTCTCGGCATCCGTCAGCAGCATCGCCGTCCCCCGGTTGCCCTGCGCCTCGATCACCCGACCCACCAGCCCCGCGTCCGTCCGAACGATGTTGCCCCGCTCAAGCTCGCGGTTGGCCTCGATCGTCACCCGCTTCCGCTGCCTCCCCGACGACCAGTCGATCACACGCGCCGTGATCCGCGGAGGCGTTTCGAGCGGCGGCCAGCCCAGTTTCTCGCGCATCGCAATGTTGTCGTGGTAGTACCCGACCATCCGCAGCCTCTCCGCCTCGAGATGCTGCACCCTCCGCTCGAGCTCCTCATTCTCCATCGCAATCTGTCGCCCGCGATATGCCGAGACCGCGACGTGCCGCGTGAACGTCCCCCCGCGCACCAGCGCCGACTGCACCGGCCACACCACCGCCCGCGCACCCCGTTCAACCAGCGCAGTCTCCCCGACCGCACGGGCGCGGTGCTGAGCCCATGTGAGCACCACGGCCACGAAAACCATCGCCACGATGGGCCCCCAGTTGACCGTCTGATTGTGCCTCACGCGCATCCGACGCTCACCTTGCCATCGGGAATCCGTCAAGCTCCTCGAGGTATCTCGCAGCGCCCATCACGACCGCCGTGAGTGGATCCTCGGCCACGTAGACCGGCACATCCGTCTCTGCGCTGATGAGCTGATCGAGCCCGCGCAGCAGCGCAACCCCTCCCGCCAGCACTATCCCGCGATTCATCACGTCGGCCGCAAGCTCCGGCGGAGTCTCGTCCAGCGTCTCCTTCACCAGCTCCACGATGATCCCCAGCGGCTCACGGATCGCCTCGCGCACCTGCTGTGACGTCAAAGTCATGCTCTTGGGCAGCCCCGAGACGAGATCCTTGCCCCTGATCGACATCTCCATCTCCTGCGCCAGCGGAAACGCCGAGCCGATCTGAATCTTCACCTGCTCGGCCGTGCTCTCACCGATGTAAAGATTAAGCTCGTGCCGCACGTACGTGACGATCGCCTCATCCATCTCCTCACCGGCCACGCGCACCGAGCGCTCCGAGCAGATCCCGCCCAGCGAGATCACCGCCACCTCCGTCGTACCCCCGCCTATGTCCACCACCATGCTGCCAACCGGCTCACCCACCGGCATGCCCGCCCCGATCGCGGCCGCCATCGGCTCATCGATCACCAGCGCGGACCACGCACCCGCGCGCCGCGCGGCCTCCTCCACGGCGCGCCGCTCCACCTCCGTGATGCCCGAGGGAACGCCGATCACCACCCGTGGATGCTCAAGAAAGCGCCTCGACAGCACCTTCTCAATGAAATGATGCAACATCGCCTCGGTCGTGTCGAAGTCCGCGATGACGCCATCCCGCAGCGGCCGCATCGCCTTGATCTGCGTGGGTGTCCGCCCCACCATCCGCTTGGCATCCTCACCGACCGACAGCACCTGCCCGGTGCTCGTGTCAACCGCCACCACCGACGGCTCGCGCAGCATGATGCCGCGACCCTTGACATGCACGAGCGTGTTCGCCGTGCCAAGGTCGATGCCGAGGTCACGTGAAAAGCGGCCAAGAAGCTGACTGAGGCGGCGCGTGACGCTGGTCAACGCCCGCTGAGGAAGAGTCCTTCCTCGCGGCCGTGGAAGCGTGCTCGACCCGCCGCCCTGCCGCAACCGATGTTCAGTTTCTTCCGGCATGCTTGCCTCTTCTACGATCGACGCCCCCTGACTCGCCCGTCATCAGCTTCAGGCAACTCATACCCCAGTGCCGACAGAAGCTCCCACGTCCGGCTCAGCGGCAACCCGACCACGTTAAAATAACACCCCTCGATCCCCCTCACCAGCAGCGCCCCCCCACCCTC
>JBKHFA010000092.1:0-11892 GCA_046540615.1 Armatimonadota bacterium | reverse complement strand
GCGTCGAAGGTGACCGCGTGCCTCGACGACCTGGAGATCGTGTTCAGGCAGGGGATCGACGAGGATATGAAGCGCGACCTTGACACCATCAAGCATCGAATGATCGACCGGCTTATCCCTTTGAACGCTTCGGAGGAGAGAATACTCGGGCTGGTGGACGCGCTCAATGACGAGGGCGCCTGGCCTGACATTGACTACGAAAGCGACAGCCGCGCCGCGTGGGACGTCGCGAATCACATGGGACGTCTGGCGACCATCGCCCGAACATGGGCCACGCCGGGCCATGCGCTGCACCACGATGCGACCGTGCTCGACGGAATACTGCGCGCGTATGATTACTGGATGCAGCTCGATCCGATCGCGCCGAACTGGTGGCACAACGAGATCGGCGTTCCACGCCAGCTTTACCGCGCGATGCTGATGATCGCGGACGAGCTGAGCGAGGAGCAGATGGCCGCCGGGCTTCGGGTCCTCGAACGCGCGAAGCTCGGAATGACCGGGCAGAATCTCGTCTGGGTGGCGGAGGTGTCGATCGCGCGCGGCTGCCTCGCCGACGACCCGCTGCTGGTGATGGCGGCCTTCAATGCCATCGAGGACGAGATCGCCATCACCACCGGTGAGGGCATCCAGCCGGACTTCAGCTTCTACCAGCACGGCGAGCAGCTTTACTCCGGCGGCTACGGGCGCGGATTCTCGGTGGACTGCCCGATGTTTGCCGCGCTGGCAGACGGGACCGCGTTTGCGTTCGATGATGAGAAGATTGAGATCCTGTCGAGCTACCTCCTCGATGGTCAGCAGTGGATGATCCGCGGCGGAACCTTCGACTACTCAGCGTGCGGCCGCGAGGTCTCGCGCAAGGGCGGAGGCGGGGCCCGCAGCCTGATCCACGCATGTCGAGCGATGTTACAGCTTGAGCCGCCGCGGGCCTCGGAGTTCGAGGCTTTCATGCAGCGCCTCGAGGCCGGCGACGACGCGCCGCCGGAGCTTCAGCTTTCCGGCAATCGCAGCTTCTGGCGCTCGGAGTTCATGACCCACCATCGCCCGGAGTGGTACATGTCGGTGCGGATGACGTCGCCTCTGGTGGTGCAGAGTGAGACCGCCAACAGCGAGAATCTGCGCGGGCAGCTTCTCTCCGACGGCGTCACGTACATCATGCGCGGCGGCGACGAATATCGGCAGATCTTCCCGGTCTGGGACTGGCGCCGGCTGCCCGGCATCACCGCCGAACTCACTCCCGACCCTCCCGGCATTGAGAACGGCCGGCGAGGCGAGCGCTCGTTCGTCGGCGGCATATCAGACGGGGAGTTCGGCGCGGCCGTGATGGACTTCGCGCGGGATGACCTGCTCGCGCGTAAGGCCTGGTTCTTCTTCCACGACGCCGCCGTCTGCCTCGGGGCGGGCATATCCTCCACGAGCGACCACCCGGTGCTGACATCCCTCAATCAGTGCCACGCCCGCGGTCCGGTGACACTCGCCGACGCCGACGGCTCGCGTGAACTCGACGGCGGCCTGACGTCGGACTCGATCGAGTGGGTGCACCACGATGGGTTCGCGTATCTGCTGCCGGAGCCTGCGACTGTGCGTGTGAGTAACGAGGAGCAGACGGGAAGCTGGTGGGAGATCAACCCGCAGTACGCGCAAGAAGAGCTTTCACTGCCGGTCTTCAGCATCGGGATCGAGCATGGGGCGGGCCCCGAGGACGCCTCCTACGTCTACCTCGTGGCGCCCGCGGAGGACGCGACGGGAGCCGAAGCGCTCGCCGCCGACCTGCCCGTGCGTCTGCTTGCGAACTCCGCGCAGGTGCAGGCGGTCGCGGATGCCTCGGCCGGCGTCCACGCGGGGGCCTTTCACGAAGCCGGTGAGCTTGAGCTTGCCGATGGCCTGACGGTCGCGGTCAGCGCGCCGTGCCTGCTGATGGTGCGGGAGACGGACGACGGCCTCGCGGTGACCGCCGCGAATCCGGAGAATGAGGCCCTCGCGCTGGACGTCACGCTGTCGCAGCGGCTTGAGGGCGACGGGTGTTCGTGGGACGAGGCGGCGGGGGAGAGCACCGCGCACTTCGACCTGCCCGGCGAGATGTACGCCGGGCAGAGCGTCACCCGCGAACTGAGGCGCGAGTAGCGCGCTCAGTCGATCGCGTCGAGCAGCGTCGCCGTGAACTGCGGCTCCGCGAAGACGGTGATGATCTCGCGCGACTGCGCGTAGCGCTCACCGCGCTGCCTGTCGAGCAGACCGAGCGCCTGCTCGGCGGCGGCGCGCCGATGCGCCTCGACGCGATCGAGGTGAGCGCTGAGCCTCTTGCGCAGGACGTCGAGGTCGTGCGTCAGCCCCAGCAGCTCCTGCGCGTCCGAGACCAGCGTGTAAGGCTCCGCCAGGCCGGAAAGGAAATCGCGGAAGGGCTCCATCGCGTAGCGCAGTCGCTTGATGCCGATGCGCAGCCGGTGCAGGAGCGCGGGGTCATCGCCCTCCAGCGCGGGCTGCAGGCGCGCGTCAACGCGCTCCATCCCCCGCCTGATCGCATCGTACGCGAAGCGATCGACCGGCAGGCGGTTGGCCTTGCGGCCGCGCTTGCGCGTTCGTCGCGCGACTTCCTCCAGCGCGTCGAAGAACCCCTCGCCCGTCATCCGCGACCAGACCTTCAGCAGATGCGTGAATGCCTCGTCGCGTTCGGATTTCCACGCTGCGGTTGCGAGCGTCAGAAGCCCGCCGTCGTCAACGATGTCGCGGGCGAACTCCTCCGCGTCGAGCGCCAGCACGTCCCGCTCGCGCACCTCGCCGAGGGTGTCGTTGAGAAGCTCCACCTCCGGGAAGATGCGCTGTCGGCGTTTCGTAGGGAGCAGCTTGCGGAAGAGGCGCATCGACTCGCGGAGGCGCTTGACGGACACGCGCATGTCGTGAATGCCGTCGATGTCGCCGACCATCGCGGCAGGGACATGCTCGCGGACGTTGCGGATCTTCGCGTCGAGGATACGTGACGCGGCCTTCCCCGCGGGCATCCCGGCTTTGACTTTCGCCGTGTGGACGGGCTTCGCCATGATTCTTCAGCCCCTCGTCTCTCGGCGTTGCGCACATATCGTGAGGCGACGACGTCGCCAGGAGGGGCCGGCCCGAAGGGCTGTGGGCTGCGAGCGTCGTTTGCGAGCAGCACACAGTCGCCTGACCGGCCCGTTGTTCTTGACGAATGCCGACACCCCATCCGGCCTCTCGAGGGAAGCCGAGCGTGCGCCTCAGCACGTAACGTGCAGGATCAGCGCCTTGCGGCCCTCGGCCTCGTTCCACGCGCGGGGCACATCCGGCGTCGGGAGAATCTCCCAGTGCACGCCCCGCTGCTCGAGCAACTCGCGGCCCTCGTCGGCGAGGCGGACCATCCCGTCGAAGCCCTCGCCGATCATCAGCACCTCGGCGCCCTTCTTCAGCGCTTTCTTGAGTTCGCGCGGCCCGATGATGTGCGAGGTGTCGTAGTCCTTGCGCGCCCACTTCTTCTTGCGCTTCTTGACCTTTCCGTGCGCGCGGATGTGAATGTCGTGCTCCAGCGTCTCGCCATCGACGGTCACGCTGCCGAAGGCCACCTCGTCGATCCGGGGGTAGTCCACGCTCTCAAGCTCCTCGACGGCCGCGGCGAGCAGCGACTCATCGCCGGCGACTTCTTCGATGGCGTCGGTCTCCTCGCGCATCTCGTAGACCGGCAGGTCGCTGACGGCGGCCTCAACCAGGGCCGCCGCGCCAAGCGCGACCGCGTCGTCGCCGAGTTCTGAGACCGCCACCTGCAGCGTGTCACGGGAGCCCTTCATGCCGGACGCGCGCACTTCGCGCTCGATCAGCGGCATCATGAACTGCTCGCAGGCCTCGATCACGCCGCCGCCCATCACGATCATGTCCGGGTCGAGGACATGGCGGATCGTCAGGATGCCCTGCGCGAGGATATGCGTGGCGCGGGTCATCACCTCGGTCACAAGCTCATCGCCATCCCGCAGCGAGTCCCGCAACGCGCCGCTCTTGATCCGGTCCTCGTCCGCATACTCGAAGATCACCGACTCGCGCCCCTCCGCCAGTCCATCGCGGATCGCCTTCTCCATCGCGGTGCGGGAGGCCAGTGCCTCGAAGCAGCCGAGGTTGCCGCAGCCGCACTCGGGCCCGTCCACCATCATGACCATGTGCCCGATCTCGCCGGCGAGGTCCTCGGGGCCGGTGCGCAGTCGCCCGTCGATCACCACGCCGCCGCCGATCCCTGTGCCGACGAACATCCCGACCACCGTCTGCGCGTCACGCCCCGCTCCGAGCCAGCACTCGGCGAGGGTGCCGAGGTTCACGTCGTTGCCGATCTCGACCGGGCATGGGTAGCGTTCGCGGAGGCTGTCCACGAACTGATGGTCGTCGATGTCGATGTTCGGGACTGTGCCGAGGTGGCCGGTGGCGCTGTCCACCGAGCCGGGCATGGCGACGCCGATCCCGGCAATGTCCTCAGTCGAGAGACCCGCCTCGTCGAGCGCCTCCGCGATGGAATCGCTGATCTGATCGGCCATCGGTGTTCCGTCATGCGCGGTGGGGGTCTTCGCCCGGGAGAGGATCTCGCCCGAAGCGGTGACGGCGACCGTGTATATCTTTGTGCCTCCAACGTCCACGCCGACGAACGTGCGGTCGTCTGTGGTCATGATGATGCCTCCATCAGGCTGGAGAATATGAACCCTGATCGGACACCGAACAACGGGCGGATGTCGTTTATGCGTCCGGAGGTCGGCCCATCGTTCGTTCCGCGATGCAAACGACCGTAGTGGGCCGACCTCGCCTCCACTCGTTCCTCGTGGAGCCTCGTGCGGCCTCTCCAGGGGCGTCCGACGTGAATTCGTCGCTCCCAGATGCGGGTGAAGGTAAGCCCGACGGAAATGACAGTCCGCCTCCCGGCCGGGGCCCCACGCAGGTCCCCCGCCCCTTCGCGCCGAATTCCTTCATACTATGCTTCACGAAGACCCGGATCCACTGATTCTCGTCGGCCTGCACGTCAACGGCACCGACGCGATGGTGTTGCGGCCGGCCTTCGCCTGGGCGGTGGCCGCGCACAACGGGCAGGTGCGCAAGGATGGCTCGCGCCTGATCGACCACGTCGTCGGCGTCGCGCGGAATGTGCAGCGCTTTGACACAGAGCGTGACCTCGACCTGCTCGTCGCGGCGCTGCTGCATGACATCGTCGAGAACACCGACGTGCCGCTCAGCGAAGTCGAGGCCCGCTTCGGCGAGACGGTCGCGCATCTCGTCGATGCGGTCACGAATCGCGAGGGCGAGTCGGCCGCCGACTCGGCCTTCCGCGCCCGGGATGAGGGCCGCGACGCTCTGCTGCTGCGGCTGTGCGATCGCCTCGACGGCATCCGGCGCAGCCCCGGTCGTCCCGAGGGCAACCGCCGCAAGTTTCTCGGCGCCAGCCGCGAGGTGCATCTGCCGCTGGCCGAGGAGCACTTTTCGGCGCTCGCGGAGTCCATGCGCGCGGCACTCGCCGAGGCGGAGGCGACGCTTTCGTAGTCAGGCCAACGACGACCGCGGGCTGGAAGCCCGCGCGGGAGCACGTGCTTCCCCTGTCGTTGTCGTTACGTGGCACGGGCGTCCCGCCCGTGCGCCGTTTCGGCGAAAGATCAGTGCTCAGCCCTCCGACGTCGTCAGCATTCGCGAGTTGCGGCAGGTCGAACGACGCACGGGCGAGACGCCCGTGCCACGAAAGACATGGGGCCGTTGCGGTCGGTCGTTGGCGCCCGCCGTTGCCGTCCGCTGGTAGCTGGCCGCTGGTAGCTGGCCGCTGGTAGCCGACCGCTGCCGTTCAGCTATCCTCAAGGAACGAACTGAGCAGGTCGCGCAGGGAGTCCGCCACCGATCGACGCTCCTCCTCGACGGCCCGTGGCTCGGGGATGATCGGGGCAACGAAGTCGCTCATGCTCTGCACCTCGACCATCTCCGCGACGATCTCCTCGACCTCCTCCTGCAGGTCGTCGAACACCTCGCGGATCTGCTGCTCGGCGTCGATCTCGGTGAAGTCGTACTCATCCGCCATCCCCTCGAACTGCTCGAGCACCGCGCTCTGGTGCTTGACGAAGCCGTCGTAGAGCGTGTCGGCGCGGAGATAGTCCATCCCCGACTCCCAGTAGTCGAAGCCGCCGCTGGCGAGCACGCGGGGGATCAGCTTGTCGATGGAGATCTTCAGGTAGAGTACGAGGTCGGGTGTCGGCGCGAACTGGTAGAGGCGCTCGATCCAGTCCGGGTCCATCCCGCGGACGATGGCGCGGGCGCGCAGCGAGTAGACGTAGCGGTCGGTGAGCACCACGTAGCCGGATCGCATCGCGGGAAGAAGCTCCATCTCCAGCCGGTCGGCGAAGTCGGTGGCGTAGTAAAGCGCCTGCGTTCGCCGGCCCATCGTGTGCCCGGACTTCGCTCGCTGAATGTGGTTGCCGGCCAGGCGGCTGCGGGTGAGGCCGGTGTCGTAGACGGCCAGTCCCGAGCTTTCGAGCCAGTTGCGCAGCAGGCGCATCTGCGTGGAGCGGCCCACGCCGTCGGTGCCCTCAAGCACGATCAGCTTGCCGGGAAGGTCCCCCTCCGGCATGCCGGGAATTGCGACAGGTCCCATGCGCGGATCCATCGTCACTCTCCACCTTTCTCGCGGTACGTAAAGACGTCATCGGGGCGAAGCAGCAGGCCCTCGAGGTGGGGCCGGACGATGCTGCGCATCTCCGCCTGTTGTTCGGCGATCGGAAGCGTGCCGTCGATCACCTGGAGATCGAACTCATCGACCATCTGGTCGTACTGCTCGAGGATCCGCGCCTGGAAGAGTTCGAAGCTCTTGTAAGGGTCCTCGGAGAGCCCGAGGTCCATCCCGGCCTCGTACCACTTCAACTCCGGCCGGCCGGTGAGTATCCGGTCCAGCGCGACCTCCAGCGGCACGCGGAAGTAAAACGCGACCGTGGGCTCGTACGCGAATGAGTAGATGTCGCGCACCCAGTCGGGGTCAACACCGCGCGCGACATCGCGCCCGAATGCCGTGTACGCGTAGCGATCGGCGAGCACGGCAGCCCCCGCCTCCAGCGGGGGAACGATGTTACGCTCGGTGCGGTCCGCGAAGTCGGTCGCGTGGATGAGGCTGAAGGTCAGCGGGGTCAGGAGGCGCTTGTTCTTCCCCCGCTTGGTCGTCCGCTTCACCAGCGGTGATGAATTCCACTCGGAGAAGAACGTACTGTAGCCCTGCGAGAGCAGCCACTTGTGCAAAAGGTCGATCTGCGTGCTCTTGCCCGAGCCGTCGATGCCCTCGACGACAAAGAGCTTTCCCGGATACGCCTCTCCGGATCTCAACATGTGTACCCCTCCAGGGGGAGAGCATCTGCGTGCGCCGATGTGGCGGTCGTCTCGTGGATGCGCGCTGAGAGGAAACTCACGGCATCCGGAAGGAATATTGCACGGCCGCGGCGGATATTCCTTCTCAGTGGCGGAGATTGTCAGCGTCGGAGGGCCCCGCATGGAGAAAGACAGCGCTCACGCCGCCTTTGACATCGGCAGCAACACCGCTCGCGGCATCCTCGGGCGGCCCGGCGGGGACGGCGTGGTCCGAGTCCTTGCGGCCGATCAGCGAGTGACGGCGCTTGGCCGCGGACTGGGCGAGGGGAGGGCGTTCGATCGCCACGCGCTCAACAGCACCATCGGGTTCGTCGCCGAAACGCTTGAGCGCTGGGGCCGACCGCCGCGCGCGCACGCGGTGGCGACGGCGGCCGGGCGCAGCGCCGGCAACCCCGATGAGTTGCGCACCCGCCTGCTCGCGGAAGCGGGGGTGGCCGTGCAGATCATCGAGCCGCAGGAGGAGGCGCGCCTCGCGTGGCTGGGCGCCTTCGCGGTAGAGCCTCCGATCAGGGCCGAACGCCCCGCGCTCGTTGACATCGGCGGGCGCAGCGTGGAGGCGATGGTCGAGCGCGGCGGCGAGCTTGCCGCAATCAGCCGACCGCTCGGCGCGCGCTCTTTCGCGGAGGCACTCCCGGACTCTAACCTGCCGTGGGAGATGCAGGTGGCGCTTCACTTCCCGATGATGGCCGCGACCCTGCGGGATGCCGTGGACGCGGTGGCCGACGCGGACGTGGTCGTCGCCACCGGCGGCACGGCGCAGGCGGCAGCCCGACTCCTCGGCAAACGCTCGATCGAAAGCAGCGAGATATGCGACCTCCTCTTCGACCTCGGGCGGCTGTCGTTCGAGGAGCGTCGCGAGAGAATGTGGTTCGATCCGGACCGTGCGGAGATCATCTGCCCGGGGCTGGGGATCCTCCACGTGTTCGCAGAAGGGGCGCCCGACAGTCGGATCATCGTGAGCGACGGCGGCGTCCGCGAGGGCCTGCTGCTGGATCGCACCGGCGGGGCGCGGCTGCGGTGGTAGGTCGAGGCGATCGCTGCGAAAGTCGCCCCGCTCAGTGAACGAACCTCCGTCACGCGAACAAATGTTTCACGTGAAACATTTTACTGCACGCCTTTGTCGGACCACACGGTCGGCTGAAACGACTCTCCGGGCGAGGGCGCCCGGAGTCCGGGTTGGGAGGAATCTCAGTCGCGGATGGTCAATTGTCTCTCAAGATCGAAAGACCGCTCCCTCGAGGTGAGATGATGAAACTTCGCAGCCTGATCGTTGCTGTCGCCCTGATCGCAGTCTGCCAGTTCGCCGCCGCACAGTCCGTGACCCTCGTCACCGGCGGGGAGGCGCGCTATCAGATTGAGCTTCCCGCCGATCCGGACCCGATGGAGCAGCAGGCCGCGGATGAGCTGGAGCGCTACCTCGCGAAGCTCTCCGGCGCCGAGAGTCTTCCGCGAGCGGCGGAGACGCCGGTGACCATCGAGATCGGCGACGCCGCGGAGAGCCCGCTGCTTCGCGAGCGGGCGGCAGCCGACGAGAGCGGATTCTTCATCGAGGTGACGCCCGGCGCCGTGCGGCTGGCCGGGACCACCCCGACCGCCACCTGCTACGCCGCCTACGATCTGCTCGAGCAGCTTGGCTGCCGGTGGTTCATGCCGGGAGAGATCGGTGAGGAGGTGCCGCGGCTGACGCAGGTGCAGCTTCAGATCGACAGCCGCGTGGAGCTTCCGGATTTCAAGGGGCGAACACTGCAGAGCCTCCCCGCCGGCGAGGCCACCGACCTGTGGGCGCTGCGGAACAAGCTTGGGGGCGAAAGATTCCCGAGTGCGCACTCGTGGAACCGCCTCGTGCCGCCCGAGAAGTACTTTGAGACGAACCCCGAGTATTTTGCGCTGGTGGATGGCGAGCGCACGCCGCGGCAGCTTTGCACCTCCAACCCGACAGTGGCGGCCCTCGTAGCGGGCGCGATCATCGAGGAGCACTCCGCAAATCCGGAGAAAACCTGGTTCGGCATCGGCCCCAACGACGGCGGCGGGTTCTGCGAGTGCTCCGACTGCACCGCGCAGGACACCGGTCAGGTAGACCCGTTCTCAGGTGAGGTCTCGATCACCGATCGCTTTCTGCGCTTCGCGAACGCCGTCGCCGCGCAGGTGCATGACGTCTACCCGGACATCCGCTTTGCCTTCTACGCCTATCACAGCTACATGCTGCCGCCGCGGGAGGTCATGCCCGATCCGAGCATCGTTCCGGCGATCGCGCCGATCCGCCTGTGCCGGCTGCACGGGATGGGCAACTCCGTCTGCCCCGAGCGCAACTTCCATCAGTACCTGATCAGCGAGTGGACGAAGCTCTCTCCGGAGGTCTACCATCGCGGCTACAGTTACAACCTCGCGGGGCCGAACCTGCCGCTCAATTACGTGAGCCGCTGGGGCTACGAGATTCCTTACAGCGAACGCGCGGGCATCACGGGCATGAGGATCGAGACGCAGATGTCGTGGGCGAGCTACGGTCCGCTCGGCTACGTGATGGCGCAACTTATGTGGGACAGCCAGCAGGACCTTGAAGCGCTGATGGAGGACTACTACGACCGCTTCTACGGCCCCGCGGCAAAGCCGATGCAGCTTTACTGGATGTACATGGACCGGCAGCGGCGCAACGCCCCCTTCCACACCGGCAACGCGGTGAATCTTCCGGACATCTACTCGGCGGACAACATGGAGTACCTGGGTCAGAGACTTGCCGATGCGACGCGTGTGACAGAGAACGACCACCCCTATGACGAGCGCGTGAAGGTCGCCACCCGAAGCTGGGACTACCTCAACGCCTTTCTGCAGATGCGAGAGGCGGCGGAGAGCTACCGATGGGCCGATGCAAACGCGGCGCTCAATGAGATGCGCGAGGTCGGGGGGTGGCTCGAATCGTACGATCCGCCGCTGCTGCATCCGCGAGGCGGCGTTGCGCGGCTGGAGCGCTTCTGGGCGCCGGAGGTCGAGCAGGGCCTTGAGCGGAGCAGCGGCGGCAACAGCAGCATCGAGGGGATGCCGGACAGGTGGCGGACGTACATGGACCCGAATAATGTCGGCGAGGACCTGCGCTTCTTCTCCCGCCGCGTGGATGACAGCGACTGGCGGACGCTGCGGACGTACTCCGAGAGCTGGTCTGACCAGGGGCTGCGTTACTACCGCGGCGCGATGTGGTACCGCCAGGAGGTGCAGATCCTCCCGATGTGGGGCGGGCGGCAGGTGATGCTGTGGTTCGGCGGCATCGATGAGAACGCGAAGGTCTGGGTGAACGACATCTACGTCGGCGAGGTTGAGACCAACGGGTGGACCCCCGCGGAGCTTGACATCACCCACGCCGTGCGCTTCGGCCGGCAGAACCTGATCGCGGTGAAGGTGACGAACGAGGAGACGAATGAACTCGGGACCGGCGGCATCACGCGACCGGTGATGGTCTGGTCGCCCGCGCCGGAGCAGCAGGAGCCGGAGCAGCAACCCGAAGGAGAAGAGTAAGCACGCGGGGATGTGGATCAAACGCACCGATCGACTGAAACGAGGTACGCGACGTTGACGCGGGTCATCGACGAACTTGAAACGATTGTACGAGAGAGACTTGAGAACTGGCCGGAGCAGTGGGAGGGCTACCACTGGCCGGGATACACCTGGGAGCATACGCTGCGGGTGCGCAACCTCGCCCTGCGGCTTGCCGAGGAGGCCGGAGCGGACGCGGAAGTCGTTGAACTCGCCGCGATCCTCCATGACATCGAAAAGCCCGTCGGCCGTGAGCACGCCCACGCGGGGGCGGAGACGACACGCGCGCTGCTGGAGGAGCGCGAGGTGTCCGATGAGCTTCGCGAGCGCGTCGTGGACGCCATCGACAGCCATGCGGGCGACAACACGCCCGCGCATCCGGTGGAGAATCTCGTGCTCGGCGACGCGGACCTGATCGACGCGAACTTCGGGATGGTCGGAACGTGGCGGTTCATCACGATCCGCGCGGGCCACGGCTCGAGCGTCACGGAGACGATCGAGGGCTTCAACGACTGGCTGCCGCGCAAGGACGAACTGACGGACCTGCTCAACACCGATGAGGGCCGCGCCGTCGCGCGCGACCGGCGGGAGTGGATGCATCAGTTCTGCGCGGCCGCGCAGGAGGCGCTCCGTGACGACACGGTCGGCCGCGGCCTGCTGGCGATGATCGAGCATATCAACGCGCAGCACCAGCGCGGCAGCATCATCGAGCAGCTTCCGGAGCTTCGCGCCATCGCCGAGAGCACCGGCGACGGCGCGCTGTCGGCATGGCGGCGGCTCGAGGCCGAAGTCGAGGGACGGGCGTAGGCGGGCCGACCCTGGCCCGGTCGTTGCCGTTGTCGTTTGCTGTGCGCGAACGACGAACGACAGAACGGCCGGGCTGGCGTCGCCGACCTGGCTAAACGACCGCCAGGTCTGGCTCTTCAGCCCCTCCACAACGACCGTACCTTTACACACATCTCGGCAGGGGCCACAGTGGGCCGTGAGCCGTCGGAGGGG
>JBKHFA010000091.1:0-11938 GCA_046540615.1 Armatimonadota bacterium | reverse complement strand
CCGCAACAAGCTGCGTTCGTTCCTGATGATGCTCGGCGTGGTCATCGGCATCGCCGCGCTGACCGTCATCATCGCTGTCGGCGCAGGTACGAAGGGTGAGATCGAAGAGAGCGTCTCGGAGATGTTCGCCGAGGCGCCGATCACGGTCTTCGCGCGCAGGCCCGGGTCCGGCTTCGGGCGCGGACGTGAGGCGAGCGTAGAGGCCGCCCCCACGACCCTGACCCGAGAGGATGCGGAGGCGATCCTCGATCAGATATCCAACGTCAGCGCCGTGGCGCCGACGCAGCGGCAGTCGCAGGTACCTGTCAGGTACCGCGACGCAAACAGGAACACGATGGTGCTCGGCATTCTCCCACAGTGGCAGCAACTGCGCAACTACGACCTCACCGAAGGGGAGTTCATCACTGACGAGGACGTCAACGCCGCGAAGCGCGTCTGCCTGATCGGGCAGACGATCGTGGATGAACTCTACGATGGGGCGTCCCCGATCGATGAGACGCTGCGGATCGAGGACACACCATTCACCGTCAAGGGCGTCCTCGCGCCGAAGGGCACCTCGCCGATGGGCGGGGACTTCGACAACCGCGTCGCAATACCGATGTCGACCTTCTCCCGCAGGCTCTTCAATGTCGATCACATGTCGCAGGTCGTTGTCCAACTGCGTGACCCGCGCCAGCTTGACGCGACGGTCGCGGAGATCGAGAGCCTGCTGGATGACCGTCACGGCATCCGCAACCCGGACGACCGCGACTTCCAGGTGCGAGGCGCTGGAGAGGTCGTGGCCTTCGCCGGACAGACCTCGCGACTGCTGACCATCTTCCTCGGCATCGTGGCCGCAATCTCGCTGATCGTCGGCGGTGTGGTGATCATGAACATCATGCTCATCTCCGTCGGCGAACGCACGCAGGAGATCGGCCTGCGGCGCGCTGTTGGAGCCAGTCAGCGCGACATCGAGCGGCAGTTCCGCGCCGAGGCGCTGCTGGTCACGCTGATCGGTGGCGCGGTGGGCGTGGGCCTCGGCGCACTGGTTGCATCCCTGCTGCCGATGGTGACGCAGGTCCCGGCCGCGTTCTCGTGGCTGGCCGTGCTGCTGGCGGCAGTCTTCTCCATCGCCGTCGGTCTGATCTTCGGCGTTCAGCCGGCCCGTCGCGCCGCCCGGCTCAATCCCGTGGAAGCGCTGCGCACGGAGTGATGGTGATTTCCGCGTGAGGATGGGACGGGTCGTAAAGGCCGGATGGCGCGCGCTCGGCGCCAACAAAATGCGCACGCTCCTGGCGATGCTCGGCATTACCATCGGCATCGGCGCCGTCGTGGCGGTGATGTCCATCGGTGAGGGCACGCAGCGGGAGATCGAGCGCGCCATCGAGGCCTTCGGCACGAACCTGCTGGTGATCTCCCCCGGTGAGACCCGGATCTCCGCCGGGCGCAGTCAGCGCGCTAGCACCGTCACGACGCTCACCGTCGATGACGCGGAGGTGATCGCCGAGGAGTTGCGCGAGGTCGAGCTTGTCGTGCCCGCCGCCACGAAGCAGATGGAGGTAAGCTGGGAGGGTGTCACCGCGCAGACGACCGTGGTCGCCACCACGCCCGACTTCGAGGAGGCCCGCAACTTCCACGCGGAACGCGGGCAGTTCATCACCGAGCGCGCCGAGCGCATCCGTGCTCGCGACGTCGTCCTCGGGCAGACGGTGGCGGACGCGCTCTTCGGCGCCGGCGACCCGATGGGAGCGCGCATACGCATCGGCCGGGCGCCCTTCGAGGTGGTCGGCGTGATGGAGCGCAAGGGGCTCGACATCTCCGGGCAGGATGAGGATGACCAGGTTTTCATCCCGCTGAGCACCGGGCAGCGCCGCCTCTTCAACATCGCGCACGTGAACAGCATCTACGCGAAGGTGCGCAGCGGAGAGAGCCTCGCGGACGCGAAGGAGGAGATCGGGGCGCTACTGCGCGAGCAGCACCGCCTGCGCGAGGGTGTGGACGACGACTTCACGGTGCTCAACCAGTCCGAGATCATCGCCGCGCAGCAGCAGATCAGCGGCTCCTTTACGCTTCTGCTCACGAGCGTAGGCGGCATCTCGCTGCTGGTGGGCGGCGTCGGCATCCTCGCGGTGATGCTCATGTCGGTACGCGAGCGCACCCGCGAGGTCGGCCTGCGGCGGGCCGTGGGTGCGACCCGGCGCGACATCCTCGTGCAGTTCCTCACCGAGGCGGCGGTGCTCAGCGTGATCGGGAGCATCGCGGGAGTCGCCCTCGGGGTGGCCGGTGCGGCGGTGACGGCTCGGCTGACGGACTGGTCGATGGCGTTCAGCGTCCCCGCCGCCCTCGGCGCGGTCGTCGTGTCGATCGCCATCGGCCTCATCTTCGGCATCTACCCGGCCCGCCAGGCTTCCCTGCAGAACCCGGTCGAGGCGGTGCGCGGGCGGTGAGACCACGCGGCCGAATTACGGAAGCAACGGCGCTGGAGCGACCATGAAGGTAGGCTCATTTGAGTTCAGTCTGCAGGAACTCGCGGGGTCGATGGGCGACTTCGGGACGCTCCTGCCGCTGGCAATAGGCTACATCGCTATCTGCGGCCTTGACCCGGCGGGCTTTCTTGTGATGATGGGCGTGGCGAACATCGCCACCGGCCTCATCTACCGCCTGCCGATGCCCATCGAGCCGATGAAGGTCCTGGCCGTCGTCGCCATCGCGCAGGCGTGGTCGCCGGAGATGGTCTACGCATCCGGCTTCGCGATGGGCATCGTCTGGCTCCTCCTCGCGCTCACCGGAATCATAGGCTGGATCTCGCGGATCACGCCAACCTCGGTGATCCGCGGCATTCAGGTCACCCTCGGCGTGCTGCTGGCGGTCGAGGCCTTCAAGATGATCTCCACGGGCTGGGCACTCGGGGTTGCTTCGGTCATCATCGTGCTGCTGCTGCGCAAGAACCGCTACGCCCCGGCCGCCATCGTGCTGATGCTGATGGGCATTGTCATCATGCTACTCCGCGGGCAGTTCGAAGAGAGCGCCCCGGTGGCCTTCAGTCTCCCGCCTCTCACCGGCTTTCAGTTCGAGGACGTCTGGCGGACGCTCCTGCTTGCAGGGTTCGCCCAGATTCCTCTCACGGTCACCAACGCGACGATCGCAACCTCGGCGCTGATCTCCGACTACTTCCCCGATCGATCGGTGACCGAGAAGCAACTCTCGTGGAATCAGGGCATCATGAACGCGATCGTGCCTTTCCTCGGAGGCATGCCGATGTGCCACGGTGCGGGTGGGCTGGCCGGGCAGTACTACTTCGGCGCCCGGACCGGAGGCGCGAACATCATCGAGGGACTGATTGAGATCTGCCTGGGCCTGTTTCTCGCCGGGGCAATAGCAGGCATCTTCTCGGTCTTTCCGATGGCGATCCTCGGCGCCATGATGTTTCTCGTCGGGATCGAACTTACGAAGTTCGCCGGCGATATCGAGTGGGGACTGGACGTTGTTGCATTGGTCGCGACAGTCGTCGTTTCGCTCATCACCAACATGGCGGTCGGTTTTATTGCCGGCCTCGCGGCGCACTACCTCATCCGGCACGTCACAAGAAGAGACGCTCATTGAGGGTCGAGCGACGGGAACGCGGCAGCGGTGGCGAACGTTGTGAAGTGCAGAGCCTGTGGTGCAGGGCCGGCGGACCATGCGTGGCGTGAGATACAGACATTCGGCCATCATCTCACATGAGCAGACACCGCCGGACGGCAATCTGTCTGAGTGTACTATTACTCGTCTTCGACACCGGGCCCGGTGCCGTGGCCTCCGTATGCCGGGCCTCAGCGCAACGTGACGCGGAAAGGCACTCCTGTCGTCAGCGGCGACCTGCCGGGCGCGACCTTCCCGCCGAGGATTGTCCGCTGCTCGAGCAGATCGCCAACCCACAGCCCGCGGCTGTCCAGAAATCCCCTGACCTGAACCCCACTGGTCCGGCCCTGGCCGCCGGGCTCCTCACGGTGGAGGCGCTACAGCGGCGACCGGAAGTGCCATCGGTTCACACTACCGCAGACTGCTCCGCCCCCTTCCGACAGCCCCCTGACGCTCGCGCTCCTCCTGCAACCCGGTAGCCCCTCCGACACCCTCGCCTCAAATGAGCGAGTGACTCATCCGGACGAGCCATGCACATGAGCAGTGTGACGACGTTGTCGCCGAAGCCTGGGACTGTGTTCTTCGCTCTCCCCATACGCTCGAATACGTCGCCTTCCTCGTGGAGAAGAATGCTGATTCCGTCGCGCAATACGTTGAGCTGCTCTTCCTCGTCCATACCGGACATGTAAGCCGTGATGCTGTTTGTGCCCTGGCCCACCGTCTGATTCCCCACGACCTGCCACTCGCCGCTCTCGAGACGCTCGCGCAGGCCGCGGACGTCGATCTCCCGTGGGTCAACCTTCTCCCCATCGGCATCAAACATGTCCCCGTGACGGAACACGTATCTGTCGAAGTCCGCAATCGTCAGGTCTTCGAGGCCATCCTCGGCCAGCAAGTCCATAATACGACGGGCAGCGAACTCGGAACGCACTCGGTCTCGGGCAATTCCCTCGTCGGCATCCGCGCAGGCCATCAGCTCCCGCCAGATACACGAGTTCCATGGTTTATCCCCGCCAGTGAGTTGCGCCTCGACCTTCGCCTTGAAGCCGAGAACGTCGTAGAATGAAAGATCCTCGTAGGGCACCTCGGTGATGTCCTCGACCCTACGTATGAAGGTCCACAGCTTGCGCACGTATCCGCTCTCCGCGGCCGCTTGCTCGATGTCGGAAACAGCGAGGTTGTATTCGTGCTGAGATCCGTCGGGTATGCGGCGAAGGCGGTCGAACTTAGTCAACCGGATCCGGGTCGTTTCCAACGTGCCCGATACGGTGGGCGGTGAACAGGGTCTGACAGTGCTGGTAGATGACAGCCCGGTCACTGTGGCGGCGACGGAGTTGCATTCGGCAGCACGCACACTCCCGCCGAAGCCCCCCAAGTATGTCGCCGACCTCCACGACGGGACGCGTGTGCCCGTGTATCTGCAGGGGGAGGCAATCAGCTTCCCGTTGAGGGGAGGTGTGGCTTCTTCGGAGCACCTGCATAGTCACGCCAAACACCGACTCGACGAGGCCGAGAGGGCTTACAGGAAAGCACTGCGTCTGGATCCAATCGCCCCTGCGTTGCATGCCAAGCTGGCGGACGTGCTTGAGAGACAGGGGAGGCGCCAGGAGTCTTCGCGGTGGTGGAAAAGCGCCTGTGAACTCGACTGGTACCATTCGAGCTATCATGTACAGTACGCGATCACCGACGGCGCGGTGCGCGTGGACCTCGCGCCCGACTTCGAGACGGGCCTTTACGACCAGTTCCCCTTCGAGGAGGAGGGTCACCAGCTTGCGCGTCGGCACATACACGATCAAGCGCGAGATGGCGAAGACCCACGAGCTTCTACTCGACTTCGGAGAGGGGGCAGCCGAGCTTGCGGACATCTTCCAGCGACCCCTGCTGCTGACGGCGGAGCCGAAGTGGTACTGCGACAGTCGGGCGTTCCACAACGTCGCCTTGCGTAACGAAGAAGCCTTCGCGGCCTACGAGGAGGGCATCGACGCGAGCAGCGGAAGGACACCACTGGGGAGATGAGCCCGTCGCTTCTTGCCCCGGGGGGAATTGACGCCGCAAAAAGACAGATTTCGCGTCCGCGTCACCGGTGTGTCAGAGGTGGCAATCGTGCCGATGTGCCGGCGGCCGAAGGATTCTCCGGTCGAGAGTCCGAACACAACTACTGTATCGACAGTGACGCGGGGCGCTCGGCCGGTCCTGCCGCGAGATAGGTCCGTCCCGCACCACCGGCCAAATGGAGGCTGAAGCAATGAGTGTCTCGGCCCAATCAGTTCTCTGTCTCACCATTGCCTGCGCGCTCGTGTTGGGCAACGTTGCGGCTGCAGAGAGCAAGGACGGAACCGCTCAAGACCTGAGAAAGGTCGCTGAGGAGGAGAATCTCGTCGAAGATGCTTTCGGCGAAGCTCCAGTGTCTCTCGATGCCACTGATCTCAGCGCAAACGGCTACCGCTCACAGGCGTCGCGCGCGATCGAACTGGAGCCTGAGGGCCGATACACGCTCGGCGTTGTCTACCGCGCGACCGGCCCCTCGATCGTCACCGCCGGTGTGAAGTGGCAGATCCCCGAGCAGCCTGCCGGCCTCGTGGATGTCGAGGACCATCGCGCCCGCTGGTCCGCGTCCGAGGACCGGGTTCTAAGGACACTGACCTTCCGCGCGGATCACGAATTCACGAACGCCCGCATCATCCTGAAGGCATACGGTGGCATGCAACTGGAAGTCAGCGAGGTCATGCTCGTCGAAGGCTGGTACGCGGACTGAATCAGACGAAGCACCAGCGCCACCTCACTACTGAGTGCCACAGGGAGCATCTGCCATGATATCCTCATCACCGCCTGTCCTCGACTCGACCACATTCGCGCGCGCATGCTGCCTTCTGCTGCTTGTCGCCGCAGCGCTCGTCACAGGGCCGCGGTTGTCGTCCGCGGCGGAGGGTGACGTGACGCCGATCGACCTGCAGCGCGACACGGTGCTGGCCGAGGGCGATCAGAGCCGAACCGTTGTCGTGGCGCGGATGGACGATCCGGAGATTGCCGCAGCCGCGGAGGAGATCGCCGCGGCCATCGGCGATGAGACCGCGGTGATCGATGAGAAGAGCGTACTCGGCCTCGACGAGGGCCTTTCGCCCGAGCTTCAGCAGCAGAACCTCGTGCTGGTGGGCAATGCCTGGAACAACCGCGCGATATTCCGACTCTACATCCGTGAATTCGCGCTGTGTGACCTCGACTATCCTGGGTCCGGAGGCTGGATCGTGCGCACCGTCTGTGGCCCGTGGACGCCAGAGCACAACGCCATCATCGTGGGTGCATCGCGCGCAGATGACCTCAACGGCGCGGTGGAGGCCTTCGCGGGCGATCTTCAGCGCGACGGTGGCACCGTGATCCTGCCGTGGGCGTGGCGCTTTGAGTCAGGCGTTGATCGGGAGGGCGCCAGGCGCTTCACGCGACAAAGCTACAGTGAGGCTGAACTCGCCGAGTACCGCGAGGAGATCACATACACGGATCAGCCCATTCTGCAGTTCCCATCAGACATCATCGGCCAGGCCCTCAGGGCCGGCGAGCGCTACTATCAGACGGGTAATCCGCAGGAGATGCAGCGCTTTCAGATGGCGCTCGACGCGCTCGCTGAGATGGGCGATCTCCTCCACGAGGCGCGCCACGTGGAGTTCCGGCTCAAGGACCTCGTGATCGCGTGGGAGCGGATGGAGGCCGACCCGTTCTTCAGCGAGCAGCAGCGCGCGGAGAATGCAGCGCTTTTCTACTCCCTCGGCCGCCTGTGGGAAGACCGCTACTGGTCGTCGCCCGGCCTCGCCCGACGCGTTCAGGAGGGCCTGCGGCCGATCACCAACCACCCCAGCAACGGCACTCTCGGGTATCTGCGGCTTGGGATGTACCTGCTGCGAGCGTGCGAGTTGTCGCCGCAGGCCGTCGAGGATGCGGAGCACTGGGTTGAGTCGGCGGACATCGCGTTTGGCGGTCAGGAGCAGTCGTTCAAGACCGGCTGTGATGCCAACGGCTACCAGTGGTGGTCCAGCAAGCACATGATCAAGTACGCCCTGTGGCGGCCGGACTATGACTTCTTCTGGAACGGCAACGCCCGACTGATGGGCGACCTGATTCTCGCCACCGCGGACAACATGGGGAACGCGGCCGGCTTCGGAGACGTCGGCGCAAGCCTGCGGGGGTACTCGAGCCACGCGCAGTATATCCTGAGCCTCGCCGCCCGCCACTACGGCGACGGGAGCCTGCGGTGGATCGCCGAGTATCTCCATGGCAACCTCCCCGATGCACAGGTTCCCGTCGAGTCGCTGATGCCGGTCGACGCCACGGGCATCGTCAGGATCCCGTGGAGCCGCGCCTACTACGACGACCTCGCCGAGCGCGGAGGCAAGTACACCCGTGTCCCATGGGCCCGCACATTCGACAAGATCGCCTTCCGCGAGGGCTTCGACGCGGATGAGCCCTACATGCTGCTGGACGGCATCGGCGGGATGGGCCACGGGCATGACGACTGCAACGCCATCACCCGTATCAGCGCGGACGGAACTGTCTGGGTCATCGACACCGCCTACGCGCTGAAGACGATGTACGACCACAACGGTGTGTTCGTGGCGCGTGACGGGCAGTCCTCCGGTGAAGCATACGCGGCGGAGCTTCAGGCATTCGCCGACCTGCTCTCCACCGGCATGACGCGCACACAGTCACCCGCGAACGGGCTTTCGTGGACCCGGAATATCTTCTGGCTCAAGGACGGTCTCTTCGTGGTTGCGGATGAGATGACATGCGAGGAGGCCGGCGACTATCAGACCAACTCCACGTGGCGCTTCGCGATGGAGGGGAGCCTGGAGGGCGACACCTACACCGCTCGCGACCTCGACAAAACGATGGTCATCACCTCCGATGGAACCGGGCAGCCCAAGGCCGCCTGGGAGCGACACCTGGGCGAAGTCCCCGCACATGCGCTCCGCCAGGTCGTCTCGCGTGAGATGAGCCCCGGCGACGGCTTCACCTACGCGAACGTTCTCGCATGGCCGCAGCGAGCGGAGGACGCGCCGGCGATGACGAAGGTTGCCGAACAGGCGTGGCGGGTCGAGCGGGATGGTCAGTACACCCTGGTGGCGACAGGCCCGGAAACGCCCGCGCCGCTGCAGACCGATGCGCGGATGCTGTTGATTGATCCGAACACAATTGCGCTGGTGGATGCCACTGAGTGCGACCTGTTCGGCACGGAGGTGCTCCGGGCGTCGCGACCGGTCACCGTCGAACTGGACCGGGATGGGATGGGCATCGTGATTTGCGGTGACGACCCCGAGGGGCCGGCGCGCCTGTCACTGGCCGTCGCCGGTGAGGTGCAGGTCGGAGGCGAGGCGGTGCAGACCGTCGCAGAAGGACGCGCGCGGGTCGAACTCGGTGCAGGGCGACAGGTGCTCGAATACACCGAGGGGGAGCAGATCGGAACTGCTCTCGATCGCTTTCAGAGTGAGGCCTCGGCGTGGCCTGACGCTGCCGCGGACGGTCCCGCAGTCGCCGCTGATGTTGAGCGCGTGGGCAGCATCCTGTGGAGCTACGAAGGCGTCCGGGAGATGCTGCCACACTCCGTGCAGGCGGTGACGGCCGAGCCGCCCTGCAAGCCCGGGCGCAGCAGCCCCGTGGAGAAGCTGGTGGATGGCGACTGGCGCGTCTCGACCGTCTCGGCGATCTGGGAGGCCGGTGAGGCGCCGGAGGTCATCCTCGATCTCGGCGAAAGCGTGTCCGTCGATCGTGTTCAAATGTACACCTGGGAGGGCATGACCGACCACGAACTCAGCGGAGTGGATGCTGCGATCGGCGACGATCCGGACGAGCTTACGCCACTGGACGTCGAGTTCCCGATCGTCGGCCAGGCCGAACGCGACATCAGCCGCATCCGTGAGGCTGACGGTCTCGGCGCGCGCGGACGATATCTGCGCCTCACCTTCACCCCGGCGACACCTGAGGATGCCGCCTACGTGGCGGAAGTGGTTGTCTATCCGGCCCCGGGGGAGGGCGAGGGCGTCGGGCAGATCAACGATGTCGCGACCGGGGACCTCGACGGCGATGGCGCGGAGGAGTTGCTGGTCGCCGGTTCAGATGGCGCCCTGCACTGTCTCGGCAGCGACGGGACGGTGCTGTGGACGTTTGAGGTGGACGGAGGCGTCAACGCGGTCTGGACCGGCGAACTGGATGGAGAGACCGCGATCCTCACCGGCGGCGAAGACAACCACCTCTACCGGCTGGACGCCGACGGGGAGCAGGTCTGGGAACAGCGGACCTACGGCTTCCGGCCGACCAGCTATGAGACGGGCAGGGTCAGGCGGATCGACGTGGCGCGGCTGAAGCCGAATGAGCCGCCGGTGATACTCGTGGGAGCCGACAACTGGCAGTTCTCGGCATTCTCAGCTTCGGGCGAGGAACTCTGGCACACCTACTACTACTCGCACTCCACCACGTTCATCGACACCGGCGACATCAACGGTGACGGCGCGCAGGAGATATTCCTCGGGACCTCGTTCGCGGACACCAACTGGATCGACGCGGACGGAGAGGCATCGCATTTCCAGCGCACGCGCATCGGCCCGGCGTCAGCCGGAGTCACCGCCGACCTGGACGGTGACGGCACCGACGAGATGATCGCGGCCGGTCAGACCGGCATCGCCGCGAGCACCGTGGAAGCGACCGATGCCGGTGACTGGGAGCACGAGGAGTTGTGGCGCATCAACACCGGCTGCCCGCAGACCAGCGTCGTGGTCGCGGATGTGGATGGCGATGGGACCGATGATCTCGTCACGGCCGGCAAGAACGGGTTCATCCGGGCGCTGGGCGCGGGCGGGGAGGTTCACTGGCTGCGCAACGCGCACAACTCGATCAACGACCTGCTCGTCACCGAAATCGATGGTGCGCCGATCATCCTCGCGGCCTCAGACGACGGCGCCGTGCAGATGTGGTCGATGCAGGGCGAGCTGCTCCGGAGCGTCGAGGTGGGTTTGCAGGTGCTGCGTCTCACCGTCGCGGACATCCGGGGAGACGGCCGCGCGGAAATCCTTGCCGCGACCACCGACGGGACAATCCACGCGATTGAGATCTGAGATGAGGAACACCGCTCAATGTCTCTCTCAGGAGGACAATAGAAGGCCCGGCCAGTTGGTGATGCTGCGCAAAGAAGGTGACCCGACCCGGCACCGGGAACCAGGCGTGCCGACACACTCGCCGCCTGAGACGCTCATGCCGGAGCACTTCTGCGTTGAATTCGGGACTTGACCGCGTTGGCTCACTTCCACACACAGGGAGGAAGACATGATGAACAGACTGGTTGCCCTGATACTGTTGCTCTCGACAGGCACCGCTTTTGCGGCGGTGGAGCCCGGAGAGAATCTGCTGATCAACGGAACGTTCGAGACCGAGCAGCTTGACTTCCCGATGTTCTGGCAGAAAGGCGGGGAACACACCAGCTACGACGCGACCGGCGGGCCGGACGGCGCCGGCGCCGTGGTCTTCAGCAATCCGGAGGGGCTGGAGGGCGTCAGGGCCACCTGCCGCCAGCACGACCTGCTCGTCCGCGAGGGCGAGACGTATAAGATGAGCGCATGGGTCAAGACCGAGGACTTCAGCAGCGGCCACTGTGGCGTCATCGTACACAACAGCGGCTGGCACGAGGAGGCCGGAATCAGGTCGCTCCCGGAAAACACCGACGGCTGGGAGCACCTGGAGGAGACCTTTGAGATGCCGGAAAGTGAGGGTGGCGCCGGCTACGGGGTGGCCATCTTCGCGATCAACTACGTCGGCGAGGTCCAGTTCGCCAACGTCACGCTCGAGGCCGTCAGCGAAGGCGCACTGGAGGGCAGCGCGGTATCGTCGGTCCTGCTCGAGCAGCAGCGTCCCAGACTCGTCGCCTGGGAGCCTTTGCTCAACAAGATCTCGCTCGACGATCCCGAGTTGACCTTCCACTACTTCGGCGTCGCGGAGCAGCCCCACGCCGAATATGACTGCGTGTACACCATCGACGGGGAGACGACCCGCACCTCTCCCCTCACGCCGGAACTCAACAGCGTGGACCTCTCCGGGATCGCCGCGGGCGACCACACTCTCGAGGTCGCCCTCGTCGAGCGCGACGGCGGGGAGAAGGTTTTCGACGACTCCTACACGATCACACTGGTCGAAACTCCCGAGGTGGACACCTCCGCGCACCGGCGGCTGAACAACCTGGTGGTGGAGGTCCTGGCGCAGCCGCTGCAGGCCACCGCTGAGGAGCAGGCGTTCGAATTCAGCACCACGAGGGACGGATGGGTCTTCATCAAGGTGGAGACCGAGCAGGAGGAACCCGAACTCG
>JBKHFA010000090.1:0-11976 GCA_046540615.1 Armatimonadota bacterium | reverse complement strand
CGCCGAACTCAAATTCCGTGTGATCGGCGAAGCTCTTGAAGCCTCGCATCGACAGACTCTTCAGATACACGTGCTCATTCCTCT
Organism: Armatimonadota bacterium; assembly: GCA_046540615.1. Classification (GTDB taxonomy): domain Bacteria; phylum Armatimonadota; class Zipacnadia; order Zipacnadales; family UBA5352; genus UBA5352. Next base: position 11,892 of record JBKHFA010000090.1, on the reverse strand, counting down.
GATCGATCGTCCTCAGGTGTAAGCGTTGCCGTCACGACCGTGCAGTCAGCGCCGTTCTCCCCCTCTCCCGCCTGATCAGCGTCGTTTGCTGATCCAGGGGGAGGGGGCCGGGGGGAGGGGCCGATGTTGTCGTGCGAGGCCCTCTCACCTCACCAGGATGTCCGGCCGCTCGATCGTCGTCCCCTCGTACGTGACCGGCAGCGTCGGCCATCCCGCAGGGTCGGTCAGGAAGCGCTGTCCGTCTTCGGTGGTGATGATCGTGTCCTCGCATTTTGTCCCCGCGATCGACGGGTTCCACGCGAAGGCCTGGTTCGCCAGCACCGTCTCCTCCAACTCGAAGGTCGCCTTGTACTCCCGTCCGGCGTAGCCCGTCGCGCCTCCCTGGTGGTGAAGCCGCCACTCATCGGGAAAGCCCGCCTCATCGTAGGCCTCGGTCGCTTTGCGAAAGATCTCCGCCACATCCGCGGCCGGGACCGTCTCGAGGTTGAAACACGCGTCCACGTAGCAGCACGCCGCATGCTTGTCCCGAACCTCCGTCGGCGGTTCGCCGAAGTGAACGATCCGCGTGGCGAAACTGCCCAGCCCCCACTTCGTCACACCGATCACGAGCATCGCATGCCGGTCCAGCGTCTTATCCGTCGGGATCGGGTGGCGGTACTTCAGCGCTCGCTCATCAGTCGCGATCAGCGCGACGAAGGGCTGCGCGCCCTCGGCGAGTGCCTTCTGCATCAGCGTCGCCGCAATCTCATGCTCGGTCATCCCCCGCTCGATCTCCCGACCGGTCTCAGCGATCGCCCGCGAGGCCATCGCCGCAAGCTCCTCATAACGCCGGATCTCCGGCTCCATCAGTTGCCAGCGCAGCCGGTTGAAGCTGTCGGAGACGTCACGCGCAAAGGGCGCCGGGGCGTCCGCCCCGAGCGGGCCCGAGGCCACGGTCGCGAGCATCTCCTCGACGTCCTCCTCGTCCCACTGCATGTAATGAATCTCGAAGGGCAGGTCGCCGACTTCCTCGTCTTCCAGGCGTGGCGCCTCGATGTTGTTCGTCAGCAGATGCTGCCCGTCCGGCGTGACGACCAGCGAACCCACGCCGCTCTCGGAGCTGAGCACCACGTGGGAAAGCCCGCCGCCGGTCAGCCACGCGAAATTCGCCCGCGTGCTCACCACCATCGCGCCGAGGCCGGCCTCATCGATGAACGCCCGCACCGTCTCAAGCTTCGCATTGACCTCTTCGACTCGAGTCACTGCTCTTCCCCACTTTCATCCGGAATACGCCCGGCCCCGTCCGCCGGCGCCGTCGCGAAGATGTCCGGCTCGAGGCCCGTCTCCGCCTGATACTGCTGCCCGACCTGCGCGGCGAACTCGTCGACCGTCGCGCGCTCCACCAGCGCCAGCACGCACCCGCCGAAGCCCGCGCCCATCAGGCGCGCGCCGAAACACCCCGGGGCGCCGAGCGCGGCGTTGCGCATGATCTCCAGTTCCTCGCAGCTTACCTCGTAGTCGTCGCGCAGACTCGCGTGGCTGGCGCTGAGCAACTCACCCAGCACCGCCATGTCGCCGCGCTCCAGCGCCTCTACGCCCGCGTTCACGCGCGCATTCTCGCTGACCACATGCCTTGCGCGCCGAAGATGCGTCTCACTCAGCAGCTTCGCGTTCGCCGCGAGCATCTGCTCGTCCACGTCGCGCAGTGCCCGCGCCCCGAGGACCTCCGCCGCCCGCTCGCAGGTCTCCCGACGCTCGTTGTACGCCGAATCGACCAACTCCCGCGGCTTGTTTGTGTCACATACGACAAAGCGCGCGTCCTCGGAGTTCATCGGCACCGCGCGATGCTCCCGGCTCCGGCAGTCAAGCCACATCGCGTGGCCCGCCCGGCCGAAGACCGACGCGAACTGATCCATGATCCCGCAGTTCATTCCAACGTAGTTGTTCTCTGCCCGCTGGCACAAAAGCGCCAGCGCCTCAGGCTTGATCTGACACCCCGAAAGCTCGCTCATCGCGATCGCGGACGCGACCTCAAGCGCCGCGGATGATGACACGCCGCCCCCCACCGGCACGTCGCTCACGATCGCAACGTCCGCGCCGATCGGAGCGCAGCCCTCCGCCCGAAGTTCGCTGATAACGCCAGCAGGGTAGTCCCACCACCGTCCCCACGGCCCCTCGTCAAGCCGCGTGGTGTCGAAGTCCGCCTCGCTCTCGTCGCAATCCGTCCACGCGCGCACCAGGCTGTCCTCGCGTCGCGCGGCGGCCACCACCGTGGCCTGCTCGGTCGCGACCGCCAGCACGAAGCCCTCGTTGTAATCAGTGTGCCCGCCGAGCACCTCGAGCCTGCCGGGCGCACGCGCGACGACCTGCGGCCGCCGGTCGCAGCAATCAGCCAGATGCGCCACCGCCCGGTCCCGCAAAGCCCGACTGCGCTCAGTCACATTGTGTTCGTGAGTATACACAAACCACGGCTCCTCCTTCAACGCGGCGCCGGTGCGGGTGCAGAGGCAAGTTCCTGGTGCCTGATCTGAGTGATCTCGTCCCCAGAACATTCGCCCTGCGTCTGGCGTCCAGGCGCCCTCGCCTGGACGCCGTCTTTGCCGCATCATGCCGCCGCAACGACTCTCCGGGCGAGGGCGCCCGGAGTCCAGATCCTTTTGCGCAAAAGGAATGCGTCGGGATCGTTGGCCCGGCTGCACCGACATTTCGAGGACACCCCGGTGTCGGGGGCCGTTTCTGATGCCTCATCGAGACCGCTGCACACAGTATATCACAGTATGCTCGTCCTCGCCGCCCCTCACGACTTCAACTGAGTACCTCTCTTCGAGCAACTCCAGCAGCTCTGCTCTCCCTCCGGGCGTGTTCCACACCGTCGCCGCGCTGATGACCATGTCGCCCTGCCTCAGATCGCCCAGCCAGGCATCGGAATGCTGCGTCATCCACCGCTGCTCGGCCGCGAAGAGTATGATCTCGGGATCCATCAACTCAATGAGGCGGATCACCATCCCCCGCGCTCCGGTGTCCACCGCGACACGCTCCGCCCCGGCGAAGGTCGCGGGAGGCAGCATCGGCTCAAGCGACGGCCCGTGGCCGCGGGCAGTCGCATATACGCTCATCACCGCGAGCACCACCGGGACCGCCCACACGATTCGCGCAAAGCGACGGTCGCGCAGGCGCGAAAGCAGCGCAACCACCGCCAGTGCCGCGAAAGGCCACAGCGCCGCCGGATAACGCGCGGCGTTCGCAGGCGGGGGGCCGAGGCGGACCAGCGTGAAAATCACGCCGGCCGCCAGGAACGCGCCGGTCAGCAGCGTCAGCTTCAGCGGACGGCTCATCCCACGCCATGACGCCCGCATCCGCTCGCGCGTTCGTGGTGCGAGCAGGCAAACGACAGCGGCCGCGGCGACGAGCACTACACCGGCCGCCCCGACCCTCCGCGACAGCGTCACAAACTGCCCGATGCTCCACGCCGACGTCCACAGCCGTGCGGGAATGTCGGCGAACGACGGCGACGAGTAAAGCTCGTTCGTGTGAAAGAATGATCGCCAGAACTGCGGATGCACCGCCGCCATCAGCGCGACACCGCCCGCCATCGCTCCCCAGGTGGCGACGATGCGCTTCCGAATGTCGCGCCATCCCACCACGATCAACGCCAGCAGCCCGCTCAGGGCGACGACCGCGAAGTAATAATGCGTCAGCATCCCGACCGCCGCGATCAACGCCAGACCGGCGTACTCGCCGATCCCCGGCGACGCATCATCGGCGGCGAGGCGTATCAAAAGCCAGGTGTACGCGATGGCCGCAAGCTGCAGGAGGATGTACATCCGGGCCTCAGTCGAGGTGTATACCACGGCCGGACTGACCGCCCACGCGCCCGCAGCCAGCACCGCAGAAACGCGGCCGAGCTTGAGCGACCGCGCCAATCCGTAGAGCGCGGCCCCTGCCAACACGCTCAGCAGAAGGTTCAGCGCCCCGCCGACCCACGGATGGACACCCAGCGCCCGCACCGCGTAGTGCAACGACCAGAAGTAAAGCGGCGGATGCACATCGTGGTGCGCCAGGTCCGTGGCAATGCTCCGGAGCGTGGCGTCCTCCGCGACCGTCAGCAGGTCACGCCACTCGGCCACCGGCGTCCACGCTGCGAAGGGCCGCGCGTGAGCATCCCGCAGCGCCTCCCACCTGCCCTGATTCCCCGTCGCCGCGAGGTACGAGATCGTCCCGTCGTGCGTATATCCCGACTTGATCAGCAGCGGCCACAGACGCAGGCCGACGCCGAGCACGAGCGCCAGCACGATCATGACAATCAGACCAGGACGACCCCGCCGCCCCGAAGGCCCGACAGCGTTCCCGGCTGCCGCCGATCCATCAGTCATATTGCCCATGCTCGCGCACGAGGTGCATCACGTACTCATATTGCTCAAAACTCACATTATCCGGCACCGAGTGGTCGGAGTGATAGATGTACCCGCCTCCGCGCTTCGCAAGCCCGATCTTCGTCGCGATCTCTTCTTCGATGACACGCGGGTCGCCATGCGCCATCGCGCGCACGTCGATCCCGCCCATGAACGCGAGTCTGTCGCCGTAGCGCTCCTTGAGGGCCACGAGGTCCATCCCCGCCTTGACCTCCAGTGGCTGCAGGCAGTCAAAGCCCGCGTCGATCAGGTCAGGCACCAGCGCGGCGACGTTGCCGCAGGAGTGCAGGATGACCTTCAGCCCGTGGCGGTGGAAGAAGTCGCAGGCTCTCGCGTGAGCGGGCTTGCACAGGTCGCGGTACATCTGCGGCGAGAAGAGCGGCCCGTTGCGGTAGCCCATGTCGTCGTAGAGAAACGCGCCGTCGAACTCCAGCCCGCCCTCCATCATCAGTTCGGCGCTGCGGATGATCATCTCCGTCCACGTCATGAAGATATCCGCACACCAGTCCGGGTCGGTCGCCATCGCCATCAGCAGGCGCTCAGAGCCAATCACGCCCTGAGTCTTGTCATACCCGGTCGCGGCGCGGTAGGGGAACCACAGGCCGCCCTCACGCGCCGCGCGCATCGCCGTCAGCGCACCCTCCCAGTTGATCCGGTCGCGCCCGACCTCAAGCCCCTCCTTCCACGCGAACCAGTCCTCGGGGGTCTTGATCTTGAAGTCGATGCACTCGGGCGTGGAGGTCGAGTGCCGAAAATTCTTACGCAGCGCCCCGTTGGCGTTCCACGCGATCGTGTACTCCTCGGTCTCCTCCACCACCTCCGGCTCCATCCCCAGCGAGAGGTCGGCGCCCACCCCGCCCATCTCATATCCGAAATACTCCTGCGGTGATACGCCCTCAGGCAGTCCCTCGCGCCGCCAGCGCGCGATCGTGGTGGTCCACGGGCTGTCGTCGATCGGCACCCTGTCACCCTCGCGATGGGCGAGCGCCAGGTTGAAACGCTCCCTGCCGGTCATTCTCCCTCATCCTCTCTGTCCAGCGGCTCCGAGGCGCGGTAGACGCGGAAGCCCCCGCGCTTCGCCGTCAATTCCACGTCCGCGAAACGTTCCTCGAGTTTCCGCCTCAGAGTCTTCGCGCCCTTCTTCGTCGCCGCGACCATCCAGAAATCTCCGCCCTCGCGAAGAAGCTCGGCGGCCTGATCCATGGCCCGCAGCACGACCGCCCGGCCAGCGGCGATCGGCGGGTTGCACACCACCGCGTCGAAGCGCCGCCCGGCCAGTACTTCGCCTGCGTCACCCGCAATGACCTCCGCCTCCACGTCATTGCGCTTCAGATTCCTCCGCGCAAGCTCACACGCCCGCTCGTTGATGTCCACCATCACGACATCGAGGTCGGGCCACTTCTTCTTCGCGACGATCCCGACCAGCCCCCACCCGCAGCCCCAGTCGAGCATGTCCGCCGCGTCGTCAAGGTCCATCTGCTCCGCCAGCAGGCGGCTCCCCGCGTCCACCTTCCCGCGCGAGAAAACGCCCCGATCGGTCACAAGACTCAGCCTGCGCCCCCGGACCTGCGCCTCAATCTCCTGCGGTTCGCTCGGCACGTCGGGCTTCGTCGTGAAGTAATGTGTCCGGTCGGCGTCATCAGCCATCGCGTCCCGCACCTCCATCTGCCTTCTCCCGCACCATCTCAATGACGAGCATCTCCGGCGGGCACATCACCCGCACCGGCAGCCCGCCCATCCCCAACCCACGTGTAATGTACATCAGCGGCCCCTCGGTCGTCGAGACCTCCAGCGGCTCCCGGAGCCGGAGGATCTCCCAGTGGCCGGCAAGGCGTCGTGGACGATCCGCCCCTTCTTCGTGGCGGAAGAGCCCGGCCGCCAGCTCGCGCGGGTACGTGGTGTGCGTGACCGGCGCCTCGACCCCCGGAGGGCGTATCTGCCCCCCGTGCGTGTGCCCGAAGATAGTGATCGCCGCATCCAGGCGATGCACCTTCTGCCAGAGCACTGGAGAATGACACAGCCCGACGCGCACGTCGGCATCCCCGCCGGCCGCTTCGAGCGTCGCGCTCACGCTGGCGCCACCGTGGAGGGGATCGTCCATGCCGAGCACCTCGATGATCATGTCCCCCACGTGCACGTGACCCGCCTCGTTGATGAGCAGATCGCCCCCACCTGCGCGCAGGATCTCGCGCAGACGCCGGCTGTCAAAATGCTGGTAGTGGTCGGTGTTGCCGAGCACGCCGAACGTGGGCCGATCGGCGCTGAGAGCTGCGATCAGTTCGAGGGCCTCGTCGTGGGCGCTGAGCCCGGCGGCGTAGTCGCCGCAGAGAAGAAGCACATCGGGGTGAGCGGCATCGACCGCCGCGATGAGTCGATCGGCCGGCACGTTGAGACTGCCAACGTGCAGATCCGACAGGGCGGCCATGCGGAGAGGCTGGTCGAGTGTCGCGGAGAGATCGGGCACGGTGAGGCGCAGACGCGTCGCCCGGACCTCACGTCCGGTTCGTGTCATCAGCAGACGCGCCAGCAGTATCACGACCAGGACAGCGAGGGCCGCCACGAGCAGAACCGTCCTCACCGGCGACTCACTCCCCGGCCGCCCCGCCGGGGGGCCCTCACCTTCCGCCGACCCGTCCGCTGATAGTCATCACGTCGGGACTGACCTGCACATCGTTGACCTGCACGTTGCCTTCGCGCACCGCCCGCTGCAGGCCGCGGTCAAGCTCCGCCTGCAGTTCATCGTGGATCGCCGAGGGGGCCTGCAGCCTCCCGACCATGACCTCCTCCACCTGCACCGCAAGCTCTCCGCCGCTGACCACGGGGCGCGCTCGGATGGTCAGATGCACGGTCCGCCCGCGGTAGTCGGTCTTCCCCGTCGCCGCGATGGTGCCGTCGCCGAGGTAGACGGTGAGGTCGCGCACGTCACCGGTGGCCTCGCGCCGGATCATCTCGTTAAGCTCCGATTCGCGGATCGTCATCGTGACCGCGACCGGCTCCTCCGACCGCCTGGCCTGCTCCACGTACTCAACCTGCTGCTCAAGAGGAGGGGCGGAGCGGGCGGACGATCGGCGAGTCCCGCCGGCGCTCTCCGAGGAACCGGCGGTGGCCGTCGCTTCGGGGGGAGGCGCCGGCTCGCCGGTGAGCATGAAGTACATCACGCCCGCGATGATAAGACCGAGCACAATGACACCGCCGCAGCCGATCCCGAACCATGCGGCGGCGCTGAGCTTCTTCTGAGGCTTCTTGCGCACCTTTCGCGCCATCTCGTCGCCCCCTCGCGGACACTCCCGGCCTTCGGTCAGGAGTTGAACTCGTTCATCGCGGCCTCGATCCCGTCCGTGACGGCCATCTCGACACAGGCCCGCGCGCGACCGATGATCGCATCGACGACCTCGCGCTCATCCGGCGCGAACTCCGAGAGCACCCAGTCGCGAGCATCGATCCCGCCGGGCGGCCGGCCGATGCCCACGCGCAGGCGCGGGTATTCCTTCGTCCCGAGCTTCTCATTGATCGACTTGAGGCCGTTGTGCCCACCGGCCGACCCTCCGCGCCGAAGCCGGAGCTGGCCGAGGTCGAGGTTGAGGTCATCGACGATCACGAGCAGTCTCGCGGGGTCGAGGTCGTAGATGTGACGCAGACGCACAGCCGCCACGCCGCTGGCGTTCATCATCGTCAGCGGCATGGCAAGCACCACGCGCTCGCCATCGATCCGCCCCGTGCCGGCGACCGCGGCTGCGCGCGGTCGTCCGATCTTGATGTCATGGGCGGCGGCGAGCGCGTGGATGACCTCGAACCCTACGTTATGACGAGTCCGCTCATATTCGCCCCCGGGATTCCCGAGGCCGATGATGCCCCACATGCGATCTGCCCCCGGTTAGCTGAGGACGTCCTCGTCCTCGTCGATCTCTTGCACGTCCACCTGCGCGCCCTCGGGCGCCTCGGGACCCTCGCCCTCTTCGCCTTCCTCTTCCTCGGGCGCGAGAGTTTCGGCCTCGACGACCTCTTCGCCGACCTCAAGATCGACCAGCGAGCCGAGAAGCTCGTCGTCGATGCGCGCCTCGAGATCCTCCTCGGAGATAGGCGGCGCGATGGTCAGCACGGTCTCGTCGGACTCGGCGACGTAGGTGATGCCCTCGATCTCCGGCAGGTCACCGACGAAGAGCGCGTCCGCGATCTCCATGCCGTCGATGCTCACCTCGATTCTCTCGGGGATCTCCGTCGGCAGACAGCGAACGGCGATGGCGTAGTGTTGCTGCTGCACGACGCCGCCGTCCTCGTCCACACCCGGCGCATTGCCGGTGATCTCAAGCGGCACCTCAACCTCGATCGTCTCGGTCAGCGAGACCCACTGGAAGTCAACGCTCATCGGGTCACGGGTGACCGGATCGCGCTGCACTTCCTTGACCATCGCCGCGACCGAGGACTCCCTGTCCTCACCGGGCACGTCAAGATCGATCAGCACGTTCTGCTCCGCGCCGCTGTAGATGCGGTCGAGGTCCTGCCGGGGCACCGACAGATGCAGCGTGTCGCGGTTCAGTCCGTAGACGACACCCGGAACGATGCCCTCAGCGCGCATCCGCCGTGCGGGGCCCTTGCCGGTCTCCTCGCGTGCATTCACCGTCAACTGCACAAGTTCCATCTTCGTTTCCTCCTGGCTCAGTACGCCACGCGCGGGCGCGCGGCGACGGCTGACAAATATTGATTGCTCCTGCACCGTGTTTGCGTAAGAAAGTGGCTGGGGCGGCAGGATTCGAACCTGCGAATACGGGATCCAAAGTCCCGCGCCTTACCACTTGGCGACGCCCCAGCGTCGCGTGTGGCTGACTCAAAGCTGCTGCGCCGATCGCTCCCGAAGGAACCGGCCGGCCAGTTCGAGGTCCGCCATGTGATCGACGTCAAAGCCTATCTCGGGCCACGGAACCTGCACCGCCGCCAGCGTCGCTCCAAGCATCTCACCACCGCGCCGCTCAAGGTCCTCGACGCTGAGAGTGCCCAGCAAAAGCCTGGCGACGAAGCGCAGCCCGAACATCCAGGCGAGGCCGATCGTGCTCTTGCGCCGGTCGAAGGTCCGCGCGATCGCCGAGCCCTGCTCCAGCACGAACCGCCGGGTGACGATGGCGAGGTTACCGCCGGTGAAACGGCCCTCCCGCAGCGGGGCGACTGTCTTGCCCCGACCGGGGAAGGCTTCATCGAACGCTTCCGCCTGCACTATCGGGTATGATAACTCACCCTGCGTTTCTTGACAAGAGCGTACGAAGCCGTCAACCGCCGTGGAGGTCAGCAGAGGCAGGTCCGCGCAGACCACCAGCACCCGTTCATCGTCCGGGCGAGCTTCCACCGCGGCCGAGAGCGTGTCGACAAATCGCGGGCCAGGGGCGGTCACAATCGGCAGGTCGGGTCGCAGGCCGTCGCTGTGGCTGATCGGCCGGGTCGGCCCCTCCACCGCACAGATGTCCCCCACCATCTCCGCGTCGCGCAGTGCCTCGATCACGTACGAGATCAGGGTGCGCCCCTCGGCCTGCACGAGGGCCCTGCACGGCGCGTCAGTAGCCGTGGCGACAGGGTCCTCGGAGCTTCCTCCCGCGAGAATCGCCGCATTCACCGTGTACTCGCTCGAACTCAAGGCTCTACCCCGTTCATTCCGCCATCAACGTTCCGCACGGCACCGGCTCGGTGAGCCGCGCCCAGTGACCTCTCTCCGCAAGGGCCTCTCCGGACGCCAGCGCGGCAGCGTGATCGTCGAATATGCCGAAGACCGCCGACCCCGACCCGGTGATCTCCGCCGCGATCGCTCCGTGGTCTGCCATCGCCCGCTTCAGTTCGCCGAGCACCGGCCAGCGCTCCTCCAGCACCCGCGAGAAGCCGTTGAACACGTGAGCGGGTATCTCGCCGGCCGCGCCCGCGGCGATCGCATCGGCCATCGACGACGCCCGCTCTCCGTCGGTGAAGTCACTCTCGGAGAGCATCCCGAAGGCCTCGGCGGTGCTGATCTCAAGGTCCGGTCTCACCAGCAGTATCCGGCAGGCCGGCAGGTCGGGCAGCGAAGTAATCTGATCCCCGCGCCCGGTTGCGACCGCCGTCCCTCCGGTCAGAAAGAAGGGCACATCTGCGCCGAGCCCCCGTGCAATCTCCTCAAGCACGCTCTGCGAAAGCGGCGCCCTGTCAAGCTCCGCCAGCCCGCGCAGCACCGCCGCCGCGTCGCTCGAGCCGCCGCCGAGGCCCGCGCCTGACGGCACGCGCTTGTCAAGCGTGACGGCCACCCCGCCGGGCCATCCGCGCTCAGCCTGGTAGGCTTCGGCGGCCTGCCAGCAAAGATTCGCCGCGCCCTCCGGCGCTCCTCCATCCGGGACGCTGACGCTCAACCCGGGCTCCTCACGCGCCTCGATCGTCACCGCGTCGGCAAGTGAGACGCTCTGAAAGACGGTCGCGAGATCGTGATAGCCGTCGTCCCGACGGCCGGTGATCTCAAGACACAGATTGACCTTGCAAAAAGCGCTCAGGGAGATGGATGATCCGCGCGGCCCGTCCGCTGCCGTCACTGCCTGACCTCCTCGACAGCCTCCGTGAGCGCGACGAACTCCTCCAGCGAGAGGGTCTCGCCTCTCCGCGAGGTGGTGATGCCCACACGGGAGAGCGCCTCCCGCGCCTCGGACTTCTCAAGCGTCAGGTCCGGCGAGCCGCTCAGCGCGTTCGGAAGCTGCTTCCGCCTCTGCCCGAACGCGGCCTTCACCACGCGAAAGAAAAGCTCGCGCCGCGCCGGATCCTCGATCGGCGGGCGGCGCGCCGTGAGCCGCAAAACGATCGAGTGGACCTTCGGCGGGGGCTCGAAGGACGCGGGTGTAAGTTCGGCGACTACCTCGGGCTGCCCTGCATGGAACCGCGCAAGCAGTGTCAGCGCGCCGTAGTCCTTCGTCCCCGGTTCTGCCGCCAGACGCCTGCCGACCTCGCGCTGAATCATCAGCACAATCGCCGCGAAGGGCGGAGCGGTCGTCAGAAGCTGCTCCAGCAGCGGCGATGTGATCTGATAGGGAATGTTCCCGACCGCCACCCAGTCACCCCGCGCCGAAAACTCCGCCATCTCCGCGTCGAGTACATCCTGATAACGCACATCGAGGTTCGGGTGTTCGCGCTCAATCCGCTCCAGTTCCGGCCGCATATCCTCGTCCATCTCAAAGGCGACCACCGGCACGTCCGCTCGCACCAGCCGCCGCGTCAGCACGCCCAGCCCCGGCCCGATCTCCACGATGCCGTCCGGTTCGCACTCCAGCGCGGCCTCCACGATGCAGTCGGCGGCGCCCTCATTCGTCAGGAAATGCTGGCCGAGACCCCTGTCCGGCCGGATCCCAAGTCTTCGAAGTTGCTGTCTCGCGCTCTCAGTCATCCTCGACAGCCTCCGCATCCTCCACGCGCATCCCCCGCACCACGCAGGCGTCGCCGCCGAGCACCTCAAGCTCATCGGAGCCGCAGTCCGGGCACTCAGGCGCAAACGCCATCAGATGGT
>JBKHFA010000089.1:0-11996 GCA_046540615.1 Armatimonadota bacterium | reverse complement strand
GTACGTCGGCGGGTTGCGTGAACTGGCGGATGCCCTGCGGAGCTTGCGCAGGGAAGAGTGAAAAGTGAACGGCGGCGGGCTGGAAGCACGCCCCACATGTGCAGATTTCTTTTCCCCTCACATGCAGGTTTGCCCCACGTGCAGTATTCTCATCCCACATGCAGGGTTTCCGCCCCACCAGGGTTTTCGGCGGGTCGGAAGCCCGCCCTTTTGAGATTTCTCAACATGTGGCGCGGGCTTCCACTCATGTTCGAGAAACTGCAGACCATCCAGAATGGGGCCCGTTGTGAGCCGCACGGAGGGGCCGCCCCTGCGCGATGCGCCAGCATCGTCGCAGGGGTGACGGCTGCGTGCCGTTTACGCAGCCGTCAGGTTCCACCCCGGCCCGCCGTTGTCGTACACCGTCCGGGGAACGGGAAGCCGTGGGCCGGGGTGGAACCTTCGGCGGGGAAAACGACGACCCCGCCGAACCCGATTCCGCCCTGAGAGGGCGGTCTCCGGCGGCCCCTCCAGGGGTGTACGATGCGACTCCGCTCGAACGCAAAGTGTATAAGGGCACGCCTGGGGGCAGGAACGCGGATTGAGAGCCGCCCCTCCTGACAACGAATGCTCTCATTCGTCGTTCGAATTGGGCATACTTTTGACCAACACCTAATTGCTTGAATACGAGTTCCAGCCCGGATCATGGTAGCCGTCCGCTATCCGCCGCTACTCGTACCTCAGGCACTCGATCGGGTCAAGCTGGGCGGCCTTCTGCGCCGGATAGAAGCCGAAGAAGACTCCGACCGCGCCGGAGAACAGCAGGCTGACCGCAATCGCCCAGGCCGGGACAACCGTCGCCCATCCGAGGGTGTCCCCGAGCATGTTGGAGCCGATGAGGCCGAGTGCGAGGCCGATCAGGCCTCCGATGACGCTGAGCATCACCGACTCGATCAGGAACTGCGCGAGGATGTCGTTGCGGCGAGCGCCGACGGCCTTGCGGATGCCGATCTCGCGGGTGCGCTCGGTCACCGACACGAGCATGATGTTCATGATCCCCACGCCGCCGACGATCAGTGAGACCAGCGCGATGCCGCCCACGAACATCGTGATCTGACTGGTGGTCTCCCCGATGGTGGCGAGCATCTCGGTCTGATCGCGGATGCGGAAGTCTTCAGTCTCCTCGGTGACCCGATGGGTCGTGCGCAGCACGGCCTTGATGCTCTCGATGGCCACGGGCACCGCTTCTTCGCTCTCCGCGGAGGCGTAGATCAGACGCAGGTCGGAGCCGCCGACCAGCCGCTGCCGGGCGGTGCTGAGGGGAATTGCAATCTGATTGTCAGGATCTCCCCAGCCTCCGCCCTTTTCCGACAGGATGCCGATGACCTCGAAGGGGACGCCTTTGATGCGGATGAATTCACCGACGAGCGCGCGCCCGTAGAACAACTCCTCGACCACTTCCGCGCCAAGCACGGCCACGCGCGATCGCGCGCGCTCCTCACTCGGCCCGAAGAACCTGCCCTCTTCGATCTCAAACGCGAGCACCTGTGGCCATGCGGGAGTGGTTCCCACTACCTGAGTGCTGTGCGTAAGATTGCGGTACTTCGCGTTGGCCGTCGTCTGCACGACCGGCGCGATGCCGCTGAGATGTCTCGCCTGGGATCGTAGCGCCGCAACGTCATCCTCAGTGAGGCGTCCGGGCCTGCTCGCGCGCCATCCGGGCCCGTCACCACCGCCGGGGCGGATTGTCAGAAGGTTCGCTCCCATCCCGCGGATTCTGTCGAGCGTGTCCGCCTTCAGGCCCTCACCGATCGCGACGACGATCAGCACGGCCGCCACGCCGATGATCACGCCGAGCATCGTCAGCATCGCGCGGGTCTTGTTCGCCAGCAAGCTCGTGAACGCCGTGCGGATTGCCTCGAGAAGACTCATCTCGCCTCACCGACCGCCGCCTCGTGGTTGAATACATCGCTGACGATCTCTCCGTCAACGAGTCGCATGACCCGCCTGCAGCGTTCGGCGACTCGCGGGTCGTGCGTCACCATGATCATCGTGATGCCCTCTTCATTGAGATCGTCGAACACCTGGAGTATCTCCGATCCGGTCTTCGTGTCGAGGTTCCCGGTGGGCTCGTCGGCCATCAGGATGTTCGGGTTGTTCACCAGCGCCCGCGCGACGGCCACGCGCTGCTGCTGTCCGCCCGAAAGTTCCCGCGGTCGATGGTGCGCCCTGTCACCGAGACCGACGCGCTCGAGCGCCGTCATCGCTCTCTCCCGCCGATCGGCGACGCCGGCGTAGACCAGCGGCAGTTCCACATTCTGCAGCGCCGTGGACTTGGCGAGGAGGTTGAACTGCTGGAAGACGAAGCCGATCTGCCGGTTACGCACCGCGGCGAGGTGGTCCGGCGAGAGGTCCGAGACGTCGTCCCCGTCGAGCATGTAGGTTCCGTCGGTGGGTGTGTCAAGGCAGCCGAGCAGGTTCATCAGCGTGGACTTGCCCGACCCCGACGGGCCCATGATCGCCATGTGCTCGCCGCGCTCAACGGTCAGATCAACGCCGCGGAGCGCGTGGACCTCAACCTCGCCCATGCGGTAGACTTTGTGCAGGTTACTGATTTCTATCAGGGCCATCAGATGGTCATACTCCCGTCTAACGAGTTCGCCGTCCGATCATCTGAGTTGCGCGTCGCGCGCTGCTTGCGGCATCATTGCCGTCGCGGCCGCCTCCGCCCATCATCGCGGCCGCGCCCGAAGGAAGTACGACCTGCTCCCCTTCTTCGAGCCCGTCAACGATCACCGTCTGCATGTAGTCGGTGACGCCCACCTCGACATCGCGGGTCTCCGCCTGCTCCGGGTCCTCGACGCCCGAGGGGAGCACCTGCACGGTCGTCTCGCCACCGGAGCGGTCGACCGCGCTGTCGGGAACCAGCAGTACATCCTCCACCTCGGCAGTGATGATGCTGGCATCGACGGTCATGCCGGGCCGCAGTTCGGGATGGAGATCGACCACACGGATGCGCACGGGGAAGTACACCACGTTCTCCTGCTCGGTCCCCTGCGGAAAGATCTTCTCGACCTCGCCGCGGATGCTCTCGCTCGGAAGGGTCTCGACCGCGATCTCCACCGGCTGCCCCTCGGCCACCCGCGAGATGTCCACCTCGTCAACATCGGCCATCACGTACATCTCGGTGATGTCTGCGATCGTCACGATGGCCGTGCCCTCTGCGAGCGCCGCAGTCCCCGCCGGCACCACCGTGCCCTCCTCGACGTGCTTCGTCAGAATGACCCCGTCGCGTGGGGCGATGATCGTAGTGTTGGTGAAGTTGTACTGCACATCCTCGAGGGTCGCCCTCGCGCGTTGCAGATCGGCCGCTGAGGCGACGACCGACTGGCGCTGCGCCAGCGTGGTCAGCCGACCGGACTCCGCGCGGTCGAGGCCCGCCTGTGCCTGCTCGACGCCCTTGCGCGCAGTCTCGACGTCACCCTCGCGCACGTCGATCTGCTTGCGCTGAGCCTCGGCGGTCCGCAACGCCGCTTCCGCCTCGCTGACCGACGCTTCTGCTGATTCGCGAGTTCGCTCCCGCACCGCAATCTGCACTCGCTGCGCTTGCGCCGCCTCAAGCGAGGCCTCGGCCTGGCGGACCGCAGCCCGCGCCCTTTCAACATCCTCGGACCGCGGCCCCTCCTCGGCCAGTGAGAGCGCCTCGCGGGCCGACTCAACCTGGGACTGCGCGGTGCGCACCGAACGCCGCGCGCTGTCCAGTTCCTGCTCGGATACGAAGCCCTTCGCAAAGAGCCCCTCCGTGCGCGACAGTTCTGACTGCGCGTTCTCGAGCACCGCTTCCGCCTCGCGGACACGCGAGCGCGCCTGGGCGATCTCCTGCGGGCGATTCCCCGCCTCCAGCACCGCAAGGTCCTGCTTCGCGCGCTCCAGCGACGCCTCGGCCTGCCGGATGTCAGCCTGTGTCAGGGTCGGCTGCGCCTCCTCCTGCGCAACCGCCTGCGCGAGACTGGCTTTCGCGGAGGTCAACCGCGAACGCGCCTGCTCGATCGAATCCTCGGTGGTCTGACGCGTCTGCTCGAGCTGCGCCTCGGCCTGCGCGAGTCGCGCCCGCGCGGTCTCCACCGACGCGCGCGCTTCAACGATCCCCGACGAGGCCTGCTGATCCTGCGCGTCCGCGGAGTAGCGCGACTGCCCAACACGCGCATCGGCTGCCTGCACCTGCGCCTCCGCCTGATCCACCTCCGTCTGAAGGTCGGTCGGGTCAAGCTGCGCGATCAGATCGCCGCGCTGCACGTAGTCCCCGGCCTCCACGTGCATTGTGTCGATCTCACCGCCGCTGCGGGACTTCACCTCGACGGTGGTCAGAGGCTCCAGCACTCCCGTCGATGCCACCGTGACCCGCAGGTCGCCGCGCTCGACCGTCGCCGTGGCGATGGTCTCCTCTTCCTCCTCCGGCTCGCGGCTGCTCACGAACCACCAGATGCTTCCGCCGATGACTACGATCAGGATAAGAATGCCGATCCATCGCTTCATTAATCTCCCACCGTCTCAGGGCCGACTTCGTCTGTGTTTGATATGTCACCTGAGTTCGTTGCGCCAACAAGCGGCCGTCCCGCCGCCGCCTGAAGCTGGTACCACGCGACATTGCGGTCGAAGCGCGCCTGCACGAGGTTCGCTTGCGACCGTCGCCACGACACCTCCGCGTCCGTCACCTCGATGATCGTCGCCACGCCCTCCGCGTAGCGCTCGCGCGCCGCCTCAAGGCTGGTCGCCGAGGCTTCGACGGAGGCCTCCGCCGCCTGAACGCGCCCGGTCGCGTCGCGCAGTGTATACCACGCGTTCGCGACCTGCCGCGACACGTTCAACTCCAGTTCGGCGAGCGTTTGCTGCGTGGTCTCATGATCAGCCCGCGCGCGCTCGACCGATGCCCGGGCCTGCCTGTCGAAGAGCGGGAAGCTCAGACCACCACCAATGAACCACGTGTCGCCGGTGTCCCCGCTGTGCCGGCCGTAGTCCGCCTGCCCCTGCACGCTGAGGGTCACGCCCGCGCTGATCTCCGCCTGCTTGAGCGCCAACTCGCTCGCGCGCAGGCGATGCCGCTGTGCCTCGAGGTCGGGTCGGGCCTCGATCGCCTCCGCCACCCACTCCTCAAGATCCCCGTCGGCCGCGGGCGCGTCGAGGTCGCCCCGGATCAGCGGCAGTTCGTCCGCCGGGAGCGCCAGCAGCGCGCGGAGGTCGGCGAGGCGCGTCCACACCGCGTTGAGCGTCCGCACCGCTTCGAACTCCGCGTCCGCGAGTTCCGCCTCCACCGTCAGCCGGTCCGCGGGCGCCACCGTCCCGGCCTCGATGCGGGCGTCAACGAGTTCAAGGTGAAGCTCCGCCGCGGAGACCGCCTGATCGGCGACCTCCGCCAGTTCCTGCTGGGCGAGCACGGCGTGAAATGTCGCTGCCACGTCCGCCAGCAACGTCCGCTCAGAGTTCTCGACCCCCGCCTCACTCGCTCGCATCCGCGCGCGAGCCTCGTCGATCGCCTCCTCGCGACCGGACTGGTAGAACGTGTGCGTCAGTGTCAACTGCACGTCACTGGTCTCACTTCGCCCACCACCGCTGCGCACCGTGTCCCCGCCCACGACCACGTCGCGCGCGAGCGACTGGCTGATCCGCCCGCTCGCGTCGAAGTTAAGCGTCGGCAGACGGCGAGCCCGCTGGCCGTCCAGCGTGTGCCGCGACGCCTCCGCATTCAGGTGCGCGATGCTGATCGACGGATTGCGCTCGAGCGCGAGCCGCATCGCCTCCTCGAGAGTCAGCAGGTGCGGCGCCTCATCCTGCGCGACCGCGCCCGTGATTGACAGCAGCAGCAGCGCCGCCACGGCCAGTAACGCGCTCTGCCCGCGCATTCCTCTTGAACCTGTCATCGTATGATCGCGCCTCATCACTTCTCCCGCCGATCCTTAGTTTCATCACTGTCATCCCAATGCCGCCGGGCATTGCGCTTCATCCGCGCCAGGTAGTCGAGGACTTGCTCGCGTTCCTCTTCGGTGAAACCATCGGTGAGCTTCGCATCCCACCTTCGGGCAACGGCGCGCAGATCCTGAGCGACCTCGCGCCCCTCCTCCGTGATGGACACCCGCTTGATCCGCCGGTCGTCGGGATCAACTCGCCGCGCCACAAGCCCCGCGCTTTCGAGACTCGCGATGGTCCGGGCCACGGTCCCCTTGTCCACCAGTGCGTCGTCAACAAGCGCCTCCTGGCTCACGTCGTCATGATGGCGCAACCGCAGCAGCAGCGGGAACGCCCCCGGCGGGAGTTCCAGCCGCTCCATCTCCCGCGCAAAGTACCTCCTGGCGAACCGGTGCAGGCCCCCGAGATAACGTCCGACCACCCTGGGTCCGCGATCGCCCTTCATTCTCTCATTACCTCACATGCGAGAAGTTCGTTGGGTTTGCAACGACCGGATCATAAGCCCCGCGTGACACGACAACACGAACATGACGATGCTCAGGGATAGATGCGGGGACCGTCGTTGAGTTCGGAAATCAGCTTCATCTGACCGGACATCCACCGCCGGTCGGCTGGTACATTCGCCACCGGCGCAGAGCGCACCTTCGCGCGGAAAAAACTTTTTCGAAGTCATCGACGACCATGCGAGCCGCGATGTTCGCTGTGAAACTGCCGCAGTCCCCCCAGCGCGCGCGGTTCGCGAAGCAGCCGGTCAGCGGGCTTCGCCATCGTGCGCGGATACGACTACTACCTCGCACTCACTCGCCGCCGGGGCAAGCTGCAGCTTCGGCACACCCGGCGGCACGATGAACGTCTCTCCCACGCTCAGCGCCATCTCGTCGTCGCCCCAGGAGACCACGAGGCCGCCCTCGGTCACGACAACCACCGCCGGGTACCCCGTGCTGCTTCGCCACTGCATCTCCGCCGTCAACGTCAGGCGCTCCATGCGGTAGGGCGCGATGTCGATGAGCAGTTCGCGCGCCCCCCAGTCGCGTTCCTCTCGAGCCGGGACGATCCGCGCAGCGCACGCCTGGTCGATGTGAAGGCTCCTCAGCGCCTGCTCGATGTGCAGATCGCGGGGCCGACCGTCCTGCCCGGGACGATCATGGTCGTAGACGCGAAAGGTCGAGTCTGACGGCTCCTGCACCTCAAGCAGCACCACCCCGCGCATCAGCGCATGGAGCGTCCCAGCCGGGAGGTGGATGACATCACCCGGACTGACCTCGATCCGCCGCATCACCTCGATGATCGACCCCTCGGCGATCCGCTCGCGTATCTCGTCGAGACTCACTCCCTCGCGCACGCCGTGCAGGACCGCGCCACCGGGCGCGACGTCCACGATCAGCCACGTCTCGTTCTTACTGCGCTCGCCGGGATAGAGCCGCTCACAAATCTCGGCGTCGGGATGTACCTGGATGCTGATGTCATCCTGCGCGTCGAGGAATTTCACGAGCAGGGGGAACTCACCCTCGGGGGCATCCGGCGCCATCTGTGAGCCGAAGCGCTCCATCACCTCTCGCAGACTCAGCCCTTCCAGCGGCCCTCCCGCGATCCCCGAGGTACCCTCCGGGACATCCGCCACCTCCCACGACTCGCCGATCGCCTCGTCGGAGGGCAGCGTCTTTCCGAGGATCCGCTCGAGAGCGCGCCCTCCCCAGATCTTCGGCTTCAGCAGCGGTCGGCAACGCAGCGGGAAATTGAGCGACGGCTCACGATCTCGCTTCACAGGAGCAACTCCGATCCGGAATGTTCGGGCGGCTCATCCTGTCGATGGGCCGCCCGAGTCTTCCCAGTGCACGCTCACGGCAAGCTTCAGGACATGATGAGGTCGATGACCTCGTCGCGCTTCTCCTCCATCAATGCTCGGTCCCCACGTGATTCGACATTCAACCGGATGACAGGTTCCGTGTTTGACGCGCGCAGGTTGAATCTCCAGCGATCGAAGGCCACTGAGACGCCATCCGTGGTGTCCACCGCCCCGCCCAGCGCCTCGTAGTGCTCCCGCGCCTTGCTGATCGCCGCCTCCTGCGCTTCGCTGTCGGAGACCTCGAGGTTGATCTCACCCGAGCAGGGGAAGTTCCGCTCCATCTCCGCCACCAGTTCGCGCAGTGGGCGCTCCTCCTTCGTGATGATGTCCGCCACCAGCAGCCACGGGATCATCCCCGAGTCGGCGTAGTAAAAGTCGCGGAAGTAATGATGTGCCGACATCTCGCCGCCGTAGACCGCGTCCTCCTTGCGCATCCGCTCCTTGATGAACGCATGCCCGGTCTTGCTCTGAATCGGCGCGCCACCGTTCTCCTTAACGATCTCGATCGTGTTCCAGACCAGGCGCGGATCGTGGATCACTCGCCCGCCGGGGCTGTCGGCGAGCATCCTCCGCGCGAGCAGTCCGACGAGGTAATACCCGTCGATGAACTGCGCCTCGTCGTCGAAGAAGAAGCAGCGGTCGAAGTCCCCGTCCCACGCCACTCCGACGGACGCGTCCGACCCGGCCACCGCATCAGCGGTGCGCTGGCGGTTCTCCGGCTCCAGCGGATTCGGCACGCCGTGCGGGAAGGTCCCGTCCGGCTCGTGGTCGATCCGCGTGAACTTCAGAGGAAGGCGCTCGGCGATCATGTCGAGGTAAGGCCCCGCGCAACCGTTGCCCGCATTCACCACGAAGTGCAGTGGCTCAAGCTCCGCCGGCTCCACGAAGCTGAGCACGCACTCGATGTACGCCTCCGAGATGTCCTCGCTGCGAGACGAGCCCCTGATCGGGGCGCTCTGCACGTCGCCCTCCGCGATCATCCGCTCGATCTCGCGGAGCCCTGAGTCGCCGCTGATAGGCACCGCATCGCTGCGCACGAACTTCAGCCCGTTGTAATCCGACGGGTTGTGACTGGCGGTGATCATGATCCCGCCGCCCATCCCCTCCTGTGCCGAGGCGAAGTACACCACCTCCGTCCCCGCCAGTCCGATCTTCACCGCGTCGGCCCCGGCGTCATTGAGTCCGCGGATCAGCGCGTCCGAAAGCTCCGGACTCGACGGACGCACATCGTACGCGACCGCCACCGGCCCCTCCGGCTCCACCAGGTTCGTGTATGCCCGGCCGATGTCGTAGACGATTTCCTCGTTGAGTTCATCGGGGATTCGCCCCCGCACATCGTACGACCCGAACGCCTTAGTTGTGTGTCCGCTCATCTCAGCCCTCACTCCCACCGGGTGCTTGCGCCTCGTTGCGTCGCCTGACAACCTCACGAACCTGCTGGGCGCGATCGAGCGGCGCCACCAGCAGCCCGTCGTCGGTCACCGCCACGATCACGCGCTCCATCCCGATCACGGCCACGAACATCTCCTCCTGGCCGGGTTCGTTGTACACTGAACATTCATCACAGTCGATCAGCAGCGGGCGCCCGTGCGTGGCGTTGCCGTGCGCGTCGCAGTCGGTGACCCGCTGCCACGCATCCCACGCCCCCACGTCATCCCACGGGAAGCCCGCCCGCACCACCACGACCCGCCGCGCGTGCTCCATCAGCGCGTAGTCGATCGACAGATTCGGCAGCTCCCCGAAAAGCCGCTCGGCCTCCTCGTCATCGCCATCGGCCACCGCGGAGATCATTCGGCGAAGCGCCTCCGCCACCTCCGGGTCGGCGCGTTCAAGCTCCGCCAGGAACGTCGATACGCGCCACAGGAACATCCCGCCGTTCCACAGAAAGCGCCCGCTGGCGAAGAACTCCTCCGCCGTCTCGGCGTTGGGCTTCTCGCGGAAACGCTCGACCGGCCGGAGCTTCGCCTCAGCACCCGGCACACCGCTCACAGTCAGCGGGCTGTCCTCGAATTCGATGTACCCGTAGCCTGTCTCCGGCCTCGTCGGTTCGATCCCGATGGTCACGAGCGCGTCCATCTGCTCCGCCGCGGCGAGAGCCGTGCGGAGATCGTCGCGGAATCTCTCCACGTCGCCAACATACTGGTCTGCGGGGATGATCGCCAGCGTCACGTCTTCGGCCGAGAGACCGGTGCGGCCCAGCGCTTGCGCGGTAGCCCACGCGACCGCCCCAAGCGTGTTTCGCTTCGTCGGCTCCGCCACCACCTGCTCGGCTGCGAGGGGGATTCCCGACTCGATGACGGGCTCCCGAAGACGGCGACTCGTGACGACCATCAGTCGATCGCGCTCAACGAGATCGCCGAGGCGGTAGACGGTGTCCTCCAGCAGCGTCCGACTCGACGGACCAAGCGGGAGAAGCTGCTTCGGCCGATCGGGCCGCGACACCGGCCAGAAGCGCTCGCCTGTCCCGCCGGCCATGATGACACCGATTCTCGTCGTTCCTGTCTCGCCCATGCTGCCCCTTTCAGCGGCAAAAGCGTCGTCCCGGGCGGTCCGGCCATCGACGGGCCTCACACCGGCAGCGCCCATCCGAGTCGCCCGGAGTCGCGGTCGCTCACTCTCCTACTGTGCGGCATTCTCCAGCGCCGAGACGGCGTCGGCATCCTCGTGGACGACCGAGACAACCGCCCGCGCCATCTGCGCCGGGTCACCGCCGGGGTAGAGCACGTTGCGGCCAACCAGGCACCCGCGCACATTCGACCCGGCCTGCATCCCGGCCGCAAACTCCTCGAGGACCGCGTGCTGGTCATCGCGCGCGGCTCCGCCGAGCATCAGGATCGGCAGGCTCGTCGCGTTCGCGACCGTCTCGTAGCCCTCGCAGTAGGGCAGCTTCAGCCACGTATGCAGCGTGCTGTCCCCGAGCGCCCCCGCCACTGACACCGCCTGCATCAGCCCCCGCGGGCTCCGATCCACCGCGTAGCCCTCGTCGGTTTGCTCGACGATGAACGCCTCAAGAAAGGCCGTCATGCCGTTGTCGATGCAGCCATCAACCGCCTGAGCGCAGGCCTGAAGCGTGTCGAGCGAGGCGGTGTCCTGAAGGTCCAGTCGGACCATCATCTTGCCGCCATCGAGGTTCATCGCCTGCAGGCCCGATGCGTCGTAGGCGGTGAAGCGATCGTCCATCTCGAAGGCCGCGCCCGAAAGGCCCCCGCGGTTCATGCAGCCGACGAGCACGCGGTGGTCGAGCACGCTCTCGGCGCCCCCGTCAACCATCAGCGCGTCGAGGCCGCACAGTTCCTCGATGATATCCGGTGTCCCCATCACACCGTCTACGTTGCCCCGCTGCAATACGCGCAGGATTCGTGCCAGGTAGTCGCGCCGGTTGCCGATCCGCCCGTCCTCACCGCTGGTGTCCACCACCATGCGCCCCGGATGATCGGCGGCGAGGATCACCAGCTTCCCGTCGTGCGTAAGTTCCCTGCGGCGCTTGCGGTGGTGTGCGTGGGCGAGGATCGCCTTCGGATCGCTTGCGCGCATCTCGCACAGCATTGCCCAGACGTCGTCATCGATGACCTGCATCGCATCAAACTCTGACATGGTATCTGCCTCCTGCGTGTATGATAAGGCGGGCCGCACAGCGCCCGCCGGCTTTGCGTGTACTCTCTCCTTCGCTGCCAGCGCCGTCGTATCCTGTCGGGCCTTCCACGGCTTGCCCGGCTTAGTCGTACCTCCCCAACTCCTTCACCATCTCGATGAGCGCGCAGTAGTTGTCGAAGCTGACATTGT
Organism: Armatimonadota bacterium; assembly: GCA_046540615.1. GTDB lineage: Bacteria > Armatimonadota > Zipacnadia > Zipacnadales > UBA5352 > UBA5352. The sequence continues at coordinate 424 of JBKHFA010000089.1, read as the reverse complement.
CGGGGATCGAGTGATCGGAGTGGTAGACGTAGCCCCCGCCCTCCATCAGCACCGGGATCTTCGACTCGACCTCCCGCTTCATCTCGTCGAGGTCCAGCATCGTTCGCACATCGATCCCGCCGTCGAGCGCAAGCTCAGGGTGCTCCTGCTTGAGCTTCAGCGGATCCATCCCGGCCTTGATCTCCAGCGGATTGAGCACATCCCATCCGATCTCGACGAAGCGTGGCACCAGCGCCATCACGTTCCCGCACGAGTGCAGCCAGCAGATCTTCTCGTGCTTGTTCGCCCAGTCGCAAAGGATCTCGTGCGCGGGCCGGATCGAGTGGTCGAAGGCCTGCGGCGAGATCAGCAGACCGTTGCGGTAGCCGAGGTCGTCGGGGATGCGGATGCCGTCGAAGTCGTAGCCGCGTTCGAGCATCATGTC
>JBKHFA010000088.1:0-12067 GCA_046540615.1 Armatimonadota bacterium | reverse complement strand
CGTCTTCGGGCTCTCCGGCCGAGGCGACGACGCCCCAGCAGACGGACTGCTTGATGGGTGTCATGGTAGTCAGACCCTCCTGAGTATGCCTGTGTGTTGGGCGCCGATTCGCCGTGGCGGAGGATATACCTTCCGCGGAGAGGAGGGATTCGGTGGGCCGGTGCGCGAATCAATGAGATGGTCGGCACAGGTCACACCTGCTAAGGAGTGGCGGCGATGAGCGATGGCGGCGCACTGCACTACGATCTACTGGTGATCGGCGGCGGGCCCGGCGGAATGAGTTGCGCACGATTCGCCCGCGGCCGCAACAGCGAGTTGAGCGTGGGGATGATCCGCAAGCAGGAGCGAAGCCTCGTCCCCTGCTCGCAGCCCTACGCGATCGACCAGACGATCTGCGTCGAGGACTTCCTGAAGTCCGATCAGGCGATGCTGACGGACGCGAGCATCGATCTGCATATCGGCGAAGCGACAGCAATCGACACCGGGGCGCGTCGCGTGAGCGTCGAGGGCACAGGGGAGATCGGGTACAATGATCTGGTGGTCGCGCCGGGAGCGGATCCGGTGGTCCCGCCGGTGGAGGGAGCCGATCTGCCGGGTACATTCGTAGTGAAGGATGCGCCGGACATCAGGGCGATCATGGAGGCCACCGCGAAGGCGAACACCGCGGTGGTGGTCGGCGGAGGGTACATTGGCCTTGAGATAGCGGTGGTGTTGCGTAACGCGGGGCTCGCGGTCCACGTGGTGGAGATGCTGCCGATGTGCCTCGGAACGGTCTGCAGCGAACCGATCGCGCGGCGCGCTGCCGAAGAGCTTCGAGCACACAACGTGCACGTCCACGCGGGGGAGGCAGCGGAGGCCGTGGTGGGCGCGGAGCGCGTCGAGGGGGTGCAGGTGGCAGGCCGGACGATCGAGGCCGAGATGCTGATCTGGGCGGTGGGCGTCCGCGCGAATACACAGCTTCTCAAGGACGCGGGCGCAACGGTCGGCACTATGGGCGTGATCGTGGATGACCGGATGCGCACCGACCTGCCGCACGTCTATGCGGTGGGCGACTGCATCCAGCATCGCAACTTCATCACCGGTGCGCCCGACCGCGGGCCGCTGGCGACAAACGCGGTGATTCAGGGCAAGTGTGCGGCGATCAACATTACGGGTGGCTTTCGGACCTTCCCGGGCTTCATCAACCCGAGTCTCACCCGGCTGTGGAGGAACAGTTATGGCGCGACCGGCCTGAACGTCGAGCGCGCCGAGGACATGGGCATCAGTACGATCATGGGCGAGGCGGAGGCGCACACTCGGGAGAAGGTCTTCCCGGGCGCGGGCCCGATCGGGCTGGTGGAGGTGTTCGATGCGCGCACCCACCGGCTGATCGGCGCGGAGTGCTACGGGCGCGAGGGGGTGGCCGAGCGGATCGACATGCTGACGCTGGCGATCCAGCACGGCCTGACGATGGAGGACCTGGCGACGATGCACTTTTCAGGCCACCCGCCACAGACCGACGTCCCATCGCGCATGATCACCGTCAACGCCGCCCAGCAGGCGATGAAGAAGGCGGGGGTGTTGTAGGGCGGCAGTACCCGCAGTCACCGCGCGTCGAGGGGAACCGCGAGATGCACTCCGATGAACGCAGGCCAACCGGCACCTACCGCACCGGCTCGCCGCGGGATTACCTCCTCGGGGCGGCCCTGATCATCGTCGCGGCGTGGTTCGCGCATCACTTCCTCCACGACGTGAAGTTCCACCGCGTCGATCGCCCGATCATGGCCACCATCTCCGCCCTGACCTTCGGCGGGATCGGCGTCTTCATGATCCTGCGCGGTGGAGTGCGAGGGCTGCTCCTCGACCGCGATCGGATGTGCATCCGCGACTGGACCGGCCGCAGCCGCTGCTTTCCCCTCGACAGCCTCCGCCGGGTGACGTGGAGCTACCGCTACGCGGGCGGCCTGTGGGGGCGCTACGATCAGGGCCGGGCGTGGGTCGAGTTCGAGTTCAGCGATGAGCGAGGCGCGAGCAGGCATGCGGTCGTGGACTACGCCGGGCGCGCCCGCCACGGCGAGGTCGAGCAGTTCACGCGCGACGTCGCCGAACACGCGAAACTCCGCCGGGACCCTCGCGGCGACCCTGTCCACTCAACCGAACTGCCATCCGCTGAAGTCATCTGGAGCCGACGACGGGCCACGGGGTGAGACACCACCCGGCTCAACGCGCGATCGAGGCGCGGATGCTGTCGATGATCAGGTTGAAGTGCGCGCCCGGCTCGCGCGTGCCGACGATGAACTCCAGTCGCGTGACGGCCGAGTGATCGTCGGACTCGATCCGTCCCGGCTCCCACGCGAGACCGTCGCCATCGGCGCCGGGAGTAAGGTGGATCGTGGCGACCTCTTCCGGCAGTTCCGCGCTCCACGTCATCCAGCTCAGGACCATCGCCCCGGCCTCATTATACCCGCGAACGTAGAAGCCCTTTGACTGCCCGGGCGTCGAACTGGCGGCGTCAAAGACCAGCGCCTGCTCGGTGAAGTCCGTCGGCTCGATGTTCACCATGAAGCTCACGTATGTGCTGCCGGTCGCGTCCTCAGGCGCGCGGCTGACCGCCCCGATCGCCGCGGCGCCCTCAGCGACATGCTCCGCGGCGTGGCTGAGGAAGAGCCTGCTCTCATCGTACCCCGCGCCCATCGCGAGCGAGACGCCGTCGAGACTCTCGGCGGCATGCAGCAATGCCCCGGTCTGCGCATGCGCGCAGGCAGCCGCGAGGCTGAGGATCAGCAGCACGGCGACCCATCTCATGACGCACCTCGGCAGCATCTGCCATCCAGCGTGCGCGGTCGGCGGGCGCTCACAGTTCAAGTTGCATCCCGTCATACGCGACCTCGATCCCGTGGGGCGTGAAGAAGTCCTCAAGCTGCTCATGCAACCAGCCGCCGTTGTGCGAGAAGTGCGTGGCGACCACGCGACTGTCCTCCGACAGGGCGCCGAGCTTGAGCAGCTCCTGCCGCATCTCTACGACCTCGTGCGCTCCAAGGTGATGCCGACCGCCCTCGCGCGGGCCGTATGTACATTCGAGGACTGCGGTGTCAAGCCGCTTCGTCGCCAGGAAGTCCCACGTTGGCTGCGGATACCAGCCCGAGTCATGCCCCTGCAGCAGCGCGCGGCCATCGCGCTCGAAGAGGTAGACGACCGCCTCCTCATCATCGCCGGCGTGGTCGGCCACAAGCGGAGTGGCGGTGACTCCCTCGCCCAGATCGATCGGCTCGAAGGGCGTGACGGGCGAGAAGCGCGCGCGGCACTCCTCGAGCGTGTGCCCGATGATCTTGAGCTTCTCGCGCACCTGCGCGTTGCCGTGGATGGTCAGCAGTTGCTCCTCAGGCGCGTGAGTGAAGCCCGAGCGGCGGTACCTCAGCTCCTGCGGGCAGATATGATCGAAATGAGAGTGGGTGAAGAGCAGGTGTTCGAGGTGGTGATACGCCAGCCCGAACTCCAGCATCTGCGCGAACGAATCCGGGCCGAAGTCCACGTGGATACGTTCGCCAAGCTGGTAGGCCGCGCGGCGGCGGATGTTCCTGCCGCCGAGGCGCCTTGCGCCCTCGCAGGCCTCACACGGACACCAGAGCGCGGGCCAGCCCTCAGCGGCGGCAGTTCCAAGGATTGTGAATGTCACGGTGTACCTCCCGCATGCGCATCGAAACTCTTTCGCGCGTCACTCCAGCGGCAGGTTCTCCTGATTGCCGCCGTCGGTCGGTGCGCCGGGCGGCTCAGGAGCGGGGCCGCCGACGCCGAGATGCGTGTACGCCCGCTGGGTCGCCATCCGGCCCCGGGGCGTGCGGATCACAAAGCCGATCTTCAGCAGGTAGGGCTCGACCACGTCCTCGAGCGTGTCGGTCTCCTCGTTAAGCGTGGCCGCGAGCGCGGTCACACCCGCCGGGCCGCCGTGGTAGTAGTCGATCAGCGCGCGGAGATACTTCCGGTCGAGGTCGTCGAGGCCCATCTCATCGACGCCCAGCGCCTCCATCGCCTCGGCGGCGATCTCCCCGTCGATCCGACCGTCGCCCATGATCTGCGCGAAGTCGCGGACGCGGCGCAGCAGTCGGTTGGCGACACGCGGCGTCCCGCGCGAGCGGCAGGCGATCTTCGCGCCGCCCTCGGGCTCAAGATCGACCTGAAGGATGCGCGCGGACCGCTCCACGATCAGCTCAAGCTGCTCGGGCGTGAGGAAGTCGAGGTGGTGGAAGATGCCGAATCGGTTGCGCAGCGGCGGCGTCAGCAGCCCCGCGCGCGTGGTCGCCCCCACCAGCGTGAAGTGTTCCAGCTCCAGCGGGATCGTCTTCGCGTAGGGGCCGCTGTCCACGACGAAGTCGATCCGAAAGTCCTCCATCGCGGAGTAAAGATACTCCTCGACCACCCGCGGGAGGCGGTGGATCTCGTCGATGAACATGATGTCACCGCGACCGAGATTCGTGAGAAGGCCGACGAGGTCTGACGCGCGCTCCAGCGCCGGCCCCGAGTGCATCTGAAACTCGCCGCCCATCTCGTTGGCGATGATGTGCGCCAGCGTGGTCTTCCCGAGGCCGGGGGGGCCGTCGAGGAGCACGTGGTCGAGCACATCCTCACGCTCGCGAGCGGCGTCGATCGACACGCGCAGGCCGTCGATCAGTCGCCGCTGACCCACGTCGTACTCATCGAGCGTCGTCGGGCGCAGCGCGACCATCGAGCCGGTCTCGTCGTCCTCTGCCTCGGCGCCGACCAGCCGTCGGCGCCCACCGTCATCAGCCACCTGTCATGCCCTCCGTCTCAACGTCAATCCCTCGCGCGTCATCTGCGTCGGAAGACCGCGCGGACCAGCTCGTCGGCCTCCGTGATCTCGGGCCGATTCTCGCGGGCGGCGCTGATCCGCTTCAGCGCGTCGGACTGCGAGATCCCCAGTTGCGTCAGGATCTCGAGAGCCGCCGCGGTCAGCTCATCGCTCTCCGGCCGCCCGGCGGCCTCCTCCTCGCCGACGAGGTAAGGCGTCATCTTCTCCTGCAGCTTGCTGATCATGTCTCGCGCGCGCTGCTTGCCCACGCCGGGGAGCTTCTTGAGCGAGGCCTCATCACCGTCGGCGATGGCCCTTGCGATCGAGGGGACCGGCACGGTCATTGCCTTGCAGGCGCCGACCGGCCCAAGCTGATGGACGCTGAGCAGTTCCTCGAAAAACTCGCGATCACGCTCGCTGGCAAAGCCGACGAGCATCGGGGTGCCGCCGCCTGCCGCGCCGCCGCGTTCGGAGTGGTATGTGAATACCTTCACACGCGAACCGATGCCGCGCTCCTCGAGTTCACGGGCGAAGGGGGGTGAGACGCTGACCTCGTAGCCGATGCCGCCGACGTCGATGATCACGTTGTCTTCGTTGACCGTCACCAACTCACCGTGTACGAAACGAATCACGAGCGCTCACCCCGCGCCTTCGCGATCGCCTCTGCCACCGCCGGCGGCATCCTTCGGCCACCGCCGGTCGTTGACGTTGCGCGGGTTCGGCTGGGGGCCGCGTGACAGATCGCCAGCGCCAGCGCATCGGATACGTGATCGGGGGAGGGGGGCTCAGTCAGATTCAGTGTTCGCATCACCATCTCGCGCACCTGGTCCTTGGATGCTCGGCCGTTGCCTGTGAGTGACTTCTTTACCAGCGACGCCGGATAGCTCTCGACGGCCACCGCGCGTTGCGCGGCGGCGAGAATCACCACGCCGCGCGCATGCCCCATCATGATCGCGGTCCGGGGATGGGGGTACTCGGCGTAGAGGTCCTCCACGACGACGCGGTCGACCTCGAACTCGTCGATGATCGCACACAGCGCCTCGTGGATCTGACGCAGACGCGGAGCGAGGTCATCCTCCGACGCGGTGCTGATCACGCCCCCCTCGACCACGCGGCATGAACTGTGCGTGGCATCGATGATGCCGTAGCCGGTGTCGGCGAGACCGGTGTCAATCCCGAGTATTCGCATGTTCGGCCTCCACGCGGAGTATATCACGCGTGGAACGAGGGTGTAAAGATGCGGAGCGCCCACGGAGCGCGCGTCTGCGTGCAGGTGCGTCCGATGCCGCCGGCGAAGTTAGTTCGTGAGATAGCGCACAAACACCACACATCGGCATCAAGGGGCCGGGAGGAGACAGACAGATGGAGATCAATGTGACGAACACCGGGATGGACTACCGCGCCGAGTCAAGCACCGGGATGGAGCTGGGCATCGTCTTCGGGCCGGAGAAGCCCGCTGAGGACAGGAGCATGAATCCGGTCGAACTCTTCATCAGCGCCCTGTGCATGTGCATCGCGGCCATGCTGCGCAAGTTCTGCACCGAGCACGAGCTTGACGCCGGTGAGATCAAGGTCTGGGCGGAGACCGACTGGTCGCCCGGCGATCCGATGTGCCCCTACCTCGACATCAAGTTCTCAGTCGAGGGCGACTTCGACGAACGCCGGCAGGCCGCCTTCATCAAGGTCGCGGAGACCTGCCCGGTGCATATGACGATGGCCGAATGCGAGCAGATCACCCTCGAAGCGGTCTGAGCGCCGCTTCATGACAGCGATGAGCCATCACCGGTGGACCGGTGGTGGCTTTTTCACTTCCGCGGATCGATCGGCGGTCGCTCAGCACATCGCCTCACAGGCGATCTGCAGGGCCTCGTCGCAGAGCCCTCGCGCGGTCTCCCGATCATCCGCCTCGGCGATTACGCGGAGGATCGGCTCAGTGTTGCTGGGCCGGGCGTGCATCCACGCCCCGTCATCAAAGAAGACCTTCACACCCTCGGTCAGGTCCATCTCGCTGCCCTCGTAATGCCGCCGAAGGGCGAGGATCGCCCGCTGCGTCTTCCCGGCCGGGCAGGTCAGCTTCTCTTTGACGATCGCCGACGGGGTGAATGTGTCCTTCCACTCACTCACGGTCTGCCCGCGGCGGGCCATCCCCCGCAGGATCAGCGCCATCGCCGCGAGATTGTCGCGGCAGTAGTGAATCTGCGGGTCGATCACACCGCCGTTGCCCTCGCCACCGCCGACCGCGCCCGTGGCGATCATCGCCTCCACCACGTTCACCTCGCCCACCTTCGCGCGGATGACCTCGCGTCCGTGACGCTCACCGACCTCCTCGATCATCCGGCTCGTGGAGAGATTCGTCACCAGCGGGCCCTCAGCATCGCGCTCGGCCATCACATCGGCGGAGAATGCCAGCGAGAACTCCTCGCCGATCGCCTCGCCCTCCTCGGAGACCACCGAGAGGCGGTCGCCGTCGGCGTCCTGGCCGAAGCCGATGTCCGCTCCGTGTTCGCGCACGGCCTCGCAGAGCGCGCCGAGGTTCTCCGGGAGCGGCTCGGGCTCGCGCGGGAAGCGGCCGTTGGGCACGTCGTTGATCGCGATGACCTCGCAGCCCATCTTCTGCAGAAGGCCCTCCGCGCAATCCGCGCCGGCGCCGTTGACGCTGTCGATCACGACCTTCGGCGCCATCGCGGCGATGGCGTCGCCATCCACCGCGTTGAGCACCTTCGACAGGTGGCGATTGATCGCCCCCTCATCCCCGCCGAGCCGCCCGAGCCCATCATGCGGGACCTGCACGAACGCGCCCTGGTGGTAGACGTTCAGAAGCTCCTCAGCCTGATAGTGATTGAGGAAGACGCCGTCCTCGCGGCAGAACTTGAGCGCGTTCCACTCCGACGGATGATGGCTGGCTGTGATCGCCACGCCACCATCGGCGCCGAGGTCAACCACCGCGTGCTGCATCGTCGGCGTCGGGCAGACGCCCACGTCGATCACCGAGCAGCCGGTGGAGAGCAGCCCGCCGATCAGCGCGTTGAGCACCATCTCACCGGACGGCCTCGGGTCGCGGCCGATCACCACCAGGCCGCCGCCGAGGTACGTGCCGAATGCCTCGGCAAAGCCCGCCACGAGTTGAGGCGTAAGTGACTGCCCGACGATCCCCCGGACGCCGGAAACGCCGATCTTCAGTGTCTGAACGCCCGCTCGGGTTGGCGAAGTCAGTGTCTCCATCATGATCCTCTCGCAGTAGCCGTCATCTCACTCGGTGTCCGGCAGTGCCGTGTGCCCCCGGCCCTCAGCGGGGCTGTCCGGCCGGAGGCCGAAGTCACCGGCCTCCGGATCGACCAGCAGCGGATCCTCTCCGACCAGCCCGTCCTGCTCCTCGGTCGGCAGGCTCGGGCCCAGCCCCGGCCGGTCCACGCAGTACCACACATTCCGCGCGAAACGGAAGGTCTCCGGGGCGGTCGCCGGTCCGATGTTCACGCCACCCTCCGACCACGCATCCGACCGGAAGACGATGATGTTGTCCTCGAAGACGCCGTCGCGCGCGGGCACAAAGCCCGGCTCGCGCGTCTGCTGCAGGATGCGCAACGCCCACCGCCCGGGCATGTACATCGTGTTGAAGCGCACCGTCGCGCCGTCACAGCCCACGAAGGCCACCGGCGCCTGCGAGCCGACGAACACATTGCCCTCGACGGTGATCTCCCTCGCCTCGTAGCCCTGCGGCTCGGGGCGGAAGTACTGCAGGCCGGTGCTGCCACCGATGTTGACCGCACGCGCGCCTGCATGCTCGAAGTGATTGCGTCGGACGACGATCTCACTCGTGCCGCCCTTGGCCTGCACGCCCGTCGCCCCGCCACCGGGCTCATGCCGAAGAGTGCAGCCCTCGATCATCCCGCGATGGCACCCGACCATGTCGATCGCCGAGCCCCTGCTGCCCCAGCGCTCGATGGTGCAGTCGAGGACCTCGAAGTCATCGACGCCGGAGAGCTTGATCCCGTCAAGGTTCCCCTCAGGGCCTGCGTCCTCGACCCGAAGCCGGCGCAGCGTGATGTGATGCGCGGGCGTCGCGTAGTCGCCACCATCGTCAATGTTCAGCCCGTTCGCGCTCGAGCCACGGAGAACGAGGTCGCGCAGTTCCACGTGGGTCGGGTTGACCAGGTGCATTCCCGAACCGCCCTCGATCACGGGCGGGTTCTCAGGATCGGCCCCGGCGATGACGATCGGTGCATCCTCCGCGCCCTGCAGGTTGCGCAGGTGCAGACCACCCTCGTACACGCCCGGCGCCACGTAGACGGTCGCGCCCGGCCGCGCGTTCGCGAGGGCCTCGCGCAGCGGAAGGCCCTCGGGAGTCTCCGCGCCCTCATCGCAGGCAGCGGGCATGATCATCAGTCCGCCCGCCGTCAGCATCACCATCATACGTATGACCGCACTCATGCCGCACCTCCCTGACGACCGCGGACTGGAAGCCCGCGCCACATGATCGGCCAACAAGCCCGCCGCCGTCGTCACATCATCCGCTCGACCAGCCGAACGTAGCTGTCCGCGAGGTCGATCGCCAGCCCCCGCGCCGCGGCCTCCGCAATCACCCGGATCCGCGGCTCGGTCAATGACACGCGGATATGTACCCAGCGATGCTCCCCTGTGAGCTTGACGCCGTCATCGAGGTTGATCTCCTCGGCCCACGGCGCATCGAGGTTCCGGCGCAGCTCCTCGATCACCGTGTACGCCCGCTGGGGGGCGCAGACGATCTCGCGCTTGACGATGGTATACTTCGGCACGTCCGCGATCAATTCGGAGATCGGACTGCCGCGTTCGGCCAGCAGATTCAATATGTGCGCCAGCGCCGCGATGCTGTCGTGCGCGTAGTTGATCCGCGGGAAGACGACCCCGCCCGAGCCCTCCCCCGCGATCGCGGCATCGTAGTTGAACGCAGTCTCGGCGATGAATACCTGCCCCACGCCGGTGCGCACGACCTCGCGATCGTATTTCCGCGCGATGTCGTCCACCGCCATCGTGGTCGAGAGATTCGTCACCACCGGCCCGGGGTCGCCCCGACCGAGCACGTGCTCAGCGGCCAGGCAGAGCGTGTACTCCTCGCCCGGCGCCTCCCCCGCCTCCGTCACAATTCCCAGCCGGTCGCCGTCGGCGTCATGCGCAAAGCCCGCGTCGGCCCTCGCCGCACCCACCAGCGCCCGAAGCTGGCTGAGGTTCGGCGGCGTCGGACGAGGCTCATGCGGAAAAGGCAGGTCCGGATCGTCATTGATCGCCACGACCTCGCAGCCGAGGTCCTCGAGGAAATGTGGAGTGAACGCCGAGCACGCGCCGTTGGCGCAGTCCACGGCGATCTTCAGCCCCGCCGCGCGAATCGCCTCAACATCCACCTGCTCGCGAATCGCGTCAAGATGACGCTCGCCGGCGAAGTCATCGCGCCCGACCGGTGGTAGCTGGTCCCACGCGGCCCCGACGAACTCCTTCTGATGGTAGACGTTGAGCAACTCCTCCGCCTGCCGGGCGTTGAGGTAGACGCCATCATCGCGGCAAAACTTAAGCGCGTTCCAACGCGCGTTGTTGTGCCCGGCGGTGATCGCGATCCCGCCCACCGCATCCGTCTGCCGGACCGCAAGCTGAAGCGCCGCCGTCGTGCAGACGCCCAGCCGCACCACCTCACATCCGGTCGCGGTCAAGCCGGAGAGCACGCACGGCTCCACCATCCGCCCCGATGCCCGAGTGTCCCGGCTGACCAGCACCCGACCGGGGCCGACGTAGGTCCCGAACGCCTGGCTGAAGTTCACCAGCAGGTTCGGTGTAAGCGTCTCCCCCACGACACCGCGCACCCCTCCGATGGTGATCTTAAGCGGCCTGCTCGCACTCCGGACCTCACTCGACAGCATGCTCACCGTGGGCCCTCCTCACTCGCACTCTCTTCTATCAGCGTCGCACCCTCGCGCGGCTTGACGATCATCCCGCGCCCGCCGGCCGCGTCGAGCGCGGCCTTCACTTCCTCCTGCCGACCGGGAGCATACGCAAACATCGTTCCGCCCCCGCCCGACCCGTTGACCTTCCCGCCCAGCGCACCGGCCTCCATCGCCGCGTCAACCATCCGGTCGATCTTCGGCGTGGAGACCCCGATCCCGTCGCGAAGCTCGCGGTGATGGGCCAGCAGCAACTCCCCCAGCCGCTCAGGTTCGGGCGCCTTCGTGCTCAGCAGATCATGCGCCTCGCGACAGATCTCGCGATTGTGAAAGTTCGCCACGATCCGCTTGCTCGACGCCTCGGGCATGTCGTCAAGCAGCGGCTCGACCTCCTCGAGACTCGTCGTCCGGAAGTCGAAGTCCTCGATGCCGTCGCGCAGCACCGCCAGCCCGGCCTCGACGGCGCTGCGGCTCTTGCCCAGCACGCCGGTGGTGTCCTTCGGCTGCAGCGAGTCGCCGAGTACGAAGCCGTCAAGCTGCGCGGGCAGCCGCTCGACGGTGATCGGCTCCCGGCAGTCGATGAAAAGCAGCCCGCCCACCGCCGACGTGTAATGATCCATCATCCCACCCGGCTCGCCGAACTCCACGACCTCCGCGAGGTGCGCCAGTCGCGCCGTCTCCTCCGGCGTCTCGGGAAGCGATCCGTTCTGCGTCGCATGAGAGAAGCTCACCCACGCCACCGTCAGCGCCGAGGAGCTTGAGGCGCCGGCGTTGATGGGAATCGTGCCTCGGATCGTGCAGTCGTAGCCGCAGGTGAAGTCCACCCCGTGCCTGCTCACCACGTTCGTCGCCGAGCGGATGTAATCCCGCTGGCCGTGGTAGGGCACGGGGCGCGCAGCATCGAACTCGTCGCGTTGATCGAGGTCCGGCATGTCGATCGCGAAGACGGTGTCATCGCGTGGCGTGCCGGCGATGCGTATGTCGAGGTTGATCGCGCAGGCGATCACGGAGAGCCCCAGGAAGTCCTGGTGCTCGCCGAAGAGACAGATCCTGCCCGGCGCGGAGACGCAGATACGACCGCCCATCCGATTCCTCCATCGAAGCTGCAGCCGAGCGCAACGCGGCGCGCTGAAAGCTGTCGTTGCATGATCACATGCGTCGGCGGGTGGTGAGCGCCCCGGCCGCTCGCGGTTCCGTGCGCTCAAGTGTACGCACGGCCTCTGAGGCTGTCAAGCCATGCGACTTCAGAGGCGTGGACGCACAATGTCCGCGGAAAGAGTCGGAGAGCCCGGCCTCCGGCTCCCGCCCGTGCCCTTGCCGTTGTCGTCGGAGGGGCCGGCCCCGAAGGGGCTGAGTTCCGCCTGCGGAACTCAGT
>JBKHFA010000087.1:0-12160 GCA_046540615.1 Armatimonadota bacterium | reverse complement strand
TTCGACTACCTCGAGTTCACCCCCGCACTCCCATCGGCGAACGGTGTGAGGAATGGCGGCTTTGAGTTCGCACTCGAGGGCGAAGAGGGCATCCCGGGGTGGACGTGGTGGCAGCGTGAGGAGGGCGCGGGGTCGGCCAGGGTGGTGGGGGAGCGGGTCCACGAGGGCGAGCGCGCGGTCTACCTTGAGCACGCCGGCGAGCGGGACTTCGCTCTGAGCAACACCGGGCGCCTTCCGGTCGAGACGCGGGATAAGCTCACCGCAAGCGCGTGGGTGCGCACCGAGGGCGAGGGGGAGCTTGTTCTCGCGGTCGTGGCGCTTGAAGATGGCGAAGTTATCACGTGGAACATCGGCTCCGACAGCGTGCGCAACAGTGGCGAGTGGACTCGCCTCGAAGCGATGGCGATGGTGCGGCGCAGGGTTGATGAGGTGTATGTGCGCTTCACGGGCAGCGGTGAGGTCCGTGCGTGGATCGACGATGTCTCGGTCCAGCGCGGCTGGCCCGAGCCGGCGGACAGGCCCGACCAGCCCCCGGTGCAGGGATGGGCGACCGAGCGCGTGGAGGAGCCGCTCGGGCGTGGTCTCGTCGCGATGCCGACGGAGGGCGGGCGCGTCTATCTCGGATGGCGCCTCCTGCGCGATGATGCGGCTGACGTGGCTTTCAACGTCTACCGCTGGGTGGGGCGGCAGATGCCCGAGCGGATCAATGAGGAGCCTGTCACGCAGACGTGTGACTTCGTTGACGAGAGCCCCGTCCCGGGTGAGAGGAACTACTACGTCGTGCGCAGCGTGAACGCCGGGACGCTGGGGGAGCCGTCAAACCAGGCGGAGGCGACACCCTCTGAGGAGGGCAGCGACTACGTGTCAATCCCGCTGGCGGGTGAACACACATTTCAGAAGGTCGGCATCGGCGATCTCGACGGTGACGGCACCTATGACTACGTCATCAAGCAGCCGAACTCGAACATAGACCCCTACGAATTGTATTGGCATCCCAGTGAGTACACATACACGGTGGAGGCGTATCTCGTGGACGGGACCTTCCTGTGGAGCCGCGACCTCGGCTGGGGGATCGAACAGGGAATCTGGTACTCGCCGATGCTCGTGCGCGACCTCGACGGCGACGGCCGCGCTGAGGTGATTCTCAAGATCGGCCCGGAGGATGACCCCCGCGACGAGGAGGGCAAGGTGCAGACCGGCCCGGAGTGGCTGGCGGTCTTCGATGGAATGACCGGTGAGGAGATCGCGCGCGTCGACTGGCCCTCGCGGGATGGCTTTGCGTCATACAACCTGGCATCGCGGAACCTGATGTGCATCGCCTACCTCGACGGAAAGACTCCGTGCATCGTGGTCGACCGTGGTACGTACGGGCTGATGAAGGTCGACGCATGGCAGCTTCGGGATGGCGAACTTGAGCGAGTGTGGGCGTGGAATAACGAGGAACTTGGCGGGCTCTACCGCGGTCAGGGCGCGCATTCGATGCACGCGGTGGACGTGGATGAGGACGGGCGCGATGAGGTCTTCCTCGGCTCAGCGGTCATAGACGACAACGGCGTGGAGCTGTGGTCCACCGGGATGGGGCATCCGGACCATCATTACGTGGGCGACATCGATCCGACGCGGCCGGGACTGGAAGTCTACTACGGCATGGAAACGCGGCAGGGCGCGGATGGATGCTCGCTCTTTGATGCGCGCACAGGCGAGTGGCTGTGGGGTCTTGATGAGCCGACGACGCACGTGCACGCGACCGGCATGTGTGGGGACATCGACCCGCGCTATCCGGGGATGGAGTGCTACTCGGGAGAGCGCGATTTCCCGGAGAAGAAGTGGCTGTGGTCGGCGCAGGGCGAGTTGATCGAGATGGAAGACATCGGCGGCCTCAGCCCGCGCACCGTCTACTGGGACGCCGATCTGCAGCAGGAACTGCTGCGCGGCTCTCGCATCATGGACTTCCGCGGCGAGGTGCATACCTCGGCGATCGAAGGGAGCGCGATCGGCTACGCGGACGTCATCGGCGACTGGCGCGAGGAGATCATCGTGAGCGTGCCGGGCGAGTTGCGCGTATACACGACGACGATCCCCGCCGCCGACCGCCGCGTGACGCTCATGCAGGATCCGCTCTACCGCAACGACGTGTGCATCCAGGCGATGGGATACACACAGTGCCCGATGACCACGCGCTGCTTCGCGTCCGGCGAGGCGAACCTGTCGCTGGTCTCCTCCGCGCCGCGGATCGCCGCCGGCGAGGAGGCGGCGGTGGAGGTCGTGGTGACCGCTCCGACCGAGGAGGCGATCTCCGGCACGGTGCGGCTTGAAGCGGGCGATGATGTGGAGCTTGACGCCGACGAGGTGGAGGTCGAGACGCCGGCGGGGGAGATGCGACGCTACCCACTGGCCGTCATGCTGCGGGATGAGGGCCTGCCGATCGCTCGCGACGACGAGCGGACGCTGACCGCGCAACTTGAGGGTGACATCGCACTGGAGGCCGCGCTGACGCTGCAGCCGCTGGACACGCCGCTAACCGGACGATCGCGCACCCAGGCCGAGGAGATCGCCGCAGAGGGCGGCGGCGAGGTCATGATCCGAGATGACAAGATCGGCGCGGACGGCGAATCGTTCTCACACTGGGATGACGAGGGCCACTGGGTCGAGTGGAGCCTTGAGGTGCCCGAGGATGGTCGCTACGCGCTGGTCGTGCGCTACTGCGCGATGGAAAGCCCGCAGCGGCGTGTGAGCGTGGACGGTGAACGCGTCGAGGAGTTCAGCTTCCCATCGACGGGCGGATTCAGTTCGGGAGCGAGCGACTGGGTCCACGAGGTGGTGCGCGGGGAAGACGGAGAACCGCTGGTGCTGGATCTCTCGGCGGGCGAACACACGGTGCGCATGGAGAACGTGGACGGGAACGGGATGAACGTGGATTATCTGCTGCTCGTCGAGGCGGGAAGCGTGTGATGACATTCTCTGTGGAAGAGGGTACATCCTGAGATTGTCGGTGCCGCAGTAGCGTTCGGCAAAGACTCCCGACTCCGGGCGCCCTCATCCGGAGAGCCGTTTCGGCGGCCTGATGCGGCGAAGACGGCGTCCAGGCGAGGCGCCTGGACTCCAAACGCAGGGCGGAATGTTCTCGGGAAGAGATGACACAGGCCAAACACCGATAGTTTGCGTCTGCCCCCCTTTTTTCTCTTGCGTTTTTGGCAATGTCGTCGGTATAATCACTCTGTGACAGTGTGCCGAATTTCGCTCGACGATTCCCGGATAGGAGATTGAGCATGAAACACAAAGGGTTCACACTCATCGAACTGCTGGTGGTCATTGCGATCATCGCCATCCTGGCGGCGATCCTGTTCCCCGTGTTTGCGCGGGCGCGCGAGAAGGCGCGACAGGCATCCTGCCTCTCCAACGTGAAGCAGATCTCCCTCGCCGCGCTGATGTACGCGCAGGATTATGACGAGACCTTTCCGCTCCGCTATTTCGACAGCGGCGTTCCCGACTCGATACTCTATCCCGACGGCGAGCAGACCCGCCAGGGGATGATCTGGCCGGTGCCCGTCTATCCCTACGTCAATAATCTTCAGGTCTTCAGTTGCCCCTCGTGGAACTGGAAGTGGAACGGACGGTACACCGGGAGGGCCGCCTACGGCATCAGTTACTATGTGCAGGGCGAACCGATGGCGGAAGTGACACAACCAGCCTCAACCATTCTGCTGACCGACAACTATGATGAGGGCGATTCACTCTCCTACTACACCTCGCGAGTGGTCTCTGTCCACAGCAGCGGAAACATTCGCAAGATCATCCCGGACAGGCACAACGGCGGCGCGAACCTTGGATTCTGCGACGGGCACGCGAAGTGGATGTCGGTCCCCTACGAGGACCGGTACGAGCGTGCGAAGGCCGGCGAGACGGTGTATCAGGACTTCCCCGGCGTCGAGTGGTCGCTGTAGTCACTGACGGCAGCAGTGGTCACGGACCCTGCCTCCCCGGCGCACAGTCGGGGAGGTCGCCGATTCCGGCCTCAGGAGTTCAGGTGAAGGCGCAGGCCCGTCTTCTTTTCTTGCGTTTTTTGGGATGGCGTAGCTATAATAGGTCTGTGAGAGTCTACCGAATGCCGTTCGACAGTTCCCGAATAGGAGATTGCGCATGAAACACAAAGGGTTCACACTCATCGAACTGCTGGTGGTTATCGCTATCATTGCGATCCTGGCGGCGATTCTTTTCCCCGTCTTCGCACGGGCGAGAGAAAAGGCGAGACAGACATCCTGTCTCTCGAATGTGAAGCAGATCGCACTCGCCACGATGATGTACGCGCAGGATTACGACGAACGTTTGCCGTGGCGTTACCTTGAAACTGCCGAGCGGACTGAATACCCCAACGGTGGCACAGGCGGCGGCATGATCTGGCCGGCCCCCGTCTATCCCTACGTGAACAACCTTCAGATCTTCAGTTGCCCATCCTGGAACTACAGGTGGAGCGGCGGCTACACCGGTCGGCAGGCCTACGGCATAAACCACCACGTGGATGGCGACGCGCTGGCGGATATCAGGAAGCCGGCGGAGACGATTCTGCTCGCGGACTCGCAGGATATGAGTGACTCGGCCCAGTCCTACTACATCAAAGAGAGCCTCGAGATGCTGGGCGACGAGCCGCGGACCATCATTCCGGATCGGCACAACGGGGGCGCGAACTTCGGTCTCTGCGATGGCCACGCCAAGTGGCAGCAGGTGGACTATGA
Organism: Armatimonadota bacterium; assembly: GCA_046540615.1. GTDB lineage: Bacteria > Armatimonadota > Zipacnadia > Zipacnadales > UBA5352 > UBA5352. The sequence goes on along the minus strand of JBKHFA010000087.1, from coordinate 7,427 downwards.
CGGCAATATCGCGCGCGGCAGACAGGTCTTCCAGGGCTTCGTGTGGGATTCGTGACCTCAGCGACTCGATTGCAGGATGGTCCCCACGGCTCCCCCGGGCCGGTGTCCGGGGGAGCTTTCGTGTTCATGCAATGCTGAGGGCACTGCGCCCGCAGGCACTCGATCAGTCGTCTGACGGGGGCTGGCCACGGTACTGCGGCCTGTGCGGAATGATCGAGTAGGCGGGCGCGGGCGGTTGCTCGTAGCGAAAGACACTGACTTCTCCGGTGGGTTCAAGGTATGCGTACTCAACCTCGGAGAGATGGCGGATGCCCTGGGTGCGAAGCTGGGCGAGGAGACTGCCGTGCTCGAGGTCCTCGTGGTCGAGTACCTCCGTGACGATGCGGCCGCCATCAACCACCATCACCGGCCGGGCCTCCACGAGGTGTTCGAGTGGCTCTGAGCGCTGTGTGATGTAGAGAATTCCGCGGCGCATGGAGATGAGCATGGTGATCACGATGATCGCGTGCAGCAGCGGGACGTCGGGGTAGAACATCGGATCGCCGGCGGCGGAGCCCATCGCGATGATGAGCACGTACTCCAGTGGCGTCAGTTCTGTCATACCACGCCTGCTCATGAGGCGAGTGATCGCCAGAGCATAGAGGTAGATAGCGGCCGTGCGGACCACGACCTCGGCAAGGAAGAGCGGCGGAAGATCACCGAGAAACATGCGGTGCAGGTCGAAAGGTACGATCGGGTCGTCCATCAGAGCACCCTCCTTCGACAGGCGCTGCGTTGAGTTGCGACAGGCCCGACGCGATCGTACGCCTGGCGGGCCTGTCTCCACTCATTCGACGAAGCCGAGCCACCGGCGCAGGCAAGGCCTGCCTGCGCCCGGTGACTGTCATCGGACAGCAGCGCTTACGGCTTGACTTCGCCGCTTTTGAGGTCGAGCAGGCCGGACATCTTTGAGAGCATATTGCCTGTCACGTCCGAGCCGACCTTCTCGCGCATGTATTCGATGAACATGTCCACGAAGCGCGGCATCTGGTCGGGCTTGAGGCCCGCTGCGCCGAGCAGCGTACCGACGCCCACGGAGCCTCCCTTCTCCCCGCCGAGCGCCTCGGTTGCGCGGCCCAGGAGGCCCTGCGCCGCCTCCTTGATGCCCTCCTGAGGCTCCTTCTCCTGCGGCGATTCGGCGATCAAGTCGTCCACCCCATCGACGTTCTCGGCGATCTGCGCGAAGTCGTCCGCGCTGAGATTCTCCCGCGCGGCCTTCAGCAGCGCTCCCGTCGCCGACTGAGCGGTGTCCGCGTCAATGTTCATGGTGCTGACTGCATCCTTCACGAAATCATTCATCTGCAATTCATTCCCCTCGCGCCAGTATCTGAACTGTCATTCAAGAATTCGGGGCGCGGGGGCAGTGTTCCTCTTCAGCACGGTGCCATCAGAGAAAAGCGCGGACCGGGCTCGCCGGGAAGCCGGTACAAAAACGCGTGAACACTCCGGAGGCTGCGAGGGCCGCCGACAGTGCTCACGCGTGTGTTAGTGGTACGTTGGAGTTTACCAGCCGGTGTGTACGCTGACGCCACCGCTGAGCTGGCCGTCAAGGATGCCGACTTCCGTGATGGCCCACTCGCTCCACCAGTAGCGGAGAGAGGCGTTGACGTTCTCGCTGTCATATTCGACCTGCATGCGGGCGAAGTCGAAGGGCGTGAAGTCCACACCCGCGAAGAAGCCGTCCAGCGGCGCATCATCGACGTCACCGTTCCCGAGGCCCAGCGAGACACCGACGGTGTTCCCGGTGGCCTCGTCAACTTCGAAGTCCTTGCTCAGTACCGCGAACCAGGTCTCATTGACCTTGTCGGTGAGGTCGCGGACACCGATGCCGATGTCGGGCGATTCCGCTCCGAGCTTGAGGAGATCGTCGAGGTTCGCCGCGAACTTGGCATGGTAAACCAGTTCGTTGTCGTTTCCGGTGAATGCGTCGCTGAGGTGGGTCATACCTACCTCAATGCCCGGATAGATGCTCGTGGTGAGCCCCCAGACGGCCTCCCAGTCATCGGTTGCATCAGCGTCGATCACATGGAAGTGAGCTTTGAGGTCCTTCTGCGGTATCGTGTCGGCGGTCGGAGTGACGATCATGCCTGTGCCGCCGAACCAGCTCTGTGTCGGTGTCGCCTGAACCGCCTGAGCATCCCAGAGGTACCCACCGCCGTCCCAGCCCTGAGCGAAACATGCGGGGACGGAAACGACCAGAAGCGCGAGAGATACTGCAATAAGCTGAGCGCGCACGCCCAACACCTCCAACAGTGCCTGCTGCATTGCCGACGAGCCGAAATCGTTGAGTTGCCCCGCAGTATAACTTAGCGGCATGTGAGCGTCAAGTAAACGCAGTGATTGAGTTCGCTGCGATCAGCGGGTATTGCATCAGGTCAGGTCAGAAGCAGTGCTCTGACGGTGCACATTCAGGGAGCGGGCAGTTCCACGACACTGTCGGCAGCCTGATCGTACTGTTGCTCGCAGGTGAAGAGCAGGACCTGTCGCCTGTCGGCCATCTTTCTGATGATGCGCAGCGCCGCCTCCCGTCGCTGAGGATCGAAGTTGACGAAGGGATCATCGAGCATGATCGGCGGGCACTCGTCGGGCCACAGAAGCTCGGTCAGAGCAAGCCGGGCGGCGAGGTAGACCTGCTCGCGAGTGGCGCAGCTCAGGGCGTCATCCGGATCGACGGCCTCGCCCTTCTCCGCACTGTGCACTGACGGGTCGAGCGTGCCGCGGTCGAACTGGACTGCGCAGTAGCGGCCGTCGGTGATGTCCTCCAGCAGCTCCGAGGTGAGCGGCTCAAGCACATCGATCGCGCCCTCCAGTGTCTCCTCGTGGGCCTGCGCGAGCAGTTCCCGGGCCAGCGTCAGCGCATCGAGGCGCTCCCGGACGCGTTCGAGGCGCTCCCGCTCGGCGGCTGCCTGCTCTTCGAGCCGTCGCAGTCGCTCGGGATCGGCCTCCGGGTGGTCGGCGGCTCCGCGCACCTCGTCGATCTGCGCGTGGAGCTTCTCGCGTTCGGCCTCAAGATTCGCGATCCGCGACTTCAACTCTTCGAACTTTTCCGCGTCAAGCTCCGCCCAGGCCATCTCCTCTGAGTCGAGACGTTGCTGCAGGCCCATCCGGTCGCCACTGAGTTCACTCAGCGCGGCTTCGATCTCCTCCTGCGTCTGTCCTCCGAGGACGCCTTCGAGGCGCGAACGCAGGCTCTCACGCCGCTCTCGCAGCTCAAAAAGCGCTTGCGCCGTGGTCAGGAACTCGTCCGGGCTCCCGGCTTCGAACTGCTCGAGTCGATGGTCCAGCCGCGCTCGCGTAATTTCCGCCTGCTGGCGGGCCCTGTCGGCCTGCTCGATGGCGCCTTTTGCGACAGCAGCGGCGGCCGCCTTTTGCTCGCGGCACTCCTTCACATGCTCGCGGGCTTCGCTGAGGCGCTCCCCCAGTTTCTCCGCGCCAGCAGCATCGGCCCGCTCCAGCAATCCGGCGAGTTCTTCTCGCATCGCCGAGAGCTTCGCGCGCTCGTCCTCGACCTCGTGGGCGGCTTCATCCCGGCGACGCTCGGCCTCATCGACGGCGATCCGGGGGCCGCGGAGGCTTCCCATGACGCCGACCACGAGACCCACCCCGGCGATGATCCACGGCCACACCTGCCCCAGCGCCAGCCCTATCCCGGCGCCTGCGACGATCAGCACGCCGGCCGCCACCAGCCACGATCGCTGGGCCCGCGCTGCCTGGCGCGATGAGGCCAGGTCCTCCTCGGCCCTTTCCGCGATCTCTTCGGCCTGCCGCACATCGTCCTCAAGCTCCTCGATGTCGCGCTCCAGCCGCTGCACGCGCGCAACCTCCGCCTCATCAGGCAGGCCGTCCTCCGCCTCGGCAACCTGCTTCTCCGCCCGCTCGGCCGCCTCGGCCGCGGACCGCGCCGCTTCCTCGGCCTCAGGCACGCGTTCCTCCGCCAGTTGCGCGGCATCGATCAGCTTCGCAACCTCCTCGACCTGCGCCCGCGAGAGGTCAGGCAGGTCCTCCAACTTTTCCTCGGCCGACTCGATCTGCTCCCGAAGTTCGCGCGCCTCTCGCGCGCGATTATCCAGCGCGCGGAACTCCTTGCTCACGGTCGCAAGCTGCTCCTCGAGCCTCCGACGCTCCTCGGCGCGCTCTCGTATGCGCAGGGCCTGCTGCAACTGCTCTTCGACCTCCACCATCCGCTCTCTGGCGCGCTCGATCCGGTCGATCGCTTCGGTGGCGCGGCGTACGATGGGGCGCAACTCTGCGATCTCTTCCTCGAGGGCGGCGATGCGGTCCATCGTCGCGCGGACCGCGCCCGGGTTCTTCGCATGACGCTCAAGCCCCCTCGCGAGTGAGCTGATCTGCCCGTCAAGTTCGCTCAGCACGTTCTGCGCGCCGGTTCCTCCGCCCGCTCCGACCACGGTCTGCTGGAGAAGTTCGGCGACCTTTCTTCCCGCTTCCAGCCGCACGAACTCCTGCTGCGCGAGACACGCGGTTGTCTCGTATACCTCGCGGGAGGACACGCCAAGAAGCTCCCACATCCGCTCGGCGACCGCCGGCTCATCAGTGATTGACGCACCGGATCCGAGGCAGCGCAGCGCCACGCGTTCGGCGTCAAAGTCGCGGATCAACTCGTACGTCTCATCTCGCGCTTCGAACTCGCAGACGAGCGCGAAGCGTCTGTCGCTGCCCCAGTTTGTCAGCGCCATGTACTCCCCGCTTCGCGTGTCGACCTTCCTCTCGGTGAGCAACAGGCGCACAATTGCCTCGCGGATCGTGGACTTGCCCGCTTCGTTGGGCCCACGGATGACAGTGAGACCGGGCGCGAACTCCCAGTCCGAGTCGGTGAACCGCCCGAAGCGTTCGAGATGCAGTCTTCGCAGGATCATTGCTCATCCCCCGAACGCAACATTGATACACCGATTTGCAGTGCGCGTTCAGCAACTCGTCTCTCACGCTCATCCGTCGCCGCATCGACCCGCGCCCGAGCAAGCTCCGCGAAGCGGCCGAGTGTCAGTCGCCCGTCGAGGTGCTGTGCGTCGAGATCGTCCAGCGCCGGATGCGACCGATCGGCGACCCGGAGCGCGAAGAACGCGCCTTCAACACGCTCGATGGCCGTCTCCACGTCAATGATCACGCCCGGGGCCGCCAGGCCGGTGAGGCGGACCTCCAGCAGAAGATCGGAGTTGGCCTGGTCCTCGAGGCGCGCGATCAGGTCTTCGGTGCCCGAGAGGTCGCCGGCGTCAATCTCCAGAGTGCGCGCCTCGAGCGTCCCGATCTCAAGCCGCTCGACCCGCGTGGCGCCCTCACCCAGCGTGACCAGCGCCACTGAGCCGGTCTGCCAGTCACCGAACCCCGGGACCTCGATGCTGCCGGGCAGGAGCGCAGTGACGTCGCCTGCCGAAACATCCTGCCATGTGTGCCAGTGGCCGAGAGCGACGTAATCCATCCCGGTGGCTTCAATGTCGGCGTCGCTGAAGAGCGCGTCGTCCTCGACATCGCCGCGGTCCAGGGAGGCATGCGCGATGCCGATGTTGATATTTGCGTCGGGGTCGGCCCGCAGATCACACAGGGGCCGCTGGCCGGTGACGTCACACCGGTGCGCGCAGCCGTGGATGATCGTGTCGAGGTGGGGGAGACTCAGCGAGGTCGCCTCGGGGCCGGCAATGACATGCGCGCGGTCGGGCAGCGACCTCACGCGCGGCGAGTCCCACAGTGTCGCCTCCGCCCAGCAATCGTGCGTCCCCGGAAGGAGTACAACGTCGATCGGAGGCGTGGCCTCGGTGAGACGCTCGATGCCGCGGAAAGCGCGCTCGAGGGTCGCGCGAGCGGGGTTGCGCTCGTCGAAGAGGTCACCGGCGACGATCATAAGCTGCACGTTGCGTTCGATGGCCGCTTCGATGGCCCGCTCCCAGGCCTCCCAGGTGCGCCGGCGCAGGTCAGCGCCGCGTTTGCCCAGAGAACGCATCGGCGCGTCAAGGTGCACGTCCGCGGTGTGTATCAGCTTCACGGTGATCCGCCCCCGGGGAACGTGGATGGCACGGCACAGGGGGACTTCGCGACGAGGCGGCCGAACTCCTTGTGACAGGCGCCGGGAACTTTCGCGTCTGTCTCAGCGTCTGCACCAGCGAGATGAGACTTCAACGAGTATTGCTGATGACGGTTGCCGGCTGCATCGCCGCGTTCCTGACGATCTCAGCGTGGGCGGCGGGGAGCGTTCAGTGGCATGAGGACTTCGCCGCGGCGAAGCACGCTGCCGCCAACACGGGCAGGCCGATCGTTGCGGTGTTTCACAGCAGCGGGTGCGGCCCGTGCGAGCGCATGGAGGATGAGACGCTCGCCGACCCCGAGGTAGCGGGTGTGATCGCTGAGCGATTCGAGCCCGTGCGTGTCAGTGCCATCCACCGGCATGACCTCGCGACGGCGTACCTCGTGTCATTCTACCCGACCGTCAAGTTCCTCGACGCCGGGGGCGTGGTCGTGCATGACACCCAGGGCTTCGTGGAGGCGTCGGAGTTCGTCGGCGTGATGAAGCGCGCACTCGACGCCCATGCGGCGCTTCTGCGGGCGCGATCGGCGGCAGATGCCGAGGAGGGCCCTGAGGATGCTGAGGGTGCGCTCGCCATCGCCAGGGATTTCCACGCGGCGCGCCAGCACGAGCATGCGGCCCGGTGGGCGCGGGAAGCTGTGGAACTCGCTGACAAGACAGATGTGATACAAGGCGAGGCGCAGTATATCCTCGGCGCCGCGTTGACTGACGCCGGAGAGCCCGGTCAGGCGCAGCAGCCGCTCGTGAATGCGTTGAAGGTGGCCGACGGCACCCGCTGGCAGTGGGATGCGCGGCTCAAGCTTGGTTACGTGTGGCTGCAACGCGGAAAAGATGACAGCGCGATCGGCCTGCTGCAGACGGTGTATGCCTCGGAGGAGGCGTCCGGGGAACTGAGGGCAGAGGCCCGGCATCTGCTGCGGTGGTGGGACGTTGACGTAGATTAACGAAATTTGAATCGTCGTGCCGACGAAAACCCCGTGGTAAGGGTATCACGCGGCCGGCCCGACCGGGACCGGCCGCGTGGGCTCAGCTGCGCGCTCAGATCGACGGCACGTCCTGCCACTCCCCGGATTCATCGGAGAGACGCACCGCCTCATCGACCGCCTGGGTGATTGCGCCGTCGCGAAGAGTGACCGTCCCCGGCCTTCCCTCTGCCACCGAGCGCAGGAAGTCGTGCACCGCGTGCATGTGAAAGCGCATCCATCCCACCGGCAGCTTCGGGGAGGGCAGTGCGGTGGTGCCGGGGTAGTGCTGGACAGTCGCGATGCGAGTGAAGCCTTTCCGATCGCCCGGCGCGCTCTCGTCCCACGCGTCGAGGTAGTTCGGGTCCATCATGCTCCAGCGCAGCGCGCCC
>JBKHFA010000086.1:0-12200 GCA_046540615.1 Armatimonadota bacterium | reverse complement strand
AACGACACTCGCTCTGCCTCCGCCCTTCGGGCCGGCCCCTCCGACGGCGAACGGCGAACGGCAACGGCGCAACGACGAACGGCGCACGGGCGGGACGCTCGTGCCACGCACGGCAAGGGCAACGGCGGACGGCGTGTTTCCGTGGTGCGGGGGCCCTCCTGCGGTAAACGATCGTCATTGGAGTTCTGCAAGACAGGCCCACCGCAAGACCGCCCACGCACACTTGTGTATAAGGGCAGCCCTCCCGGCAGGATGGGCTCTGCCAGCTTCTGCGTGGTGTCTGCTCTTCTCTGCGAGGGGCTTGTTACTCGCAGCGCTCCACGTTCCCCGATGCGGCGCTGCGCAGCGCCGCATCGATGATCGAGATCATCGCCCGCGTCTGCCACAGCGGCACCGCGAGGTCCTCGCCGGCGGTCAGGTGCGCGTGGATGTTGCGGTAGTATGCATCCCAGTCGCGTTCGAACTCCGCCGCAGGCTGCTCGACTATCTCGTCGCCCTCGCCCGTCGCGATCGTGCCGTCGCGGTACGCCCCGTCGCGGCCGACCAGCAGCGTCCCGCCGATCCCGAGCCGGGCAATGGTCGTCGTCTCCACCTGTGAGGTCACGCCGTTTTCGAAGCGGATGATCACCAGGCACTGATCGTCCACCTCGTCCGTCCACACGTGGCCCTGGAGGTCGGCGTAGACATCACGCACCTCGGGGTAGTCGAGAAGCTGGAGAAGCTGGTCGATCCGGTGTGGCCCGAAGTCGTAGAGCAGGCCGCCCCCGTATGCCTTCTCCGCTCGCCACTGCGGACGGAATGCCTCTACGCCGTAGGTGCGCATGATCGCGGAGTAGCTCATCGAGATCTGCTTGGTGAAGAAGATCTCGCCGAGCACGCCGCTGCGGGCGGTGTGCAGCGCGGAGAGGTGGTCGGCATCCCAGCGACGGTTCTGATACGCCGACATCGTCTTCCCCGAGCGATCGGCCGCGGCGATGATGTCGTCACACTCCGCGAGGTCCATGCACAGCGGCTTCTCGCAGACGCAGTGCTTCCCGGCCTCCAGCGCCATCACCACATGGTCGCGGTGCATCGATGAGGGCGTGGCGACGACCACGAGGTCGAGGTTGTCGCGGGAAAGCATCTCCTCGTAGTCCGCGTGCGTCTCCACGCCGAACTTCTCGGCGGCTTCCGCCCTGCGCTCCTCGGAGGGATCGCAGCCGGCGATCAACTCGAGGCCCTCCACTCGATCAAGCTGCTCGCAGTGCCAGCTCATCCCCATGCTGCCAAGGCCGAGGACCCCGGCGGTTACTGTCGTCATCTTCACTGCGCCTCCCATGTCTGTCATCGTGATGGTGCGCCCGCGCCCCAGACGAGCGCGCACTGCCGTGAGTCGTGCGGGTTACCTGCATACACTTGTTTTCCCGAGCGCGATTCGCCTCGTACGCGCCGAGCCTCCGCTTTATCCACATCTCAGGACGGCCGGATTCGCGTCATAGGCCGTCGTGGAGGGGTCGCCTGAGGTCTCCGCGTCGTTTGCGGAGGGCGAAGTCGGCCCGAGGCGTTGCATCAACCATCTGGCAAGGGAGCGTTCGTCATCGATGGTACGCGGGCCAGCGTCGGCGTGGGCAGACAACGCCCACGCCTCAGGCGGCCGCTCCGATGGCAATCGGCGTTGGCCCGCGCTCATGACAGGCGCCGGATGCTCCGCGCCTCTTACAACACGACCGTGCTCCCGATGCTCGCGGACTCTGCGGCCGCGTTCATGACCTGCAGGACGGGCACCATGTCGTGGATTGTCGCGATCGGCTCGCGGCCCTCGGCGAATGCGTCCAGCGTCTCGCCGACGTAGTGGTCGTAGACCTCAAGGCCGTTCATCCCGCCCACGTGTTCGTTATCACCCTCGCGGATGAGCAGGTCCTCGTCGCCAACGTCGCCGCCGACATGCAGCCGGTCGCTGGTGACGGAGAAGTAACGCTCGTAGCTCTCGGGGATCGTGTATGAGATCTCGCCGAGGCCGATCGCGCCGGTCTCCCGGCCGACCATCATCAGCGAGGTGTGGTCCTCGATCACGTCATGGCGCAACCCGTAGTTCCATCGAGCAGTGACCTCGGCGACGTCGTCGATCAGGTAGATGAAAAGGTCGATGACGTGCGGGCCGAAGTTGAAGAGCGGACCGCCGCCGGCGCGGGCCGGGTCGAGCATCCACTCGCAGTGTGAGTCGATGTACCGTTCGGGACTGCCCGCGAAGAGGCGGTAGTAATAATGAATCGGCAGGCCCAGTTCGCCGGCCTCGCGCATCTCACGCAGCCGCTGGACCACGCCGTAGTAGCGGCTGACGAGGGCCACGGAGGTGAAGACGCCCTTCTGCTCGGCGCGGGCGGCGATAGGTGCGAGCACGTCGCCGTCAAGGCCCATCGGCTTCTCCATGTGGAAAGGCTGCTCGCGCCCGACCAGTTCGGCCGCGATCTCGCTCATCTCATTGTGCGGCGCGGACGACCAGACGATCTCGGCCTCGACCTCATCGAGCAGTTCCCGGTAGTCGGTGAAGCCGGGGCAGTCGAGGTCGAACTCGCCGGCGATCCGATCGATCGCCTCCTGCTCGGAATCGGAGATCGCGACGATCTCCACATCACGCTTGAGGAGCGCGGGAAGGTAGAACTCCGCTGCGTGCCAGTGGCCTACGCCGATGAAAGCGACTCTCATTGTTCGGCTCCCTCGCTGCTGTCATCTGATATGTCCGTGGGGTCGGACGGGGCACTCGGCACCGGGGGCGAGGAGCCTCCCTGGCCATCCCTGAGGTCCAGCGACGGCCCCGCTCCGTCCAACTGAAGCTGCGGGCCGTAGCCGCCGTCACCGCCGGGATCGCCCGCGGCCGGCCGCTCGCCCTGTGCCATCGCGCGCATCATCGCAACGCTCTCGTCCACGAGTTCTTCGGCCCGCTCGTATTCATGCTCCGTGAGCAGCCTGCGGACCTCCGCGAACTTCTCGTCGAGTTCGGTGGTGTCCGCGTCCGTGTTCTCCGTGAGCTGGCGGTACATCTCGCCGGCGAGGCGCATCTTCTCTCGCGCGCGCTCCTCGGGACTCAGTTCCGCCAGCCTCTCCGACACCGACGGCTGCATCGGCTCGGACATGGCCTGCAGCACAGCCTGCACGATCTCCGCGCGGTTAGCCTCGAACTGCTCTTCGGGCATCTCGCGAACCTGCGCGAGGATGCTCTCAACACGCTGCATCATCATCTGCTGACGCTCGCGCTGCTGATCCTCAGACGGCTCCGCGCGTTCCCCGGCCGGAGCGTCGCCCGCCTGCGCCTCGCGAACCTTCTCCTGCGCCCGCTGAATCGCCGCCGACATCTCCCGGCGACGATCGCCGATCTCGCGGAACGACTCCTTCGCCTCGCCGAGTATCTCGCGGATCTGATCGGCGTTCTTCTCGCGGATCGCGCCCGCCGCGGTGGTGATCGCCTCCCGGAGCTGCGTCAGGTCGCGCTCCTCGGCCTGCATGACGTTCGTGGCGAGGTCGGCGACGAACTTGATCAGGCCGATCTCCGGCCCCATCTGCGGCATCCCCCGCCCGTCCGGTCCGGCCGAAGGCGCGCCCGGCTGACGCTGCGCCATCCGGGGAGCGTCTTTGACGGCCGCGGTCGCCTGATCCATCAGCCTCTCCGCGCGCTCGAAGTCGCCCTGCTGTGCGGCGCGCTCGGACTTCCTCGCAATCTCGACCGCGGCGCGCACGTCGCGGCCTTCCGCCTGCGCGCGCTGGGCGGCCTGACCGAACGCCTGCAGCTTCGTCTGAAGCCCCTGCGGAATTCGGTCCGGCGACTGCCCCTGAAGCATTCCCCGCGCCTGATTGAGCAGGTCCTCGACGCTCTTCGTCTGTCCCTTTTGCGCCGCCTCTACCATCTGCGCTCTCAGTTGCGTGAGTTCCTCGACCGGCGCCTCAGCCTGCTCGAGTTGCTTGATCGCCACGCTGAAGCCGAAGAATGCCTCCCAGAGTTCGGGATGCTGCTCGAAGAACGCCTGCGCCTCGACCGGAAGGTTCGTGTCCTCGGATGGATCGGGCAGACGGCGCCTGCCGTCATCGGTGTCTCCGGCGCCCTCCTCGCCACCCGCGGGCTCACCGGGTCGGTCAAGAGGCGAGGGGCGCCTCACCTCCGGCGTGTCGAGCGACTGGATGGCCTTCTGCGCCTGTGTGAAGTCGCCCTCATCGATCGTCTTGCGCAGCCAGGCGATGCGTCGCTTCGAGGTGTCGGTGGCCTCGGGCCCCGCGTAGACCATCGACAGCCGATCGATCGACTGGTCCAGCGCCGCGGTCATCTCTGACCGCTCGGTGAAGAGCTTCACCGAAGCGACCGTCATCAGTATCCCCAGCACCGCCATCACGACCACGGCGAAGGCCACGAAGGTGGCGGCCTTTGACCGCCCCTTCTCCTCGTCATCCTCACCGAACTCGCGCTCGGTGACGACGAACGGCGGTGCGGCCTCGCCGAGTTCATCGCCGGGCGCGGCATTCAGTCGGGTGAAAAAGTCGCCCTCCGCAGGAGAGGCGTCCTCCTGCGCAGCAGCGTCGTCCTCCGTCCGAGGGTCCTCACCGTCACGAGGCGGCTCGAAGGGGCTTCTGCCGCCCTCCGGGGCCTCTCCGGCGCCTTCCTCGTCCGGCCGAATGTCATCATCGCGTCGATCATCCAACATCTGCACTTCCCTTTATTTGTCCTCGCTCGACCCCTTCAAATGCGGCAGGATCTCGAGCATCGTAATCAGATCGAGTCGGTTGTGCTCGAGCACCTGCGCCATCCGTCCGGCTTCGCCAGTGTGGACGAAGTCATGCCAGGCGTCAGGAATCTGCGCGCCCTCGATGTCCCCCCAGCGCGACCGCCCGCAGAGCCGCTGCTCACAGGTCTGCAGCCGGCAGTTCTCCCACTTGCCTCTGAAGCGCGCGCGGATCGCGTGCAGCAGATCGACATGCGCCGCCGGCTCGGGGCAGTCCCCGAGGCCGTGATAGACCATGCGCTCGCGCATCAGCGGCATGTCAAACGACCGCCCGTTGTACGTCATAAGCGCTTTCCGACCGCGCAGCAGTTCCGCGGAGGCGGACAGGACCGCTCGTTCCTCCGCGTAGTCACGGGCGAAAAGCTGCAGCGACAGCGCCTCGGAGGGGGCGTCACTCTCCCAGACGATCACGCCGACCAGGAAGATCGGTGCGGCGGAGAGCCCCGCGGTCTCCGTGTCAAGCAGCACGAGTTCGGTCGGCGCGAGGCCCCGCAGATCGTCCAGCGGATCGCCCTCCGGGTCACCGAGCAACGCGGTCAGGCGTTCGAAGCGGCTGAGTATCTCGGCTCCGTGAGGGAGCATCTCGCGCGCGGGCCCGGCCACCAGCCAGTACGCGCCTTCGGGACACTCGACGACCTCGCCCGGCGCCAGCTCCTCCAGCGGACCGGTCGCGACAGGCGCGGCGCCGCCAGCGCCCGCCCTCCAGGACGCATCTGCATCCTGGCCATCAGGCGCGCGACGCGCGAGTCGGCTGCGTGAAAGGGCCGGGTCGCCGACACGCACCGTGCCGGGCTCAGCCCGCTGCCCCGCTTCTTCCGCGGGCTCAGAAGCGGCCCTGTCACGCTGCGGACCTTCGTCAATCTGTCTGAGGCGCCTGCGAAGCCGCCGTGAAAGCACTCTCACTCATCCTGTCCGTCGACTCTGACACCTGTGACCGTCCGCGCATCCGGCGCGACATCCGCGACGTCAATCACCGGCGGCCTCCGAGATCTGTCCGGCGAGGCGCTCGTGCAGTGCGGCGACGTAGCTCGCCTGGGCCGCGGCGGCCTGCCACTTCGTCTCCGCCTCATCCTCGGCGGCCGTCGCCTCGTCGATCTTGCGGGCGACCAACTCGGCCTCCTCCAGCAGTTCGGTGTGCCGCGCGGTGGCGTTCTCCAGCGCGACCATCGACTCCTCGGCGTCCTGCAGAAGCGGCGTGACCGTCTGCGCCATCGTCAGGTAGGGTCGCAGACTCCCCTGCGACCAACTCGCGGCGGTCACTCTTGCCGCAGGATCAGCAGGATCAGCGCAGCGCTCAAGCCATGCTCCGGCCGCCTCCCACGCCGCAGCTCCCGCCGGAGCACCGGAAAGCGACCTGCGCTGCATGACCTCTCCGGCCCGCTTCATGACCGCCTGCAGCAGTTGCTCCGCCGACGGCTCCCGCAGCCGCGCGGCGAGTGAGAACTGGTAGAAAGGCTGCGCGCCTCCGACCCCCGATCCGCGACCCGACCCGGTCCGCCACGCGGCAATAAAATGCTCACGGCTCGTCGTCGCATATCCATCGCGGCCCGGGGGCATGAAATGAACCCGCTCGTCGCTGAGATCGTACCCCGTCACGATGACCCAGCGTGGCGGCGAGCCGTGCCTGACGATCACCGGATGTCCCTGAAGGATCGCCTGGTGGACCGTGTCGAACGCATTCTCGGCGGTCGCCCCGGAGAACTTGTTGTGAGCGAAGCCGAGCGCCTCCGTCAGCATCTCGAAGGGGCTTCCCTGCAGCGGATCAGAGCCGGCCGATGGTTGCTGCGCGTCGAAGACGACCGCGAAGGGCGCCCCGTAGAGCGCCATCAGCCAGTCCATCGATCGTTGCTCGTTGCGGAAGGCCAGCGCGGCCCTCAGCGTGGAGACCGCCTGAATAAGCTCGGTCTCATGCGAGGTATGCGGTGGCACACCCCTGATCACCCGGGAGCGGCGCGCAACCTCCGCCTGCTGCGCCTGCTGCTGCTCCTCATGCTTGCCGTAGTAAATCCAGCCGATGTTGCGCTTGGCCATCGCGGCGGCGTGGGTGTCGGGGTAGCGCTCGATCAGCGTCTCGTAAAGCTGCTCGACCTCCTCCTGCTCGATCCCCATCCGCTCGGCGGCGCGGGCATGAAGGAGAGCGGCCTGCGCGCAGGAAGTCCGCTGCTCCGCGTAGCGCGTCGTCAGTTCGACCGAGGTGGCCGCGGCCATCGCGTAGTCCTCGGCGTCGAAGTGCGCCCGGGCGACTTCGAGCAGCCCGCGGGCGCACAGCCCCTCGCGGCCCTCGAAACGCTCGCACAACTCGCCCCACGTCTGCCGAACCGCCTCCGGTTCGCCGAGTTCCTGGCGCTGGATCGCCATCACACGCATCAGCGCGTCATCGACCCAGGGGCTGTCGGGGTAGTCATCTACGAGCTTGCGGTACTGCACCAGCCCGACCGTCGACTGTCCCAACTCCTCGGCACAAACATACGCGAGCTTGTAAAGCGCGTCATCCGCGAGAGGGCTGTCGGGGTGCTCCGAGACGATCCGCTGGTACTCCTCGGTGGCCATCCTGTGCTGGCCCTGCGCGAGAAATGTCTCGGCGCGGCGGTAGAGCCGCTCCGACTTCGCGGTGCAGCCTGCAAGCACCGCGAACATGAGCGCGAGACAGATTCCGGCGGAGAATCGACTCACAGATTCTCCACCTCCTCGAGCACCAGCGCGATCCGTGTCAGCGAATCCGCCATCTCGGGAAACGTCTCCTCCTGCCCGCGGACAAAGTCAGGCAGATGGTGCCGCGTCACGCGCTCGCGGACGTAGCGAAGATGGTTGATCTGCCGCAGTGTCTCAGTGTTGGCGATCTCCTCGAGCACCAGCAGGACGCGCTCGCAGTCGGCCGCGGTCTCCTTGTCCGCGCCCGTCGGATCATCGAATTGAAACGCGATCTCGCGGATCGCGACCGCCAACTCCTGCCGCACGATCCGCTGGCGAATGCACTCGTACTGCAACTGCGCGAGATCGTTCGTCATCCGCGATCGCTGGTAGAAGACCGCGCCCCAGACGCCGAGCGCCACCAGCACCAGCATCACCAGTGAGCCTCGGAAGACCTGCTTCCGCACCTTCCAGCGGGCGCGAATCTCGCTCGCGTGCTTCTGCGAAAGCTCCGACAGATCGTCCAGCACTTCGCGGGGAAGCCGCACACCCTCAAGACCGACCGCGCCGTCCTCGGCCGTGGCCGAACGGCGCGCCCGTCGGGCCGCGTCGCGTCCCACGCGGGACGCGAGCACCCGCTCGGTTATCCGCCAGAGGCGGTCGGCCGGATCGGCGTTGAAACGCGGGGCCTTCAGCGCCGACAGCAGCGCCCTCCAGACCTCGCGCACAACCTCCTGCGCCTCGTCCTCATCATCGACGGCGGTCAGCGCCATCGCGTAGACGCCGTCGGCGCAGGTGTACAAGAGCGCGTCCAGCGCCGAGGAGTTCCCCCGCCGGCACCCGGTCCGCAGCTCCCGCGTGGTCGTTGACGCCATCAGTTCCCTTCCCTGAAGATACTGTCCGGCAGCCCCGTGTTGATGCGGTAGTTCATGAACTGAAGTTCGATGTGCGCGGCGCTTGTGCGATCGCGCAGCGCGCCCTCCGCCACGTCCGTGATGATGTACTCCGGCATCCAGTACCCGCTCACGTTCGTGTGATGGAAGCCCGCTGCAAGCTGCCGCTTCCCGCCACGCCAGACCTCGCTCTTGAGCAGCAGATAACGCTCACTGTCAATCCACAGCAGCACCCGTCCGCTGCCCGGCCCGAAATCACGCGGCGCCAGCTTCACACAGCGCACCGGCCGGCCGGCGATCTCCCCCTCCCCCGCAAAGCTCGCGGTGGCGTAGTCCTTGAGGTGGAGCGCGAGATTCCCCAGCAGCAACGCGTCGCGAGGAATGATCACCACTCCCTCGGACTCCACATGCACCTTATCCGGCTGCTTGTACCACACTTTCACCTGACGCCGGGCGATGTTCACGTTCGGCGCCTCCATCGCGACCGCGATGGTGGCCGTGTAATCCTCCACGCGCTCGGTCGCCTGCAGCGCCCGCTCCACCGTCTCCATCGCCGTCAAAGCGCGCGCCGGCGCCGCCGACGCGAACACCAGCGCGAGCACTCCGCAAACTGCTGTCAGTTGCTTCAGCACGTCACGTCCCTTCGCTCGAAGACGATCAGTGAAATCAGGCTCGCCACCGCGATGAACGACGCGAGATAGCCCGCCGAACTGCGCAATGACTCCCCGTCGATCGTCACCGCCAGCACCTCGCGGTAGACGCCAAGATGCGCTGTGAGCAGGTAGGACTCCGCCCACTCGAAGTAAGGCATCGCCCCCACGATCTGACTGACGAGCAACACCGCCACCGTCAGCCCCGCGGCCGTCATCGGATTGTTGAAGACCGTTGACAGCATCAGCGCCAGCGCCGCCACCGCGCACATCGACAGGCACGCCAGCGCGTATGCCTGCAGCAAACGCATCGATCCGGTCTGCGCGTCGAAGATCGTCAGCCCGCGACGGAAGATCACCAGGTCGCCCCACCCGAACACAAGCTGCCCCAGGCCCAGCCCGACCAGCCCGAGGAAAAGCGTCAGCGAGATCGTGAACGCCCATCCCGCCGCAAGCTTCGCCATCAGCACCCGCCAGCGAGCCACGGGCCGCGACAGCAGCGTCCGGAGCGTCCCCGACTGCCGCTCACCCGCGACCAGCCCCCCGACCACCACCGCCACCAGCAGCGGCACCAGCACCGTCAGCGCCACCTGCAGCACCGCGTTGGCCACGAACAACGCCGTCACCGACTTGCCCGCCACCACGAAGCCTGAGCCAAGCTCCTCCCCCACGTCGAACCTCTCGCGCTCATGATAGCTCCCCCACGTCACCAGCCCCACCAGCGCCAGCACCACGCCGAAGCTCGCCCACGCAATGCGCTGGCGCCAGAGTTTGCTCAGTTCGCTCCGCAGCGCAGCCATCCTCAACGCTCGCCCCCGCGTGTACTTAGACCGCTCTCACCGGCGCCGATGTTCCCCTCGGCCCGGCCATCCGCCATCTCGGCCGCGCGATCGCGCACCGTGTCCATGTAAAAACCCTCGAGCGTCCGGCGGATCGGCGACACCTCGCGGACCCGAACTCCCGCCCCCACCAGCAGCGCGTTGAGTTCCGCGCTGTCCACCTCACCGGTCACGTGAAGCGAATGATCACCCGCCTGCTCGACCTGAGCGCCCTCCACATCGTCGAGTACACGCACGGCCGCGGAGACGTCGTTAACCACGAGCCGTGTGCCGGGAGTGAGGCCCGCCAGGATACGCCCCACCTCCCCCTCCGCAATCACCTGCCCGTGCATCACAACCGCCGCGTGGGTGCAGGTCATCTCCACCTCCGCCAGCAGGTGGCTCGACAGGAAGATCGTCATCCCGTCCCCGTGCAGTTCGAGGAGCATCTCGCGCACCTGCGCGAGCCCCTCGGGGTCGAGGCCCGAGGCCGGTTCGTCGAGGATGAGCAGTTCCGGCCGCGGCAGCAGCGCCTGGGCGATGCCCAGCCGCTGGCGCATTCCGTGTGAGAAGCCGCCGACCGGGCGGTCGGCGGCGTCCGTGAGCCCGACCAGCTCCAGCGTGGCCTCCATCTCCGCGCGTGGCACCCCGCCCGAGAGCGAGGTGAGCAGCCGCAGATTCTGCCGCGCGCTCAGCCACGGGTAGAACGCCGGCTCCTCGATCAACGCCCCGAGCCGACTCCCCAGTCGAAGGCGCTCGCGCACCGGCACGCCGAGCACACTCGCGTCGCCGGAGGTCGGGCGGATCAGCCCGGTCAGCATGCGGATCGTGGTGCTCTTGCCGGCGCCGTTCGGTCCGAGGAAGCCGAAGAGCGAGCCCCGCGCCACCGTCAGGTCGAGGCCCTCCACCGCCCGGACCCGGCCGAAGCGTTTCGTCAGCCCGCGCGTCTCAATCACCGGCTGCCCGGTCAAAGCACTGCGCCTCCCTCTCAAGTCCCACCAGCGCCTCGCAGACCCGGTCGCGCGCGCCGCGCATCGCATCCCCCACTGCCTTTGCCGTCGCCGTTGCCTTTGCGATTGTTGCTTTCGTCGCTGCCGTGATCATTATACCAGTATGAGACGGTGAGGGTAAATGCGCGAGACGATGAGCCCGACGAGGCATTCTGTCGAACGAGGTGTACGCTTGCACCGGGGCGTCACACGTGGCCGGGCGGAGGATAGGTGCGAGGCCCGTAGAACTCGCCCTCGTCCTCCCCGCGAGCCTCTTCGGGGGTGTCGGTGGAAGGACTCATTCGGACGAAGCTGTCGTCGAGGCTTGCCGGTGTCTCACGGGAGACAACATGCTCGTAGGCGGCTGCGAGGTGCGCCCCGAGCAGAAGCACATGCGCGCTGAAGAACGCCCACGTGAGGAACATCACCACGCCGGCGAGGCCGCCGTAGACCGTCGAGTTCTCAGCGGAGCGCGCGACCGTGAGGGTGAAGATCGGCGTCACCGCCCGCCACGCCACCCCCGTGAAGATCGCGCCTACTGCCGCGACGCGCGTCGGCACGTTGTGCGCGGGGATGAATTTGAACAGCAAAAAGAATGCCGCGAACGCGATAGCAAGCTCGGCGACCAGCACGATTCCCGGCTGGAGGAGCACCATCTGATCGATGCCGACCGGCGCGATGCGCCCGAGAACCTCAAGCAGGGACGGGAGCACCGCGGTGAGCAGTATCAGGACAACGAAGAGCACACCGGAGCCCACCATCGATCCCAGCGCAACCAGCTTGCGCGCGATCAAGCCCCGATCTTCACCCTGCGGCCAGATCTCTGTGAGACTGATCTCCAGGCTCTCGAAGAGGCGCAGGCCCGCCCAGAGCAACACGAGGAAGCTGAAGATGCCCGCGACGTGGGCGTTGGGGTTGGTGAGCAGGGCGTCGATCTCACCCATGATCGCGCCCGCGGTCTCGCCCGCCAGACGATTCACTGTGTTCTGCAGCCACTCGTAGCTCCGATCGCCCGGCCCGACCACAATCTGAAGCGCCCACGCCAGCAGTAGACCGAGCGGACCGATGCAGATCAACGCGTAGAACCCGATCGCCGCCGCCATCGTGTTGGCCGATGACTGCCCACGCCGCAGCCACGTGACCCTCATGATACGCCACCAGCGGGGAGAGAGGCCCCGCATCCACTCCACCAGTTCCGTCGCCCGGTCCTTCACGCTCATATGTCATTATTCGGGCCCCGGCCGGGCGCTTCCTGCCGATTTCGTGCAGAATTGCTGAACACAGGGAGGGATAAGCGGCGTCTCGGAGGAAGAGGGCAGCCAGACTGTGAAGCCGTGCGAGACATCGAAAACTCAGGGAGCGAAGCTGATGCTTACTGCCGAAAAAGTCAAGCAAACCGCAAAAGCAATGGGCGCAGACCTCGTCGGGATCGGGACGCCCGACCGCTGGGAGGGCGCGCCGGTGCAGATGG
>JBKHFA010000085.1:0-12201 GCA_046540615.1 Armatimonadota bacterium | reverse complement strand
GGCACGATTCCGCCGCCGTTCTCGCAGATCGCCGGCACGTCGGAGAGCCCCAGAGCGTCGCGCAGCACCACGATCTCGGCTGCGGTCTTGGAACTCGCGAGCACGACTGGAACCCCGGCCGCGCGAAGACGTTCCAGCGTGGGCGCTGCCGGCGCCCAGGAATAGGTCGCATGGTCCAGAAGCGTGCCGTCGAGATCGGTGACGATCGCCCAGCCCGCCATGCGTCCCGCTCCTTCGTATCGGTGTTCCGTCGTGTGCAAGGTCGGCATTGACTTTTCCGAGAGAACTACTCAGATTTCAGATACAGGCCGACGGCGACTCACGCGAGTCACCTCTGCCCGGGTCCGGCGCTCCGCGCTTTGCGCAAGGTCAAAGACCGCGGACCGCCCGGCGCCCTTGGACTGAGACACGCGGCCGCGGGACGCGCCGGGAGGATGACATGATCGTGTGCCACTGCATGAAGATCTCGCGCGACGATATCCGGCGCGCCGTGGACTGGATGCGCGCGTCCGACCCGGACACGCTCATCACCCCCGGCAAAGTCTATCGCGCGCTCGGCAAGAAGGCCGATTGCGGCGGGTGCCTGCCGCTCTTCATCGACAGCATGCAGGCCTGCGACAGCCTGCAGGTGCCCGCCGAACTGCGCCGCCTGCGCGAGGCGCCGCGGCAGAGCGAGACCGGCTGACACGGCGCTTCACCGCCCTCGGCCGAAGTCCTCCTCGCGCGACTGCGCGGTCCTGACTGGTTGCGGTGCCCGCGCGAATTGCGCACTCTACGAAAGATAACTCGTAGAGGAGATCGTGATGAAGGGTGACGACAAGGTCATCGACTACCTGAACAAGGCGCTGCGCAGCGAGCTGACCGCCATCAACCAGTACTGGCTGCACTTCCGCCTGCAGGAGGACTGGGGCTTCGGCAAGGTCGCCGCGAAGTCGCGCGAGGAGAGCATCGAGGAGATGCACCACGCCGACAAGCTGACCGCGCGGATCATCTTCCTCGAGGGACATCCGAACCTGCAGAAGCTCGATCCGCTCAGGATCGGCCAGACCCTAAAGGAAACGATGGAGTGCGACCTCGCCGCCGAGCACGAGGCGCGCACGCTCTACATCGAGGCGCGCAACCACTGCGACAGCGTGGGCGATTACGTGACCAAGAACCTCTTCGAGGAGCTGATCGCCGACGAGGAAGGCCACATCGACTTCCTCGAGACGCAGCTTGATCTCATCGAGAAGCTCGGGATCGAGAAATACGGCCTGCTCAACGCCTCCACCGCCGACGAGGGCGAGGAGTGACATCTCCGGCGCCGCGGCCCTCCGGGTCGCGGCGCGCGCGCCGGACCTCCCGTGCATTGTGACTCCGCCGGCTGGCGGTGGTAGCAGGGGAGTCATTGCGCGGGCGGAGGGAGCACATGGCATCTGACCCGGACAACGGCGGGGCGGACGAACGGCCCGACAGGCTGCGCTTCGAGGGCGACCCCGGCGCCGGCCGGTCGAAATGGCTGGCCATTGCACTCGCACTCGCGCTCGCCGCGTGGCTCGGCAGCGGCTATGTCCTGCCCTCCGAGGAGCCCGCCCCGGCAGAGACGCGCAGCGACGGACCCGAGCCCGTACAGGTCGCCGTGCGCCGTTCCGAGGCCGAGCCGGTCATGCAGTTCTTCGTTGCGGAAGGGCAGACCGAACCCGAGCGCGACACGCAGGTCCGCGCCGAGGCGACCGGCAACGTGACCGAAATGGCAGCCGCCAAGGGCGACACGGTCGAGGCCGGTCAGCTGATCGCCAGCATCGCGCAGGACCGCGCGCGCGCCGATCTTGAGCGCGCCGAGGAGGAGGTCGACCGCGCCCGGCGCGATTTCGAGAACGCGCAGACCCTGCTCGAAAGCGGCGCCGGCACGGTCGACCGTGTGGCACAGACGCGCGCCGCGCTCGCTGCCGCCGAATCCCAGCTCACCAGCGCCCGGGAGACGCTCGAGGACACCCGCATCCGCGCGCCCTTCGGGGGACGTGTGGAATCGCTCGACATCGAGGAGGGCGAATTCGTCTCTGCCGGTTCGGCGGTCGCGCGGATCGTCGACCTGGCGCCGCTGACTGTCTCGGTCAGCGTGCCGCAGGGCGAGATCGCGGCGCTGTCGGAGGGGCAGACGGCAGAGGTCAGCGTCGTCACCGGCGAGACACGGGAGGGCCGCGTCGCCTTCCTCGGCAGCGCGGCCGACCCGCAGACACGCACCTTCTCCGCGGAGGTGGAGGTGGCCAACGACGATGGCGCGATCCCTGCCGGCGTCAGCGCGCGGGTCCGTATCCCCAAGGGCGAAGTCGCGGCGCATTTCCTCTCGCCCGCGATCCTCTCGCTCGACCCGACCGGGCGGCTCGGCATCAAGACCGTCACGGACGAGGAAACCGTCGCCTTCCACCCGGTCGAGATCGTGCGCGCCGGGACCGAGGGCATCTGGGTCACCGGCCTGCCCGATCAGGCCCGGGTCATCACCGTCGGACAGGGCTTCGTCTCGGAGGGCGAGGCTGTCGCGGCCCGGCCGGAGGAGGATCTCGAGCTCGGGCAGATGCGTGACCGCCTGCTCGATACGCCCGACGCACCCGAGGGTGAGCGCCCATGAACGCGATCATCGACGCGGCGTTCGCCCGCGCGCGCGTCGTGGTGATGCTGCTGGCCTTCGTGCTGACCTTCGGCGCCGTGGCCTATGTCCAGATCCCGAAGGAAGCGGCGCCGGAGGTGCCGATCCCGGTGATCTACGTCATCACCACGCTCGAGGGCATCGCGCCGGAGGACGCCGAGCGGCTGCTGATCGAGCCGCTCGAGACGGAGCTCGCCAGCGTCACCGGCGTGGACGAGATGAGCGCGACGGCGCGGGAGGGCTCGGCCTCCGTCACGCTGGAGTTCGACGCGGGCTTCGATTCGGACGAGGCGCTCGACAGCGTGCGCGAG
Source organism: Armatimonadota bacterium (assembly GCA_046540615.1). Lineage (GTDB taxonomy): Bacteria > Armatimonadota > Zipacnadia > Zipacnadales > UBA5352 > UBA5352. Next base: position 9,264 of record JBKHFA010000085.1, on the reverse strand, counting down.
GCGGTGGACCGTGCGCGACCCGATCTGCCCGACGATGCGACCGAACCCTCGGTCAACGAGGTCAACACCGCGCTCTTTCCGGTGCTGACCGCGATCCTCTCCGGCCCGGTCCCCGAGCGCGCGCTCAACCAGATCGCCGACGAGCTTCAGGACCGGCTGGAGGCGCAGCCCGGCGTGCTGGAGGTCGATATCGGCGGCGCGCGTGACGATCTCGTCGAGGTGCTGATCGATCCCACGATCTTCGAGACCTACAATATTTCCTTTGACGAGCTCACGAGCCAGATCCAGCGCAACAACCGCCTGATCGCCGCCGGCGCCATCGAGACGGGTGCGGGGCGCATCGTGCTCAAGGTGCCGGGGCTGATCGAGGACATCGAGGACGTAATGCAGCTGCCGGTGAAGGTGCGCGGCGACACCGTCGTCACCTTCTCGGAGGTCGCCACGATCCGGCGCAGCTTCGAGGACCCGACCGGCTTCGCGCGGATCGACGGCCAGCCCGCCCTCGCGCTCGAGATCAAGAAACGCGTGGGCGCCAACATCATCGAGACGGTCGAGACTTCCAAGCGCGTGATCGAGGCGGCCTCCGAGGATTGGCCCGAGACGGTGCGCGTCGATTACCTGCAGGACCAGTCCGAATACGTCCGCGACATCCTCAGCGATCTCGAGGCGAACGTGATCGCGGCGGTCCTTCTGGTGATGATCGTGGTGATCTGGGCGCTGGGCTGGCGCCCTTCGGTGCTCGTCGGCCTGGCAATCCCGGGGGCGTTCCTGACCGGCGTCGGCGCGCTCTGGGCGATGGGCGAGACGATGAACATCGTCGTCCTCTTCTCGCTCATCATGGTGGTGGGGATGCTGGTGGATGGCGCGATCGTCACCACCGAGCTCGCCGACCGCAAGCTCCAGCAGGGCGAGGCGCCGCCCGCCGCCTACGCCGCCGCCGCCAAGCGGATGGCCTGGCCGATCATCGCCTCCACGGTGACGACGCTCAGCGTCTTCTTGCCGCTCCTGTTCTGGACTGGCACGGTGGGCGAGTTCATGGGCTTCCTTCCGCTCACGGTGATCCTGACGCTTTCGGCCTCGCTGGCAATGGCGCTCGTCTTCATCCCCGTGCTCGGCGGCGTGATCGGCCGCGCGCAGCCGCAGTCTGCGGCCGCAAGGCGCGTCCTCCACGAATCGGAACGCGGTGACCCGCGCCGCGCCGGCGGCTGGACGGGGCGCTACGCGAAGCTCGTGCAATGGGCCGTGGTCCGGCCCTGGACGGTGCTGGCCCTCGCGGTGGCGCTCCTGCTCGGCTCGGTGGGCAGCTACGCGGACTACGGGCGCGGCGTGATCTTCTTCCCGGAGGTTGAGCCGGATTTCATGCAGGTGACCCTGCGCGCGCGCGACAGCTTCTCGATCTACGAGCAGGACACGCTCGTGCGCGAGGTCGAACGCCGGCTCATGCGCTATGACGGCGTCGCGTCGGTTTACGCCCGCACCGGTGGCTCGCAGCGCGCTGACGACGAGGTGATCGGCACCCTGCAACTCGAACTCGTGGAATGGGACACCCGTCGTCCGGCCGAAGCGATCGGCGCCGACATCCGTGCAGAGATGGCCGGGATCCCCGGCATCGAGGCCGAGGTGCAGGCCCAGCAGCAGGGGCCGACGCAGGGCAAGCCCGTGCAGCTCGAATTGCGCGCCGCCGATCCGGAGGTGCAGGACGAAGCGGTCGAGCAGGTGCTGGCCCGCATGGCGGAGATCGGCGGTTTCACCGATATCACCGACACCCGCGCGTTGCCCGGCGTCGAGTGGAGCCTCGAACTCGACCGTAGCCAGGCCGCCCGCTTCGGCGCGGATGTCACGCTTCTCGGGCAGTCGGTGCAGCTTCTCACGCGCGGCATCACCGTGGCCGACTACCGGCCTGCCTACGCCGACGGCACGGTGGACATCCGCGTGCGCTTTCCCGCGGCAAGCCGCAGCTTCGAGGAGCTCAGGGGGCTGCGCGTGCCCACGGCGGAAGGGCTCGTGCCGATCGGCAACTTCGTCGCCTTCGAGCCGGTGCCGCGGACCGGCACGCTCAACCGCATCGACCAGCGCCGCGTCGTGACCATTGCCGCCGATGTCGCACCGGGGCTTCTGGTCAACGACCAGATCGAGACGCTGCGCGCCGCGCTCGAAGAGACGGAGCTGCCCGACGGCGTGACGTGGAGTTTCGCGGGCGAGGCCGAGGAACAACAGGCCGCTGCGCAGTTCCTGTCGGTCGCCTTCGCCGTCGCGGTGGCGCTCATGTTCACGGTGCTGGTGCTGCAGTTCAACAGCTTCTTCCAGGCCTTCGTCGTGATGTCGGCCATCGTGTTCTCGGTCGCGGGCGTGCTTCTCGGGCTGTTGGTGACGGGCCGGCCCTTCGGCGTGGTGATGGGCGGGATCGGGGTGATCGCGCTTGCCGGGATCGTGGTGAACAACAACATCGTGCTGATCGACACCTACAACGTCCTGCGCCGCGAGGGGCAGACCCCGTTCGAGGCGGCGCTGCGCGCCGGCGCGCAGCGTCTGCGGCCCGTGGTGCTGACCTCGTTGACGACGGCGCTCGGCCTTCTGCCGATGGTGATCGGGGTCTCCATCGACTTCTTCCGCCGCGAGATCGTCTACGGTGCACCGTCGACGCAGTGGTGGACCGAGCTTGCCTCCTCCATAGCGGGCGGCCTCGTCGTTGCGACCGTGCTGACCCTCGTCGTCACACCCGCGCTGCTGATGCTCGGGGAAAAACGCGCAGAGCGCCCGGCCGCCCGCGCGCGACGGGACGAGGCTCGCGCCACAGTGTCGCCCTGAGCGATCACCCGGCCGATCAGGCGCCCGATGTGCTGACAGGGGAAATGCGCGCGTCCCCGGGTCTCCGGGTCCCGAGACCGGACAGTCGCACCGGCCGCGTGGGCACATCGCCCCGTTCCGCGGTCGGGCCTGTCCCGCCGGAAAACGCGCCCCGGCTGACGTTTCCCGTCCGCAGGGCCCGAGGCGTCGCCAGTCGCCCGTCTCGCAAGGAAATTGCGGGTATCGCGCAAGGGTATCTCGCGTGTCTGCGCGGCGGCAGGCTGAGCGGGGCCGGCCCGGCTCAGCCCGTGTCTGCCGGGCGCGTGCGGATCTCTGAGCCGTCGAGGATGCGCACCTCGCGCTGGGGGAAGGGAATGGCGATCCCGTTCGCCTGGAAGGCGTCCCAGAGCGCGAGATAGACGTCGCCGCGTATGTTCGTGATCCCGCCCGCCGGGTCGCGGATCCAGAAGCGCAGGACGTAATTCACGCTGCTGTCGCCGAAGCCGGTGACGTGGCAGACGGGCGGGCGATCGCCGAGCACGCGGTCCATGCCGGCCGCCGCCTCGCGCGCGACGCGGCGCACCTCGTGGGGATCGTTGGCGTAGGCGGTGCCGAAGTGGATGTCGAGGCGCACGAAGTCGTCGGAATGCGACCAGTTCACCACCTGCCCGGTGATCAGGTCCTCGTTCGGGATCAGGTATTCCTTCCCCTCGCGCGTCGTGATCGAGACGTAGCGCGCGCCCAGGCTGTTGATCCAGCCGAAGGTCTCGCCGATGCTGATGACATCGCCGGGCTTGATCGACCGGTCGAGGAGGAGGATCACCCCCGAGACGAGGTTCGAGACGACCTTCTGCAACCCGAAGCCGAGGCCCACGCCCACGGCGCCCGACAGGACCGCGAGGCCGGTGAGATCGAAGCCGACCGCCCTGAGCCCGATCACGAAGGCGGCGCCGTAGAGCGCCACCTGCAGCAGCTTGACCGAGAGCACCCGCATCGACGGGCTGAGGTCCTCGTTGGTGTAGAGCCGCGCGGCGCTCCGGCGCGCGATCACGCGGGCGACGAAGAAAAGGAGCGCCAGCAGGAAGGCGCCCTGCAGTACCATCCATGCAGAGAGCCGCACCTCGCCGAACTCGATCGCGGCACGGTCGAGCAGCCGCTCGGTCTCGTCCGTCAGCCCGAGGATGCGCAGCGTCACCCAGGCGTAGGCGCCGTAGCGCACGACCTTGCGCAGGGGGCTGTTGGCGATCAGCCGGGTGGCGAAGGCGACGATCAGCCACGCGGTGGCGAGATTGCCAATAATGCCGAGGAGCCACGACCGCGAGGGCCAGGTGACCTCCCGCATGATCCAGACGGTGGCCCAGAGGAGAAGGACGTAGAAGATCAGCCTGAGCCGCTTGTGCACCAGCACCAAAAGCCGCAGCCGCCATCGCGGCCAGCCCTCGCGGCCGCGCATCCATTCGTGCAGGCCGGGTGCGAGCGCCGCCCGGAGCGCCCAGGCGAGCGCGAAGAGCCCGGCCGCGATGGCGACCTGCCAGGCGTTCCAGGGCACGAGCAGCATGTCGCCCAGATCGCTCGCCGCAGCGGCAAGGCTGTGCGCCGCCTCCGCGAACCATGTCGCGGGCTCTGCCGGATCGGGTGTTTCGGAGTCCATGCGCCTTTCGCCGTGCTGTCCCGGCACGGTAACGCCGGCCGGGCGCTCCGGTTTCACGCGCGCGCACCGACGCGGCGCTGCCCCTTGGGAAGCGCCGGGTGCGGCAGGCACGCCGCTTGCCCGGTGGCGCCCGCCTGTTATTCTGCCGTCATGTCACGGGATCCGGGCCGCTCCGGCGCCGGGTGGAACAGGGAGACGACCACATGAAACGCACAACCGGCCTTCTGGCTGCCGCGCTGCTGACCTCGACAGCGATCGGGGCCTCGGCGGAGACGCTGCGCTGGGCGCGCGCGGGTGACAGCCTCACCCTCGACGTGCACGCGCAGAACGAGGGGCCGACGCACACGCTGTCGCACCAGATTTACGAACCGCTCATCATCCGCGACCACGAGGGACAGATGCAGCCGGCGCTCGCGACCTCCTGGGCGCCGAAAGAGGACGATCCGGACGTCTGGGTCTTCGAACTCCGCGAGGGCGTGACCTATCACGACGGCGCGGAGTTCACGGCCGAGGACGTGGTGTTCTCGATCGAGCGCGCCAAGACGCCCGACTCGGACATGAAGGAGCTTCTGACCTCGATCGTCGAGGTGCGGGCCGTGGACGACTACACCGTCGAGATCGTCACCGACGGGCCGAACCCGATCCTGCCGTCGAACCTCACCAACCTCTTCATGATGGACAAGGGATGGGCCGAGGAGAACGACACCGTCGAGGTGCAGGACGTCGAGGGCGGCGAACAGACCTATGCCACGGCCAACGCCAACGGCACGGGCCCGTTCCGACTCGTCAGCCGTGAACCCGACGTGCGCACCGTGCTGGAGCGCAACGAGGATTACTGGGGCATCGACGAGTTCCCGCTGGAGATCACCCGGATCGAGTACACGCCGATCCAGAACGCCGCGACGCGTGTCGCCGCGCTGCTCTCGGGCGAGGTCGACTTCATCCAGGACGTGCCGGTGCAGGACCTTGGCCGCGTCGCCGAGACCGAGGGCCTCGTCGTCAAGACCGCGCCGCAGAACCGGACGATCTTCTTCGGCCTGAACATGGGGGCGGACGACATCGAGAACGACGACGTCGAGGGCGAGAACCCGCTCGCCGACGTCAATGTCCGCAAGGCGATGAACATGGCGATCAACCGCGACGCCATCAAGCAGGTCGTGATGCGTGACCAGAGTGCGCCCGCCGGCATGATCGCGCCGCCCTTCGTCAACGGCTGGTCGGAGGAGATGGACGAGACCACCACCGACATCGAGGCCGCCAAGGCGCTGATGGAGGAAGCGGGCTACGCCGACGGCTTCTCTATCCAGCTCGACTGCCCGAACGATCGCTACGTCAACGACGAGTCGATCTGCCAGTCGGTCGTGGGGATGCTGGGCCAGATCGGCGTCGACGTGAACCTCGACGCCAAGCCCAAGGCGCAGCACTTCCCGCTGATCACCAACGGCGAGACCGACTTTTACATGCTGGGCTGGGGTGTTCCGACCTACGACTCGGAGTACATCTTCAACTTCCTCGTGCATACCCGCGGGGACGAGCGCGGCAGCTGGAACGGCACCGGCTTCTCGAGCTCCGAGGTCGACGAGATGATCGTCTCGCTTGCCTCCGAGACCGATCTCGAGGTGCGCAACGACACGATCCAGTCGATCTGGGAGGTCGTGCAGGACGAGACGATCTACCTGCCGGTCCACCACCAGGTGCTGAACTGGGGCATGTCCGAGGACGTGATGACCGACGTGAGCCCGGAGGACGATCCGAAGTTCAAGTTCTTCGAGATGAACTGAGCGCGTCGCATCGGCGGACGGGAAGGGGCGGCTTGGGCCGCCCCTTTTTCGTGTCGGCCCGCACCGTCCGACTTGGTTTCTGGCGCAGCGCGGTTATGCTGCCCCTGCGAAAACCCGAGAAGGAGCGGCCGATGCGCGCGGGCGGAAACGATGTCTCGTTTTCCGGGGTCATGGCCGGCTCTCGCGTGGCGCTCATCGTGACGGACCCGACGGCGCCCGACAATCCGATCACATACGTCAACACTGCCTTCGAACGGCTGACACTCTACCGCCGCGACGAGGTGGTCGGACACAATTGCCGCTTCCTGCAGGGGGAGGGCACCGACCCCGCGGACGTGGCGCAGATCCGCGCCGGGCTCGCCCGCGGCGAGGATTTCGTGGTCACCCTCACGAATTACCGCGCCGACGACTCCCGTTTCCGCAACCAGCTCTTCGTTTCGCCCGTGCATGACGAGAGCGGCGCGCTCACGGCCTATTTCGGCCTGCTTCGGCACGTCGACGCCGAGGAAGCCGCGCTGCGCGACCGGCGCGCGATCAGCCAGGAGACCATGCTGAAGGAGCTTCAGCACCGGGTGAAGAATCACCTCGCCATGGTGGTCAGCATGATCCGGCTTCAGTCCCGGCGCGAGATCACGGCCGCCTCCCTCGACGATCTGAGCCATCGGGTCGAGGCGCTCTCGCTCTTCTACGACGAGCTCTTTCATGCGGGACAAGAGGCGGACGGCCGCGTGCCCTCGGCCGTCACCGTCGGCCCCTACCTCGAGCGTGTGGCCGCGGCCGTCACCGGGATCGAGGGGCGGGCGGGCGTGCGCCTCGACGTCGCCTGCGACGAGATCGCGCTGCCCCTCGACACCACCGCGCGGCTCGGGCTCCTGCTGTCGGAGTTCCTGACGAACGCCTTCAAGCACGCGTTCGTCGGCCGCGACGCGGGGCTGGTGAAGATCCGGCTGCGCGGCCGCGACGACGGCACCGTCGTGCTGAGCGTCTCGGACGATGGCGTGGGCCTTCCCGAGGGCAGCGACTGGCCCGCCGACGCGGTGTCCATCGCCAAGCAGCACGCGCGCTCGGAAGACGAGGAGGACAGGCTCGACACCACGGGCAACGACGGGTCCACCGGGCTCGGCGGGTCCATCGTGGACGGGCTCGCCCGTTCGATCGGCGCGGAGGTCCGCGTCGTCCGTGAGCACGGCACGCGATTCGACGTGGAAATTCCTCCCGGAGCGGTCGCGGACGCCGCCAGCTGACGCGCGGGCACGGGCCCTGCAGCCGCTGCGCCGCAGCGTCACGCGGGACGCACACCGCTTGACCACAACGGCGTTTGCAGAGACGTTGCCGAAATGCTCGCTTATGTGCTTCGCCGCATCTTTCAGTCCGCACTGGTCCTGCTCATCGTGGGGCTGGTGGCGTTCTCCATGTTCCGGTTCGTCGGCGACCCGATCGACAACATGCTCGGGCAGGAGCGGACCCAGGCCGACGTGGAGCGGCTGCGCACCGATCTCGGCCTCGATCAGCCCTTCCCGGTGCAGTACTGGCGCTTTCTCGAGCAGGCAGCGCAGGGCAACTTCGGCCTGAGCTACCGGCAGGGCCGGCCGGTCGCGGACATCCTGGTGGAGCGGCTGCCCGCGACGCTGGAGCTCGCACTCGTCTCGGGGCTCTTCGCGCTGGCCTTCGGCATCGGGCTCGGCATCTTCACGGCGATCCGAAAACGCGGATTCGCCGCCAACACGATCATGACGCTCAGTCTGATCGGGGTCTCGCTGCCCACCTTCCTGATCGGCATCCTGCTGATCTATCTCTTTTCGGTCGAGCTCGGCTGGCTGCCGAGCTTCGGGCGCGGGCGGGTGGTGCGCGTGGGCGACTGGACCACCGGGTTCCTCACGGAAAGCGGGATCAAGGCGTTGATCCTGCCGGCCTTCACCCTCGGGCTTTACCAGATGACGCTGATCATGCGGCTGGTGCGCACCGAGATGCTCGAGGTGCTCAGGCAGGACTACATCCGCTTCGCACGCGCCCGCGGCCTGCGCGAGCGCGCGATCAACTTCCGCCACGCGCTGAAGAACACGCTGGTGCCCGTCATCACGATCACCGGCCTGCAGCTCGGCTCCATCATCGCCTTCGCGATCATCACCGAGACGGTGTTTCAGTGGCCGGGCGTGGGGCTTCTCTTCATCAACGCGATCCAGTTCGTGGACATCCCCGTGATGGCGGCCTACCTGATGATGATCTCGGTGATGTTCGTGGGCATCAACCTGATCGTGGACCTGCTCTATTTCGCGATCGATCCACGGCTGCGCGTGGATCGCTCCTCCGGGAAGCTGACATGACCGACGCCCCCCTGAGCCCCGTCCGCGAGGCCCGCGCGCGCAAGCGGTTCAAGCGCGCCTGGGAGAGCGACTTCGCCTGGTCCTTCCGCCGCTCGCCGGTGGCGGTGGTCAGCTTCGTCGTTGTCGCGATCCTCATTCTCGCGGCGGTCTTCGCGCCGTTGATCGCCCAGCACGATCCGTTCAACCCGTCATCGCTGAACCTGATGAACGGCTTCACGCCGCCGATGACCACGAACGAGTTCACCGGCGACACCTTCCTGCTCGGCACCGACGACCAGGGGCGCGACGTCTTCTCCACCATCCTCTACGGGATGCGGATCTCGCTCTTCGTGGGCTTCTCGGCGGTGCTTCTCGCCATGGCGCTCGGTGTGACGCTCGGCCTCGTCGCCGCCTACATCGGCGGCTGGACCGAGACGATCATCATGCGCACCGCCGATGTGCAGCTGACCTTCCCGGCGATCCTGGTCGCCATGCTGATCTTCGGCATCGCCAAGGGGATAACGCCGCCGGAATACCGCGACGAAATGGCGATCTGGGTGCTGATCCTCGCCATCGGGCTCAGCGACTGGGTGCAGTTCGCCCGCGTGGTGCGCGGCGCGACGCTCGTCGAGAAGAACAAGGAATACGTGCAGGCCGCGCGGCTGATCGGGCGGACGCGCGGGGCGATCATGCTGCGCCACATCCTGCCCAACGTGCTGAACCCGGTGCTGGTGATCGCCAC
>JBKHFA010000084.1:0-12232 GCA_046540615.1 Armatimonadota bacterium | reverse complement strand
GGGACGTAGCCCCGCACCCTCCAGACGGCTGGGCAACGACACAGGCCGGAGCGGGGTCCGGCCTCTCCGAACGACCGCTACTTCCGCCCTCTGCCGAACCGTCTCCCCACCATCCGCCACGCGCTTTCGAGTTCGCGCAGGTGCATCGCCTTCGCGAGGCCGATGAAGGCCAGCGCGCCCAGCGACAGCGGCACGACCACCATCAGCAGCCGCTCCAGCATGTCGCCCGTGCCGCCGCCGGGCAGGTAAACCTCAAGTCCGCGAAGGCTCCCCCACGCCAGCAGCGTCATCACCAGCATCGGCAGCGCCATCCGCAGGATCGATCTCGCGATCTCGCGCCCGCCGAGGCCGCCGATGCGCGTCTGCAGCAGTATCACCAGCCCCAGCGCGTTGATCACGCCGCTGAGCGTCGTCGCCATCGCGAGGCCGGGGACCCCGTAGAGCCCCGCCAGCCACAGCGCGGAGGCCACGCATACCACCACCGAGATCGCGCCAATCCACACCGGCGTCATCGTGTCGTGGCGGGCGTAGAACGCGCGCGCGGCGATGTACACGATCGACAGGGGCACGATTCCGATGCTGAACCACCAGAGGGTCGCCGCCACCGCGCGCGTGCCCTCCGCGTCAAAGCCCGGCCAGAGCAGCGCGACCGAGGGCTCCGCAAGTACCATCATAAGCGCGGTGGCCGGAAGGGTCAAGAACACCGCGTTGCGCATCCCGAAGCTGAAGTCACGCTGGAACTGCCGCGAGGCGCCCTTCGCGTAGTGCTCGGCCAGCGCCGGGAAGAGCGCGATGGCGATCCCCGCGCCGATCACGCGCGCGGGGAGCTTCCACAGGCGGTTCGCGTAATTGAGCGTCGAGACCCCGCCCTCGCCCTCCACCGCGTTCGCGAGGATCTTCGTGACCGCGAAGTTGATCTCCGCGATCGCCAGGCCCAGCATCACCGGCAGCGCGAGCAGGACCACGCGCCGCACCGCCGGCGTGGGCTTCGCGAACGCGAAGAGCTTTCCGCCGCGCCTGTGCAGCGCCACCATCTGCACGCCGAAGTTGCCGATGGCCGCCCCGATCAGTACTCCCAACCCGAGGGTGCTGGGCCCGAAGAGGATCGGGGCGAGCAGCGCGGCGGCGATGATCGAGAGGTTGTATATGATCGGGCCCATCGCGGGCCAGAAGAAATGCTTGCGGGCGTTGAGCGCGCCCATCAGCAGACCGCCGAGCAGGAAGAATATCTGCGCGGGAAACATCAGCTTCATGATGAGCGCGCAGATCGCCAGCGCCTCGGGATTGCCGCCACCGGCCTCCGTGGCCTCCATCAGACCGAGGCCCTCGAGCAGGCCCGGCAGGCCGCCACTCTCCGCGCCCGCCCATGACGGGTTCACGAACTGCGCGAGTGGTTCGGCGAGCATGATCCCCGCGCCCGCGAGCAGCGCCGCCAGCCCCGAGAGCATCCAGAAGATCGCGCTGAACATGCGCCATGCGCGGTCCTCGTCGCCCTTCGCCATCAGTTCGGTGAAGACCGGGACGAAACCGGTGCGCAGCGCGCCGCCGGCGACGAGGAAGTAAAGGAAGTCCGGGATGGTGGCGGCGTTGTAAAACGCGTCCGCGACGACGCTCCGGCCGTAGACGTGGCCGATGGCGATGTCGCGGAACATGCCCGTGATGGCGCTCGCCAGAGTCGCGAAGATCATGAGGATGGCCGCGTTGGCCATCCACGATGTCGCGCCCGATGACTGCTGCTCGGCGGACTCAGGTTCGGGGGGTGCTTGATCGCCCATGACAGCGACCATCATACCGCGAGGAGGGCGGGAAGGCAAGATGAAGGGGCGCGATTCCGCGTCCGGCTCAGGCCTCAAGATTCGACTGCTGCTGAACCTCCTGCAGCGCCTGGCGCGAAAGCTCCAGTTCGGTCTCACCCGAACGCGGCGTCATCCGCCGAGGTTCACGTAGTACCTGATCGCGATCGTAGGGTCGATGAAAGCGTTGATGACAATCCGCCAGAGTATCCCGCCGATGAGCACGTGCCCGAAGAACAGCCCGAGAAAGGCCGGAACGACTTTGCGATACGCGGGCAATGAGCCGTAGCGAAGCGTGATCCGCTGAGCCAGCCACGCCATCAGGAAAGGCGCCCAGTAGGGAGAGGAATCGCCGTAGAGCGTTCCGAGGATGATCCCGAGCGGGTGGAAGGGAAAGCTGGTGATCATCGTGCGCGCCCATGTGACGCCCGCGGTCAGCGCGGCGCCACCGGCGTAGAAGCCGATGCGCGTCCAGTCCGGCCCGGACGGGTTATCCAGCGCCTGATCGAGCAGTCGGTAGTTCCCGCGAGACCAGTTCAGCGCCCACGACTGGCCGGCCCGACCCGTCTTCGCGCCGATCAGCCCCTGACCGTGCGTGTACCCGACGTCGAGATGATACCAGTACGTGAGGCCCAACCCGACCACGCACATCGCAATCATCAGCCACGCGAAACTCGACTTCCGAGCGCGAACGTGCTCGGGCAGCTTCAGCCCATCGGTGAATGCCTGCGCGGAGGAGTGCGCGAAGACCGTCCGTCCGATCCAGAACATCGCGTAGTAAAGCACCATCGACCGGGGTGAGCCGAGGCCGCGGATCGCGCGCGTCCCGAGCAGATGAATCGGCACGACGGTGTCAAAGCCGTAGGGGTGCGTCCAGAGCACCGGCGGCCCGGCCTCGGCCCGGATACGCGCGGCCACCAGCGTGAACATGTAAAGCGAGGCGAAGAATGCGACCATCGGCAGCCAGCGGAGCCCCGCGTGCTGGAGCATCAGCATCAGGGCGACCGTGCCGAGCGTAAAGCCGATGGTCTGCGCCCGGTAGGACATCGGCTGGCCTTCATCGTATTCGCCGGGACCGTCGATTACGCTCCGCGCCACCCGGCGGAAATGCGGGCGCGCCGCCCAGAGCAGAAAGCCCGTGAACGCCATGCAGGCTCCCGCCGAGACTTCCTGGTAGAAAGGGAAGCCGCCCGCGCGGTAGCCGACCGACAGGCCGCCCATCTTGACGAACTTCATGAAGAAGTATGACGCGAGCGCGGTGCCGAGGACTTCGCCGGAGACGAGGTAGGAGAGCCCCCACAGTTCGAGCGAGAATGTGAAGTTCAGCGGGTGGAGCCAGCGCCACGGTGGATCGGTGATGCCGCGGGTGAGCACGAGCGTCCTGTCGATGCCGGGGAAGCCGGGAAAGAACGCGTGGGCGATGTTGATGCCGTTGAAGAGCGCGGCGGCGCCGAAGCCGATCCACATGACGGGGTTGCGGAAGAAGCCGCGCTCGCCGATGGTGCTGGTGAAGCCACCGGTGATCTCCAGCGGGAGAAAGTTCATCGGATAGGTCAGTCGCTCATTCTCGCTCCACTGCTTGTGAAAGAGCGCCGTCAGGCAGAGGACCGTGAAGACGAGCAGCAGCGAGAATCCTCCCCACCACGCCATCGGAATCAGCCACTGATCCCACGGGATCTGCCCGGCGGGTGAGCCCTCGAAGAATCCCCTTACCACCCCGGCGTCATGCGGCGCCCAGAAGTCGGGATAATGCTCGAAAAGCTCTGGGTAGCCGTCAACGTCGGTGCCGTAGTACTTCGGAAAGAGAAGGTAGTGGAAGACGTAGCCGCCGCGTTCCATCGGCAGAGCGGCCGCGATGCCGGCGTAGATGAGCAAAAGCTCGCCACGCGAGAGTGGAGCGATGGACGCGCCGTTGCTCCGCCGCCACCACGCCCACAGGCCGGCGTTGATACCCACCAGCATCAGGAGAAAGAGGATCGCCGGGACCGGCGGAACAACGTAGGGGACCCAGTTGAGACTGATGTACCCGGGCCGCGTGATGCCCAGCCAGGTGGCGGCCGTCAGCAGCAACGCGATGACGACCGCGCGCGTGGTGAGGCCGCGCAGGTGGCCGGGCAGTTCGACTTCGCGACCGGCCGACTGACCGTCTTTCTGAAGCAGGCGACTCATCGGGTGCCTCTTCCGCTGGAAGCATCGCGTGATGGGCGGCTGTTCGCCGCGGAAGGTCAATCACCTCCGGCGATGAAACAACGTGGAATCTACGACAGCGCTGAAACGTCAGGGGCAGCGGACAGCGGGAGTAAACATATGCTCGCAGGAGGACGATCAGGAGGTGCGCAGATTGTTTCGCGAAAGGCTGTTGATTGCGCTTGCGGTCGTGGCGCTCGTGGTTGCCGGAGCATACGTTCTGCACGCCCAACCCGCCGATGACGGGCAGGGGGCCGACTTCTTCGACAGACTCGACGCCAACCAGGATGGGAAGATCGACAGAGACGAGTTCCGAGGCCCGGATGAAGCGTTCGCGCGGATGGACGCGAACGGCGATGGCGCCATCACCAGAGATGAACTGGCAGCGGGCGGCGACCAGGCCGCCGCCCGCCGGCGCGGGCAGAATCAGGGTCGCGTCGCAGTCGCGGATCCGGCCGAGCGCTGGAAGCAGATGCTGGAACGCTTCGACACAAATGCGGACGGGCAAATCTCCGCCGAAGAATTTCAGGGTCCGGAGAAGGTCTTAAGGTTTTTTGACACGAATAATGATGGTGTGATCACCGAAGACGAGGTCACGCAGGCCGGAGATCGGGCCCGTGAGCGCGAGCGGCTGGACCCGGCCCAGCGATGGCAGCGGCTGATTGAGAACTGTGACGCGGATGGAGACGGAAAGATATCTGCCGAGGAGTGGCCCGCGCGGCCGGAGGGCTTCGAGCGACTCGACCGCGACGGCGACGGGTTCCTCGTGGAGGGCGAACTTGTGCGTGAGCGCGTTCAGCCCGGCCGCGAGGGGAGAGTTCAGCGGCCGGATCCGGCTCGTATGATCATTCAGATGATGGACGCCAGCGGGGACGGTCAGGTCTCGGCTGAGGAGTGGCGGAACTTCTTCGACCTGGCTGACGTTGATGACGACGAGATGATCAGCCACACGGAGCTTTTCGCGAGGTTCAAGGAGGCGCTGAGACCGCAGGCGGAGCAGGGACCAGTGGAGGAACCGCCGGCACCGGCAGAGGGCTTCTGACAGTCTGCCAACATGCGCCCCCCGACAGGCACGATTTCTCCGTCGAGAGACGGAGCACAGGGGCACCCGGACTCCCCCCGCCGGGCGCCCCGCAGAAGACACTCAGATAAACGCTTTTCCGTCGAGAGACGGAGCACTCACGGCCTCCGGTCTCCCCCCGCCGGGGGTCGTGGTGTGTACACCGCGGCAGTTACGAGGCTCATCAATATGTTCCGGGAGTGTTCGGGAATGACTGAATCTTCAACAAGGCCGAACGTGCTTCTGCTCTTCACCGACCAGCATCGCCTCTCCGCGCTCGGCTGCTACGGCGAAACGCCATGCCGCACCCCGAACCTCGACCGCCTCGCCGCGGAGGGCGTGCGTTTCGAGACCGCGTACACCGCCTGCCCGGTCTGCTCTCCGACACGCGGCACGATCATGACCGGCCTCTACCCGCACTCCCACGGCGTCTGCTCGAACGTGGGGAACCTCGGCTGCTCGGTGCATGAACTTCCCGACCGGGACGACCTTCTGTCCCGCAGGCTCGGCGAGGCGGGCTACCGCTGCGGATACACGGGGAAGTGGCACCTCGGGACCGCGGACGGCAATCACTTCGGCGCGCTCGATGACCCAGCGCTGCCGACCACCCGCGGGTTCGAGGGGCAGGACTTCCCCGGCCACGGCGGCGGCGGCTTCCTCTATCCGGAGTATCAGCGGTACCTCGAGGAGCGCGGCTTCGAGCACCGTGTGCTGGACTGGCCCGATGATCGGCCGATGCCCGTCCCCGCCGGGGAGCTTGCCGGGCCGACCGAGAGCACGGTCCCGCACTTCCTCGCGGAGCACACGATCTCCCTCGCCGAGGACTTCCGGGAGAGCGGCGACCCGTGGTTCATCTGGCACAACAACTGGGGGCCGCACGGACCTTACTACGCCCCGACCGAGTTCCTCGATCTCTACCGCGACGTGCAGATCGACCCGTGGCCCAACGCCGACTGGCCCGCGCGGAATATCGCCGGGCCGCATCAGACGAAGCTGCATCCGCGGGCCGAGCGTCTCTCATGGGAGCACTGGGAGGAGATGCTCCGCCACTACTACGCGTTCACCACGTTGATCGACTACGAGTTCGGTCGGATCGTTGAGTACCTGCGCGATTCGGGGCAGCTTGACAACACGCTGATCATCTTCACATCCGACCACGGGGAGACCTGCGGAAGCCACGGTGGCCTCACCGACAAGGGCTGGCATCACTTCGAGGAGACGCATCGGATCGGGATGATCGTCCGCCACCCCGACGGTTCCAACGCGGGCGATGTGCGGAATGAGTGGGCCTCGAACACCGACGTGTACCCGACGGTCTGCGATGCCGCGGGGGCGGAGTATGACGCGGACGCGATCCACGGCCGCTCGCTGCTGCCGCTGACGACGTCCGGGCGAGAGCGCCCGGACTCCGAGGAGTGGCGCGACTGCGCGGTGACGGAGTTCCACGGCGTGAACAACGTCTCGATGAGCCAGCGGACGATCCGGGTGGGCGATCTGAAGTTCGGCTGGAACGCGGCCGGTGAGGACGAACTCTACGATCTTGCGCGGGACCCTTACGAGACGACGAACGTGCTCCGCCAGCCCGACTACCTCGACGACGCGAGCCGCCTGCGGGAGCGGCTGCTGGACTGGATGCGCGAGACCGCCGACCCGGTGCGGAATATCTACGAGCGAAACATGCTGGGATACGAGCGGCGGTCGTAGCTTCTGCCGCGGGGCCCGGCTCGAGGCCGCGGTCACCGCAGCGCAAGGACCGCGTTACGCGCGTTGATCGTACGCACCTGCGAGTAATGCCCGACACAATCATCGCTGTGATTCACCGGCGTCGGCGCGAGCACGACCAGCTCGGCCCGGTCGGTCGCGTTCCACGCGATGAAGGCCAGGTCGAGGCGTTCGACCGCAAGATCCGCCTGTCGTCGCGGCTCCGGGGCGATGATCGGTCCGGTGTCCACCTGGTAGATCCAGTCCCCGCTCGGCGAGTGTTCGGGCTCATTCACATTCATCGTCTTGATCGGATAGTGCAGCCGCGCCAGCGTCTCCCCCGCCTCGTCGAGTATCTCCGTGCGGCCGACCAGCGGGCGATTCCCCAGCGTGGCCTCGACGATCGCCCGAGGGTCCTCGCAAAACTCCGCATCCACGACCGCGCGCTCGATCAGCACTTCATCGAAGCGTTCGGCGACGCGTCCACTGTCCCGCCAGCACGCCGTCAGCGGCATCCCGACCCGCACGATGCAGTAGTCCTCCTCGCCGAAGATTGCGCAGAAGTCGTAGTTCGGCTGCCTGAAAAGATTCTCCGAGGCGTACGTGTCCTCGGATTTGCAGGAGGCGACGAGCACGTGAGTCTCTCCGTCCGCGGTCTCGCAGATCGCTTCGATCTGAATCCGCGCATTGTTGGTGCGTTCGGGCGTCACGAATGTCGCGAAAGAGCGGCTGAAGTCAACTGTCTCCATCAACGCACACCCTCTCTGTGCTACGTCAGCGGCGGTGTTGGTCTGCGCAGCACGTCTTCGCCCACCTGCGATGAAGACCTTCTCCGGCGGTCCCGGACTCGGTCAGGGTGTCTGAAAGTGAGCAGCGGCCTGTCGCGGCGCCCGGCAGACCAACCAGCTCCGCGATCTGTCCCGCCAGCAACTCCCCGAAGGGACGGAGGCTGTGCGCGTCGGCGGACAGGTCGATCCCGAGCGGATGGATGGTGGCGGACAGGCCATCACGCGTGATCCGGACCGGATCTGCGCTCACGCTGCGAGGATAGACCAGGACAGCGTGGCGCACCCGGTAGCCGATGCAGTAGGCGAGCATCTGGTAGAGGTCGCTGGCCGACGGCTCATGCCTGTCGATGGACTCGGGCTTATACTTCGCATCGACCACGCACAGCGGGCCACGCGGGCCCTCGACGACCGCATCGGGCGTCAGCATCGCGTGGCTCCCATCGTCAAGTGCGACGCTGTGTCCCCTCGATCGCACCCGCGCCTGGCCGCTGATACTGCGCTGCAACACGTGGCACATGAAACGCTCAAAGAGCCTCGGCATCTCGACCAGCAGCGAGGGCGTCTTCGTCGCGTGGTAGCCGGCCACCGGCCGGTGCCCGGCTCCAAGGCCCTGCACAAGCAGGCGCGCGAGGGCCATCGGGATGCGGTAGTGGCGGGTGGCAGCATCAACGCGGGCCGCGGCAAGCTCGTGGTGCTCCAGCTCTGCGCGCACGCTGCAGCCGATCTCGCGCATGCACCGCGTGGCCGCGGCCCGCAGGTCGGAGTGAGGCGCCGCGACCCGTGCGATGACCTGCAGCGCGGCCGTCAGCATGCGATTCTCCGGCGTCTCGCGCGACAGTTCGGCGAATCTGCACGCGAAGCGATCGAATGTCCCGGGCAGCTTCCGCACCTGCCGATGCACGTCAATCTCTCCGCGCACTCGCGACAGAATCCGCTCGCACCGCTGATAGTCCACGTCAACCCCGTGCGCAATCAGTGTCTCAACCTCCCGCACGAAAACGTGCATCAGTCCATCCACGAGGCCGCGAGGGGTCTCCCCCGCGCTCGGCGGCCACCTCAGACAGTCCAACCCCTCGGCGGCTGCGAGCATCGTCCAGACATTCCTCACCGCCACTCGCGGCTCCACGCAGAGTCGCCGGCCGCCCGGGAGAGCGATCAATCCGCAGACATGTCCCGCGCGCACCAGCCAGGTTCGCTCACTGCCGGGCCTGCGAGCCAGGCTCAGATGGCGGGAGTGAGCGCGCTGCAACCACTCAGCCTCGGCCCGGGTGAGATCGACGTGTCTCTCCTCACACTCGCGCAGGTGCAACGATCGGCTCTCAGGATCCGGGAGGGAGACTACGCGCTCATGCATCGTCGCCATCCCCCCACCACAGCCGCCCGTCACCCAGGTGGGCCGGGGCCGGTCCGTCGCCCCCCTGCCGGCGACCGCTTTGTCTTTCCCGCGCCCGCCAGATCATGTCATCGAGGTCTAACTCGGCCAGGCGCTCGGGCACGCCTGCGAAATACTCGGCGAGGAGAGGTTCTATCTGAAAGCGCCAGATCTCGCGGACCGCTCGCTCATCGAGTCCGGGGCGCATGAAATAACTCTGCCCGATCATCAGGTCGCGACCGACCTCGGGCGCCAGCCACTGGTTGAGATCGTCGAGCAGGTGGATGACCCAGTCCGCATCGGGCGCATGCTCGGAGAGCCAGCCCTCGAACATCGGTCTCACAAGGTCGGTGTCATCAGGAAAGAGCGGGTAGAAAGCGAAGCGCCTCCGCAGGGCGTGATCGACCAGCGCGGTAGTGCGGTCGGCGGTGTTCATCGTGCCTATCAGCAGCACGTTGGGAGGGACTGTCAACACCGAGGTGCCGCTGTCGCCGCCAGTTGAACTGCCGTGGGCAAGTCGCACCTCCCGGCCGCGGTACTCCAGCGCCAGCATCAGTTCTCCGAAGACGGCGGCGACCTGCGCGCGGTTGATCTCGTCGATGACAAACACGTGCGTGTTGAGTTCGTCCCTGCGCGCCCTGTCACAGAATCGGGCGAATGACCCGCGCACCAGCGGATAGGCGACCGAACTGCTCCCGTCGGGGGCCTCCACCGCCCGAGGCCGGATACCCTCAATGAAGTCCTCGTACGAATACGCCGGATGGAATTGCACGATCTCCCGCCTCGACTCGTCGCCGCCGCAGAGGTACTCGGAGAGCCGCAGGGCGAGCCAGGTCTTCCCCGTGCCCGGTGGGCCGTAGAAGATCATCTGCCCCCTGTCGCGAAGGATACGCTCCATCTCCTCAAGCCGCTCGGGCGGAGCGCAGGATGCGCTGGCAAGTGCCTCGAGGCTCAACACATCGTCATGCTGAGCAGGAGCGGTCATCCCTGCGCCGACCACGCGGTAGAAGTCGTGTTGGGACACAGGAAGGACGGTCCGGGTCAGCCCCTCCTCATCCCGGCCGCGGCCCATCACCCCGAGACCCCTGTCCGCCCCGACCGATCCCGCACCGGCTCTCCGAGCGAAGCGACAGACATCGATGCGCACCTCCAGCGCACACTCAGCGTCTCCCCGCGACAAAGCGCTCTCCGCTTCCTCAGTGTGCTCGCACTCCGTGATCTCGATGACCCGTCCGAAGCCGACGAACGCGTTCTCGGGGCGAGCGTGGTAGATCAGGCAGTGCGCATCGCCCTCCGTCGCGGAAGCCAGCAACTGCCGGGTCACGTCAGACCCGCACCGCTGCAGGCGGTAGACCTCGTGCGGGCTAACGGCGTTGCCGCTGCGTCCGCGGGCAAGCAGCACGAAGTGCCGCCCGCTCCTGACGCCGAGGAACTCGCAGAAGGCGGCGGTCCGGTCAGGCGACAGATGGCTGATCTGCGCGGATGGCGGCTCCCAGTCGGCAAGCCTCGGATCTTCGTGCGTCGCACGCCGGGGCGCCGGTCTCTCCCGGAGCACGTCGTACATGACCTCCACGCGACGGCGGCCGGAGTCATGGCGCGACACACAGTCAGAGGCCGAGATGACGGTTCCCGCGCCGAAGACCCCGCGGGGCCGGTCGTCGTGGTAAAGGAGGATGCGATCTCCGGGTGAGGGACGACCGGCATCCGGCGTGAAGGACCACTGATCACGCAGGGGGAGCGGCCTGTCGAGTGCCGCAAGCGCCTCGTAGCGATCGCTGTCACATCGGATCAGCCATGAGCCATGCAGAGGGCGGAAGAGCTGATCGTACCGCGGATCGTGGCGGTACATCGCCGAGATCGCGCGGAAACATCCCCAGTCGAGTTCGACGACTGAGAAACGCTGCTGAGCGCCTGCGAGGAGATTGCCGTAGTCGCGGTCGCCGGCCACCCACTCCACGCCCACCCGCCGCCACCAGCAGCGGTCAAGGGGCCCGGCCCCGCGGCGGTCGATCTCGTAGTAAGGCCGTGTGACGCGCCCGATCGCACCAATTCTTCCACGCAGGTGCATTACCACGCAGTCGCCGGGCAGGATACTTTCCAGGCGGCCAATGTTCGGATCGTCCGGGTCTTCCGGGGCGATGGCGGCGAAGCCTTCCGCAAGGCATCGCCGGCTGATCGCCTCAGACTCGGCGCGGGTCTCGTTGAGGCCGATGGCGATCTTCCATGCGCGCGGCTCTCTCAGTTCGGCCATCCGACATAGCAGCAGATCTGCGGCAAGGGGGTCACTCAATACGCCTTGCGACGCGCTCATCAGTTCCTCGAAAGCCAGGTCGAGGCGCTCAAAGTCTCCGGCGATCCCGGTCCAGCGCCGCCAGCCGCTCACAAGCCCGCTCAGCCGCTGCAGCCCGGTCACCCGCGTGCGGTCGAAGATAACTCGCGGCTTGCGCGAGCAGACGCTCACAACGTGCGCGGCAAGCTGGCGCGTGAGAAGGCCGTCATCAGCGCCGGCGCGCTCGATCGCTCTGCCGATCTCCCCGCCGGATCCGTCTACACACGACAGAAGCTGCTCAATCGCGTCCCTCAGCAGCGCGCTGCCACCATCGGCAAGTCCCGGCAGCGCCTCCTGCACAGAGGTCTCCGACTCGACGAGCATCGGATTGCCGGTCACGTCCAGGGCGCCGCTTTCGAGTAGATCCTCCAGCCGCTCGGGAGCGATCTGCCGCATCTCCCTCGCCTCCACCAGACTCCCATCGGCGTGGCGCACACATCCGCGCGCTGCGATCCGCCTCATGAACTCTCCGGTGGTGAGATCGGGAATGCGCTCTTTCGACAGCATGTTGCTCATCTTACGACGCGCCGCGCGGCGTACGAGCAATTCGCGACGGAAGTTCGCGTCGGTCTCACACCACTGCAGCAGGCCCGCCCAGGTGGAGTTGAACCACATGGGTGATTCCCCCTTGAAGATGCGGGATAGTCCAGGCTCGGAATCGGGTGCTCGAGGCTGACGACCGGGAGACGTGATGCACCGGGCCACGCTCCCCGTCACCACTGTCGCCCCTCCAGCGACAGAGCGTCAGGTTGTGAAGCCCGGTGCCCCGTGTCCGCCAGCCCCTGATATTGTTGGTGCCCAGCCTGCGGCGGTGGCATTCACATTTCGCCATCCGTGCACATATTCCTTTGCGTCACCCGGCACGCCTCTCCGACGCCCGGAGACATCAATCAAGTCAGCAGGCGCGTTGGGAGCCAGCATCTCAACGGGTTTCCGCAGGATTTCTTGCGGGTGCGACCGGATTTTGTAGGTAGATGCGAACGACGGCCTCCCCCGCCCGAG
>JBKHFA010000083.1:0-12331 GCA_046540615.1 Armatimonadota bacterium | reverse complement strand
GGAAGTACGCGTTGTATCCGACCTTCGGCATCCACTCGACCATGTCGAGGACGTGTTCGAGCGAGGGCGCGCCCTCAATGCACACGCCGCGGTGTCGGTTCGGCGGCGTGCGCTCGAGATCAAAGCCGCTCAGCGGGATCTCGTCGATCGACGGCAGGACCTCGCCATCCTGCCCGGGGCGGATCCACTCCGCGCCGAGTTGCCGGAGGTACTCGTACGCGCCCATCAGCACACTGCGCGGATTGCTGCCCCCGATGACAAGCGCGTCATCGATGGAGCGCGCGCAGTACGCGTCATCCCAGACCGGATCGGCCACCTCAGGCGGAGATGCCTCCTCGGGCAGGTCCTCCGCGACACCCAGCCAGATGCCCGGTTCGCCCGTCATGCTCGCGGCCGCGGCCAGTTCCACCTCTGCCCCGGCCATCTCGCCGAGACACCGCTGCAGTTCCTCGCCCCCCAGCCGAATCGCCGGGTGATCGCCGAGAACATAAATGTTGAGCATCGCACCGCACACTCCTCAACGTCGCATTCAGTACCATCTGATAAGCCGCCGCCGCAATGCCCGCCTGATGAGGGCGGCGCGCCCATGTGGCAGACACAGGTTCGCCCCGCGGGCGCCGGGGACCTGTCCGATGCCCGCCAGGTGGTACGTTCCGATCGCGAACAACCTACCCGTCGGCGGGCACCAGCGCGAGGTAGTCGAGATTCACGCCGTTCCCGTCGGCGTTGATGGCCGTGACCGTCACCTCACCGGCCCCCAGTTCGAACACATGCGGCGCGCCATCCTCATCCCGCACCACCTCATGCCACCAGTCACTGCTGTCGGATGAGTATCCGCCGGTTGAGGCGAGGGGGGTGGCGAACTCGCCATGTCCCTCCACTCTCAGGGTCCGCAGCCCGTCGTGCGGCGCACAGTAACGCAGTGCCAGCAGATACCTGCCGGCTTCGGGGACGGTGATCCGCCACGTCAGCGCGTGACCCTCATCATTCCAGTGCGAGATGCTCGTGTCGAGATCGCCGACCTTATCCTCGCGCACCATGACTTCGCCGCCCTTCTGTGCGGTGAAGTCCGCCGCCTGCGCCAGGCTCACGTCCTCCAGCGGAACATCTTTTACGCGAAGCGGAATCTCGGCGTTCTCAAGATCGCCCTCGCCGTCGAAGCTCGCGACAAGCGGTCTGTCCACCACCCTGGCGAAGAGCGCCGGGCGGCTCGCGCCGATGACCGTGAACTCCACGCTTGCCCGCTCCCCTGCGCCGAGGTCAACCTCCATCTCCGACGGCTCGATCCGGAAGTGATCGTGCGCCGAGAGACTGAGCGTCCCGCGCACACTCCGCTCCGCCGGCGCGCGCATGACCACCCGCCCCTGCCTGGTCTCGCCCACCGCCGGTGGACCTTCGGGAAGGTCGATCAGCATCGCGCCGTACTGCGGCCTCTCCGGAAAGTCGCTCAGCCCGAGGGCGTCGAGATCGTGCAGCATCGCGGGAACAAACGCCGTGGACTGGCTGAAGCTCTTGCCGAACTCGCGCGGGCCGGCCTCGTAGAAAAAGCCGTGGGCAGCCTGCTCCAGGCGATCGGCATACCGTTGCTCGTCGTCCAGCGTCCCGGCGTAGGCGAGGCCGGCGCCGACGAGACTCATCGTCCACGTGCTGCCCGTCGTGCTGTGGCTGGGGCACTCCGAGTAAATGAACCCGTTGTACTCCGGAAGGTAGCCCACCTCCCACATCCACCTGCTGTTGCGCACCATCGTGCGGCCGACCTCCTCCCGCGGCTGGGCGCGATGGTACATGCTCAGCGAGCGGAGACCCACTCCGGTCATGAAGGGCTTCGAGCCCCAGCACGGGCCCTCGGGGAGCGGGTCATGCCGGCACTCCCGTGGGTTAAGCCGGGCGCCCCACTGATCCCTGTCCGGGTGCAGCGTCCAGACCGCGGCATCGGCCATGAGCTTCGCGCCGTTGAGGTAGCGCGGGTCGGGATCGACGGCGTATCCGCCCATCAGCGAGATGATCGGCCATCCGAACGTGCGCTCATTGTAATACCTGAAGTCCGTGGTGGCGTCCGCGACCGTCCTCGCCATCTTGCGCCCGGTCTCAAGCAGTCGCTCCTCGCCGGTGAGCGCGTAAACTGCGAACTGCCCCTGCGTCCACAGGTGCCCGCTGCGGTTGAGCGCGCCGCGGTTATATGAGGCGCTCATGCCCTTCCAGTCTTCGTCGAAGAAGCCGCCGGTGTGTCCGATCGAGTGCGCGTACTGATAACCCACGCGCGAAGGGTCCTCGTGGTAGTGCACGGTGTCGATGTCCGCGCTGTGCCCGGCGGTCGCGTATGCCCGCTCGAGCATCTCGAGGTTCCCCGTCCTGACGAAATTCGCCGCGAGGCCCCAGGCCGTGTCGTACTCGTTGTTCCCCCAGTTCCACGTCCGCTCACCGAACCAGTCACCGTAGTTCATGAAGCCGAACTCGCGTTCACTTCCCTGCAGCGCCATGAAGCCCTCGAAGGCCTCGTCGAGTTCGCGCTCGAAGATGTCGAACTTCCCCTCTTCACGCGGGATCAGCGCGTCGAGCGCGCCCGTGGAGCAGTACCACTCGGGCGTCGCCGCGGCAAAGAGGCGATCACTCCACCACTCGCCCGCCGCATAGCGCTCGGGGCGATCCTCATCCACGGCAGGCGCGAAGTCCACCGCGAAGTCGGTCGTGATCCGCACGCCGGTGCTGAGAGTGTACTTGCCCTCATCCGCCCAGAAGTACCACTGCGTCAGCTCGTTCTCATCGGCGCCTTCGTAGATGTCATCCGGAAGCGCCGGGAGCAGTTCGACCGTCAGGCCCTCCGCGTCGGCGCTGAGGCCCTTCGGGTAAAGCTGCCAGAAGTCGCGCACCGCCACCGCCAGCGCTCCCTCGCCCCCGCGCGCAAGCAACCAGCCATCCGCCCGGTGGCCCTCATGATCGCCCACCGCGAAGCGGAAGTCATCGTCCTGAAGCAGGCGATCTCCCTGCTCGATCTCCAGCGCCTCACCGTCCGCGCCGACGCTGAAGGCCGCATCCGCGAGATCGGCCGGAACCCGCACCTGAAGGCTCTCGATCCGATTCATCCGCGGCTCGAGGACGTCGTTTTCAAGTGAAAAGACGGTGCGAATCGCGGAACTGCCGGCGTGGAAATGCAGCCGGCAGAGGTAGCGCATGTGCGCGGCGCCGTCCTCGCTGACAAGCCGCCCGCGCACTCTGAGGGTCGCGCGCAGCGGCCCCGCCTGCTCGACGACGATCTCCTCGGGGGCCTCGTTGGCCGAACTGAAGCGCGTCCCCTCCGCATCCACGAGTGTGAAGCCGCCATCCTCGGCGATGTTCGCCCCGTCTAAGGCGGGAGCCGTCACATCAGCGAAGGGCGCAAAGCCGCCTTCGTCACCCAGCCGCCACGTCAGCGCCCCCGTCGTAACCTCCACTGGCGCGCCCACCACCCCGGGCGCAACCTGCGGCGCGATCTCATCGGCCCGCACCTGGACGGTCTGCTCGGCGGCCACGGCCGGCTCGGCGTTCACCTCCAGCGTGTACTGCGCCTCGGAGCCCGCCTCTGTCCGCGCGAAAAAGTCGAGCAGCAGCCACTGCACCGAGATCCCGTCCGGCCACCACGAAGTCGCCTGCGCCTGGACGGGGACTTCCGCGCCGGATGCGTCCAGCAGCCTGACCGCGGAAGCGTCGCTCAGCAGGCCCTGCGGGAGGGGTACGCCCGAGCGCACCGGCCAGCCGTCACGGCCGGCGTCGGTGGGCTCGCGCACGGTCAACTCGATCTGCGTGGTCTCGCCACTGACCTCCGCCGGCTCTCCGTGTGCGGCCAGATGCGCGGCCCTGTCGCGGTGCACAGTGAAGCTCTCGCTCACCTGCTGAGCCTCGAAGTCCTCCTGCTCGCGCTCCGCGCAGGTGATCTGAAGGTCCCACGCGTCGCCCGATATGTCGCGCGGGAGTTGCACGTAATGATTGTTCACTACTCCGCGGCCCTCAAGAACCCCCTCGGCGTTGCCACCCGCCGGGGCCGTCGCTCGGTAGCGCACGCTCGCCTCGGTTGGGCGGTTCGTCGTCCACGCGACCATGATCCGCCCGGGCGCCTCACCCGGCTCGTCCGGCATATGCCACGCGGTGAGATTCGAGATCCGCAGCGGCGGCACCCGGGGCGCCTCGCGCGCGAGATGCGCGCTGTGAAAGACCACCGGCGCGCTGTTGGCCGAACTGCTGATCGCGATCTCCGTTCCTTCCTCAAGCTCGACCGGGTCGAGCGTGTAATGCATCACCTCGCGCGAGCCGTGGGTCCCGACGGTGGTGCCCACGAGTTCGCCTCCCACGCGCAGGTCAAGGCCCTCCCGCCTGCTGCCATCCTCGCGCATGACGAGGCCGATGTGATAGCTGCCCGCCACCGGGGAGCGCCAGGTGATCGTCTCCTCTTCCTCACCATCGCCGGCGATGTCGTCGCTCATCAGGACTCTGAAGCCCTCTGCCTCGCCTGCCTCGGGCCGCAGGCGGACCGTGCCCTCGGCCTCCCAGACCCGCCACGCCAGTTCGGCGAAGTTCGGCATGGTCAGACAGCCGAAGCCGTCCGCCTCGGGGATCGGCAGCGGCGGCAGTTCGCGCCCGTCCTCGCGCGGAATACTCACGTAAGTCCATCCTCCTCCGTAGCTGTCGCCTGAGTCGGTGCGGAGATGACTGCGCAGGCTGATCCTGAAACGCGCCTCCCCGCCCTCGGTGTTGAGCATCACATCGTCGCAGACGTAGATCGCGTTGCCCTCGACCACGCCGCGCACGGGGATCGATCCATCGACACGCACCGCGGCGTTGTGAATACGCGGATCGGTGCGCCCGTCCACGAACGAGTACATGATGTCCGTGCCGCGGTGTGCGTCCGAATCCTGCCGGCCCGTGGTCAGGTCATCGTCCGCGTCAACGTAGAGATGGAACACGGTGTTGTCATCGGGGTAGGTGTCTTCGAAGGTGATCTTGAAGACGTACCTGTCCGCCGCGACATGAGCCGCGGAGATCCCGGTGATCTTCGGCGCGG
Organism: Armatimonadota bacterium; assembly: GCA_046540615.1. Taxonomy (GTDB): domain Bacteria; phylum Armatimonadota; class Zipacnadia; order Zipacnadales; family UBA5352; genus UBA5352. The sequence continues at coordinate 7,296 of JBKHFA010000083.1, read as the reverse complement.
TGGGCCCGCTCCCGCCGATCTCGACCTCCAGCGGATGGAGGGCCGTCGAAGATTGTGCGCCGAGCAGCTTCTGCACCCGGTCGGGGATTGTGTCTCCGCCGCCATCCTGCGCGTATGCGCAGGCGGCGAACGCGAGTGTCAGGATGCCAACAAGCACGATGATTGCGTCGATCCGTCGCATGGCGTCACTTCCTGTCGAAGACAGTATCATTCCTGGATATGAATCAGTTGGAGGCAAGGATGTCGGCAGAAGAGCGGCACGGCCAGAGGCCGCTCCTCAATCACTGTCATTGACTCGCGCTGAAGCCCGTGTGTTCGGGCGATGCCCGGCGCCCCCCCTCACCTGCCCTCTCGCAGGACCACCGTCTCGCCGGAGCGAATGTCATCGAACGTGATCCGACCCTCCGGCGTTATCCGCAGGTCGAACATGCCCTCGCCGTAGAACGCCGCAAGTGTCGGGTGCCGCTCGACGCTCTCTCGTATCACGCAGTCCTCACCGTCCCGCTCAAGCGTCACCCGCGGCTGCTCGCCGCCCCAGCGCGGTGAGAATCGCGCCACGCCGACGTGACCGGCCCCGCCGCACTCGGCCATCTCAAGCGCAAGCTCCGGCGCAAGGCCACGGTCATCCCACGGACGCACGGTCATTCCCGGCGCCACCGTGATGTGCATGCCGCCGGCCTCAAGATGATCCGTCCGCTCCTGCCAGTCACCGGCCGGGAGATGAAGCGCGCCGTGGTCAGGCGCGCGCGCAGTCACGATGCGCATCCCCTCCGCGCTGAGCACCGGAGCAGGCAGCGGCATCGCCGAACTGTCGCCGGCCGGTCTCACGAGATGCAGGCTCGTGCCGTCCGTGATGGCGATCACCAGCCCGTCTCCGCCCGCTCCCTCACCCACCAGCGCGATCTGATGGTGTTCCGTGCTGCGACGCATGATCGCGCCGCGAGCCTCCCCCTGCATACCGCCTGCCGCGAGCAGATGACCGCTCACGTCCGCCCACGCCGGGCCACCCGCGCGCGCCGCATGCAGTTCGACCTCACCGCGATCGAGTATCCGGCGGGCGCCCGGCCCGACGACCTCGACCACTCGCCCCCGCAGTTCGGCGCGCTCTTCGGCGCCGAGGTGGCGATCGGCGAGCGGCGCCTCGGGAGCGTGCATGGCCACCCAGTCAAGTGAGAGGCCGCGCGAATCCCGGTTGAGAACGCGCACCGTCACCTTCCCCGCGGGAAGCTCCAGCGGCTCGAAGGGCAGCGTCACCGTCTCGAAGTCCCCCCAGCTCCCCGTCGTCTCAAGCTCGACCTCTCCGAGTTCATTGTCGTCGAGCAGCACCGCGCGTCGAGTGTCCGGCCAGTTCAGCGCGTAGCGAATGCTGATCACGTAACTGCCCGCCACCGGCAGATCGAACTCGACGTCCAGCCAGCTTCCGGGCTCCTCCCAGTAGCTCACCGTCCGGCTGTCCGACGCCTCCGCCCGCTCGATCACCCGCAAGCCATGCATGTCGGCGTAATCCTCGGCCTCGACCGTCACCACCGCCGCGCGCTCATCGTCGGCGTGCGTCACCACGGAGCAGGGCGCGAGGACCATCATCGCCGTCGCCGCCAGCAGAGCCCTCATCACTCGCTCACCACCAGCACGTGCGATTCCGCGGCAATCGACAGTTCGAACTCCCCGTCGGTCACGGCCACCTCAGCCGGTGGCTCGCGCACCTCGTCCGGCGGCCATGCGAACTCGCCGTCGAGCATCTCGAACTCCGACCGCGGGCCGTCGTAGCCTGTCGGTGGAGAGTACACGGTCACACTCTCTCCCGCCACGGAGCCCCGGTAGACCACGTCTTCGGTCTCCTGATTGTGCAGCACCATGACATCGCGCCCCTCCTCCCGCAGCACGAAGCCCGACACCGCGCCATCGCGGATCGCCACGATCTCCTCCGCAAGGTCCGACCAGTAGGGCAGCACCTCGACCACGTAGAAGTGCTCCTCGCCCGCGGCGTACTCCCACGGCGGCTCCTCACCCGACATCATGCGCTCGTCCATCAGACGCAACTCCATGCTGCCGCCGCTCACACCCGGGTCATCGACCGCGTCGCCGGTCTCGATCCCGGCGAAATTGTTGTCATGAACGCGGGCGATCAGGCTGCCGTAGCGGAACATGTCCTCGGCGCCCTCCTCGAACTCCCGCTCGAGGCCGAAGTTCATCCGGCCCTGCACCCCCGCCGCCTCGGTGTCCTCCAGCGGGCGGATCGTGAACATCCCCACCAGGCGGTCGCGGGACATGAACCACTGCTGCTGTCCCTCCCACGGCGTCTCCGGATTCGGCGCTCCGCCCCACGACGGCTGTGTGACGCGGTAGCGCACCGCCTGGCTCGCGAAGTCGTCGGCGACGATCACGCTGTGCCGCTCGCTGCCGGAGTGATAGCGCGCGTTGCTCCAGTGCGGCTGCCCGGGACGCAACTGGTACTGAATCGTCGCGATCTGCAGCGCGGCATCCAGGGGCCGGCCGCCCAGTTCGCTGTCACTGACCATGCAGCCGACGAACGTGTCCCGACCGATCCCGCCTCCCGGCGCCACCCGCGAGGTGCCCGCGAATGAGAAGCGGCCGAACTGACCGCGCGGCCCCATCGTGTTCGCGTCGTAGATCAGCCAGTCGTCGCGCACCGGCGCGGGCTCGACGTCCTTCCACCACGAGACGGCCCGCACCGCGGTGATCCCGCCCTCGTGACCGCCATGCTCCAGCGCGTTCAACGCCGCCCGCTTGTTCTCAGCGCAGTCGAACATCCCGGCCTTCACCTCGGCGCCACCGGGACTCGCGCCCGACCAGCTGTGCTTCCAAGACACATCGGTGTAATGCTCCACCATCCCCTCGGGAGTGTGCACCAGCGGATAGTAAGGCCGGGAGCGATGCAGTATCTCACGCGCGTACTCGTCGCCGCTCAACTCGTAGTAACGCGCCAGCAACTGTGTGTTGAGGCGGTGATAGCCGTAGACCTCGTTCTGCATCCGGGTGTACGTCCATCCGCCCATCGGCAGCAGGCCCTGGTCCATCAGGTACACGAAGCGATCCCGCTCGATCGGGTAGCGTTCGTCGTCGTAGATGTGGTACGCAAGCTCCATCAGCAGCAGATAGTGAACGCACATGTTCGGGTAGATATGCGGCCGCTCGTCACTGTGCTCGTACCAGCGGAAGCCGTAGGTGCGGTACTGATACTCCACCATCTCCCGCAGCGCCTCCCGCCACGCCTCGCGTTTCGAGGGCAGCACCGTCCACGGAAGATGCTGCTCGACCAGCAGAAGCGCCTCCAGCGTCGGAGCCAGCGTGAAGCGATCGATGTTCCAGTCGCGCGAGTCGCGATAGGGCGTGACGCTGCCCTCGATCTGATGATCGGCGACCGCCTGCAGATACGTGAAGACCCTCTGCAGCAGTCGTGGATCGTGCTGCAGGTCGCTGCGCGGGTCCAGCAGCCCCCACGCCGCCACGTGGGCGTCGGCGCCCACCGTCCGCAACTGCCAGGAGTTCTCTATCTCCAGATAGCCGTCAAAGCCCTTCGGATAGGTCGATTCGCGATCCGCGCGACCCTCCATCTCCGCATTCAGGCGCTCGACGTAAGGGTTGCCGTCGCGCTCGGCGTCGGATGAGCGAAGCTCAGCCTGCGCGATGATCTCCTCCGCTCGCTCGCAGTAGTCCAGCGCATCGGTCAGCGTAGCAAGGGCCTCGCGCCCCAGCCCCGCTTCGATGGCAAGCTCCGCGTCCTGCAGCGCCCACTGCAGCGCCGCCACCAGCAGATCGCCCTTCGCACCCCCAACTTCGTCCCCAACCTCTTCGACCCGCCCCCGCGCCCGCTCAAGCATCCCCTCCGCCTCATCAACCAGGCGCTCGTCCTCGGCTCTCGCGTCCTCAAGCTCCGCCCGGCGCTCGACATCGGCTCCAAGATGGGCGTCGTCCCAGTGGACGGTCCCCGTCGCCCAGGCGTTGCGCAGTTGCACTTCCGCGCGGACGGTCCCGGGCGGCGCGTCGAAATCCAGCGTCACATTCGACCAGTCATCCTCGGAGGCCGTGCCGTATGCGTAGAAGTGCAGTATCACCCGACCTCTGTCATCGAGCGCGCTGATGCGCGCCACCGGCCCCTGCCGCGGCTCCGGGTCCATCCCCTCGGTCATGTACCACGCCTCAAACGTCCACGCGCCCGCATCCAGCGGTACCCGCGTCAACCACGCGCCCCGGCCCGCGTCTGAAAGGCACTCCACCGCCACGCTGCACTCCCCGCTCCGGCCGCCATCGGTCCGATGATGCATCTCCACCGAATCCGGCGGAGCGGCGCTCGATGACACCGGATACCCCTCGCTGCCGGTGCCTCCGCGCTCCCAGAAGTCGGGCGCATCCGGCCGTCCCGCTCGAATCTCAAAGCTCGGATTCGGCAGGATGTTGCTGCCATCGGTCACAGGCTCACCTTCCATCAGAGAGACCTCCTCCGCCCAACGCCGGACCGCCTCGTCGTCCGAGGTCATGGCGGGCCGAGCATGTACATCGCTCCACCACACCACGCCCGGCTGAAAGTAGTTGAACAACGAGACCTTCGCCCGCGTCGCGTCATCAGGCGCAATCAGCAGAAGCTCGAACCGCGTCCACTCCTCGGTGGCCTCGAAGCGCCGATGCACGGCGCTGATCTCGAGATTCTCAGGGTCGTCCCGGCGCCAGATGACGCGGACCGTGGCGGCGTCCTCGGCATCGAGATCCTCCGTGCGGTAGTACCCGGTCATGTGCAGATGGCCGCCCTCGCCGAGTTCGATGACCTGTCGCCACGAACCGCGCTCACCCTCGCCGCGGCTGCGCACCCCGGCCGCACCCCGTCCGTCGTGGCCGCCCTCGGGGTCGTAAAGGGCCTCCGCGTCGGTCCCGTAGTGTCCGAATCCCCAGCCCTCCGGACTGTCGCCGGCCGGTCCGGGATCGAAGGCCGGATTGTCGAACAACTCCTGCGCCCCCGCCGGAGCGGTGAGGACGAAGAAAACAACCACCACGGCGATCGTCAGCAGATCGAGACAATTCACGACAGGCACCTCCGGTAGATTCGCCCGGCCAACTCACGGTAGATTGGCTCCGCCGACTCGCGTCGGTCGTCCATCGACTATCGCGCCCGGCTTGCGCACAGCGTGTCGAGCTACTCGAAGAGCGAGTTCACGTTCCACCGTCGAAGCTCCCGCCACGCCGCCCCGTAGGCGTAATCTGAGATGTACATGTGCTCGTGGTCGCGGCGGAAGCGCACCAGTTCGCGCACGACCTCCCGGGCCTGGTCGAAGCGCTCGCTGTCGCGCGGGATGTTGTACGAGCCGTCGAAGAGCGCGGCCAGTTGGCCGCAGAGCTTCGCATGTTCGAGTCCGGCCTGCAGGAACTCGATCCGCGCGAGGTAGTCGGGGTTCGGGTCGGCCGCGGCGGCCTGCATCGCCGCCTGCAGCAGGGCCTCGGCCGGCGGGAAGCACTCGGGCGGGTAGGCCTCGTGCGCCTTCAGCGGGAATCGCTGCCAGCGGTTGCCCACGTCGCGGAAGAGATCGATGATGCGCTGGTGATGCTCGACCGCGTAGTCCTCCCAGTAGCCGAAGTACTCCCGGACGTGTCCCTCGGCAGGACCGAAGACGGAGTAGTACTCGTCGAGTATCTCGTCGAGTTCGAGGGTCGGGTCGGCGTTGAGCCGCATGTGCACGTAGAGCTTCGGGCCCTGTGTCGCCCACTGGCCGGTGAGGCTGTCGAAGTCGGTGCCGATCATGCCGTGCTCATACGCGAACTTGAAGAACTCACTCGACTGCCGCGTGTCGAGGTGGGGCATGGTGTATCCGTCGTGCATGTAGTTGGGCCGGTAGGACATGATGATGCCCGTCTCCGCCCAGCCGAGCCACTGTTCCTTGAGCCACTCAAGCGCGCCCTCGGTCATCGGGAAGAAGTCCACCTGGTCGTCACCCCAGGGCACGAACTCGCCGTAGATGTTCGGGCCGAGATCGGTGACCTCCGCCGGCGCCGGGAAGTAGTTCTGATAAAGGAACGTAGTCACCAGCACATCGGGGTTGCGTTCGACGGCCATGTCGCGGATGGTCTTCCAGAAGCGCGCGTAGCGATCGGTCACCCAGAAAGGATTGTAAAAGGACCGCTCGTCATGGGCGAGGACCGGCGGGATGACCTCCGGCTGCGGCGCATCCCAACTGAGGCATCGCTCACAGCGGCAGCGGTCGCGCCCGTCCACCTCACCAAGGCGGATCGGGGACTCGCCATCCCACTGGTCGATGATGTATTGATGCAGATCGGGTTCGGAGACGCACATCGACACGTGCTTGGTACCCTGGTCCGGGACCGGGCCGCGCTCGCCCTGCTCGTTGAGCATGAACCAGTGCGGATTCTCCTCGCCGTGGCGGTCCCACCAGTACTTGAAGTAGTGTCCGACGGGTGGCTTGGGCTCCGAGCGCCCCATCCGATGGCGGCGCAGGTATGCCTGAAGGTCCCGCCCGTAGCGCTCGATGCACTCCTGCGAGAACGCGATGCGCTCGTGGTTCGGGTCGTACTCCTCGCCACGGATGGCGACCCGGTTGATGTATCGCCAGCGAATCCCGCGGAAGGTCAGCGCGGGCGAGAACGTCTCGTCGAGATCCCCGGCGATCACCACGGTGTCGGTGCGGGGCACGTAGCGCCCGAGTTCACCGGGCCACGCCCAGACGACGCCGAGCGAGCGCTGGAGTATCTCGTAGACGCCGAAGAGCGTGCCGCTGTGGGGATTGCCCTGACTGAGCGGGTCTGCCTCCGGGTCCTCGTTGCCGACGATGAACAGGGTGTTGCCCACCGTGCGCAGCACCGTCTCCTCCATCGCGAGGTCCTCGGGGACGATCCCCTGCGCGCGCGCCGCGTTGGTCGCGCCGACGAAGATCCGTCCCGCCGCGTCCTCCGGGATCGCGGATTCAGTGACCACGGGCGGTGTCGCGCCCGTCGCCTCCCGGACATGTGCGACCAACTCCTCAGCGGCGTGCAACGCGGTCGGGGTCGGATCGTCGGCGGTGACGACGACCGCGACCGGTTCACCGTCCTGCACGACGGGCACCTGCGCGTTTGCGGTCGGCGGCATTGCGGCGAAGACCGCCGCGCAGATCACGGCGAGCGGCTTATGCATGATGTGCCTCCCGGACGCACTCCTCGCAGGACGCCGCAACTTTCGCGCACTGCTCCTGATGGACCTTCATTGCCGACGCTTCAGTGACGCCAACCATTAGAGTCTGATACGAAACCTCCTGAAGGTCTTGATGCAAAGTGTGGGGAAACTGCTTGCAG
>JBKHFA010000082.1:0-12486 GCA_046540615.1 Armatimonadota bacterium | reverse complement strand
GAGAGCACCGGGTCGATGGTGGTATTCGCCGGCGGGATGCCGGAGAAGTCGTCCTACCGTCGTTTCCGCATACGCGAGACCGAGGGCAAGCCTGATGACTTCGCGATGATGGAGGAGATGCTCCAGCGTCGCCTGCGCCGGGCGGCCGAGGGGGATGAGAAGTTCCTGCCGCTCCCCGATCTTCTGGTCGTCGATGGCGGCAAGGGGCAACTCAGTGTCGCGGTGCGGTCGCTCGACGCGTGGGAGATCGACGACGTCGCGGTCGCTTCGCTCGCCAAGCGCGAGGAGGAGGTCTTCGTCCCCGGGCGATCCGATCCGGTGGATATGACGGACTACCCTGAGGCGCGGCGGCTGCTGCAGCAGATGCGCGATGAGGCACACCGCTTCGCCATCGCACATCATCGCGGGGTGCGCGAGAAGCGCCTCACCGAGTCGGTGCTGGAGGCCGCGCCAGGGGTCGGGCCGGCGCGACGCAATATGCTGCTGACGAGCTTCGGGTCGATCGACGCGATCGCGCGGGCCTCGGTGGAGGAGCTTGCGAACGTGCCCGGGATGACGGAAAGCGCCGCGAAGGCCGTGGTGGAGTTGATGGAGGAGTACGACGCAGCCGGCGACGCGGACAGCGGGGACAGAGGTTGATCGACGTCCAGCGAGGGTGGCCGACTCCACCCCGGGTACGTGAAGACGGGGCGCCCGAAGGTGGGCGCCCCGATGTGATTCATCTCCGCGACCGGTGCTCAGCCCTCCTGCTGCTCGCGACGCTTGCGGATGAGGTTCAGCCGGCCGCCCGCGAGGAGCGTCTCCCGCTCCCGGTCGGACAGGTCGCAGACCAGCACGATCGTCTCTCCCGTCTGAGCGACCGTCGCGGTCACCGGCCGCCCGGCTGCGACGGCCTCCTGGACGCCCTCGAACTGCAGCACCGCGCCCTCATCAAGCGCCTCGTAGTCCTCCCCGCTGATCTCCAGCGGCAGGATGCCGAAGTTGACGAGGTTCGCCCTGTGAATACGCGCGAAGGACTCCGCGATGACCGCCTGGATGCCCAGGTGCATCGGCGCCAGGGCGGCGTGCTCGCGCGAGGAGCCCTGCCCGTAGTTCTCCCCGCCGAGCACAATCCCCGGCTGGTTGGCCTCCGCGCGCCGGGGAAAGTCCGGATCGATCCCGGCGAACACGAACTGACTGATCGCCGGGATATTGCTGCGCAGCGGCAGGACCTTCGCTCCCGCCGGCATGATGTCATCGGTGGTGATGTTGTCCTCGACCTTCAGCAGGACCGTCGCCTCGAAGCTGTCCGGAAGCTCGCTGCGCAGGGGAATCGGCTTGATGTTCGGGCCTCGGACGACCTCGATGTCAGCCCCGTCCTCCGGTGGCGGGATGATCATGCTGTCATCCACCTCGAAGACCTCGGGCACACGCACCTCCGGCAGTTCGATCACCCGCGACGGGTCGGTGAATTCACCGTAGATCGCGACCGCGGCGGCGATCTCGGGGCTGGTCAGGTAGATCCCGGCGTCGGCGGTGCCCGAGCGGCCGAGGAAGTTGCGGTTGAAAGTCCGGACGCTGACGCCGCCACTGGGCGGTGACTGGCCCATCCCGATGCACGGTCCGCAGGCGGGTTCGAGCACCCGAGCGCCCGCGGCCAGCAGGTCGGCGAGGGCGCCGTTGCGCGCGATCATCTCCTCCACCTGGCGCGAGCCGGGGGAGATCACGAGGCTCGTGCGCTCGTGGACCACGCGGTCCTTGAGGATCGCGGCGACCGTCATCAGGTCCTTGAGCGAGGAGTTTGTGCAACTGCCGATGCACACCTGATCAACCTTCAGCCCCTCGAGGTCGGTGACCGGCACCACCTGGTCGGGCATGTGCGGCTGCGCGACCATCGGCTCGATCGTCGAGAGATCGACCTCGATGACCTCCGCGTACTGCGCGTCCTCGTCGGCAAGCTGCTCCGTCCAGTCACCCTCGCGCTCCTGTGCCTGCAGGAACTGCCGCGTCGCCTCATCAGATGGGAAGATCGACGAGGTCGCGCCGAGTTCCGTGCCCATGTTCGTGATCGTCGTCCGCTCGGGCACGGTCAGCGTCGCCACGCCGGGGCCGAAGTACTCGAAGACCTTGCCGACACCGCCCTTGACGGTGAGGCGGCGGAGCAACTCGAGGATGACGTCCTTGGCGGACGCCCACCCCGTGAGCGTGCCATCGAGGCGCACACCGACGACCTCGGGCATGTTCAGATGGAAGGGCTCTCCCGCCATCGCCGCCGCGACGTCCAGCCCGCCCGCGCCGATCGCGAGCATGCCGATGCCCCCGCCCGTGGGAGTGTGCGAGTCTGAGCCGAGCAGCGTCTTTCCGGGCACGCCAAAGCGTTCGAGATGGACCTGGTGGCAGATGCCGTTGCCCGGCCGGGAGAAGTATACGCCGTGCTTCGCGGCGACCGTCTGCAGGTAGCGGTGGTCGTCGGCGTTCTCAAAGCCGGTCTGCAGCGTATTGTGATCGACGTAGCTCACCGAAAGCTCGGTCTGCACGCGATCGATCTCGAGTGCCTCGAACTGCAGGTAGGCCATCGTGCCGGTCGCGTCCTGGGTGAGGGTTTGATCGATGCGAAGCGCGATCCCCTCGCCGGGATGCATCTCTCCGGAGACAATGTGCGCGGAGATGATCTTCTCAGTTAATGTGCCTGCCATGTCGGAACTCCTTTGCTCGTATGAGCTGACTTACCCGGGCAGCAGCCAGCGGTCGAACCAGTCGAACGCCTTCGCGCCGTGGTACTTGTGTCCGGTCTCAAACACGTCAAGGTCGAGGCGGTCGCGAGCCTGCGCCGCCTCGTACACCCGCTCGATCTGCGCGTAACCCTCCATCGCGAAGATCTCGGGCGAGGTTCCGTCGATGGTCCCAAGCTCCAGCAGCAGCGGCCTCGGTGCGATCAGCCCGAAGACCTCCGGGGTGTCGCCGAAGGTCAGCATCCCCGGCACGAACTGCGCCGCGCAGCTTGAGTCGATGGTCAGGCGCTCCCGGAAAACGTTCAGCGCTCCGCTCGCGACGGCGCATGAGACGCGGTCATCGAGGGCAGCGAGATACATCGTCAGGCGGCCGCCGTAGGACATGCCGGTCGCGCCGACACGGTCGGCGGAGACGTCGGGCCGCGCCAGCAGAAGGTCGATGCACGCTCGCAGGTCGCGTATCTGACCGGCGATCAGATTGATGCCGAACTGCTGCAGGCGCAACGCCGCGCAGTCACAGGCGTCGCGGCGGAAATGCTCGTCATCGCGTCGAGCGCCGAAGTTGCGCATGTCGGGATTGATGACCGTGTATCCGCGCTCGGCGAGGCGAGCGCCGTACGCGTAATTGTGCCGGTCGAGGCGCTCCCGCGACTGCTCGTCACCCGCGATCCCGACCGTCTCTCCGTGCACGTAGCCGTGCCCGTGGATGCTCACGATCCCCGCACCGTTGGGCTCATCCGGGATGAGCAGCCACGCGGGCACGTCCATCTCAGGCTCGGTGGACAGCACGATCCGATCGCGACGGTAGCCTTCAAGCTGCTCGGAGGAGATCACCTCGGGCCCCGCTTCGACCATCGGATCGGTGGGGCCCATCAGCTCCGAGAGCTTCCCGCGGAAGCGGTCTCGCCAGTCGTGCCACTCATCGGGCGAATCATGTATCAGTCGCATCCGCGGCGGGCGGTTGCACAGTGCGTTCCACCGGTGCCACAGCGAGACCTCGCGGCCCTCTGGCAGCGGATCGCGCAGATCCTCCGTGCTGGTGTGCCAGTGCGGCCGAACCTCGCTGACGCAGTCGAGACGCGAGCGGTCGGGGGCGATGAGGCGTGCAACGAACCGCGGGTTCACCTCGGCGACGGTGACGTCCAGCGCGAGGTGATTGACACCGGCGCGCAGCGACACCGGATGCGTCGTGCCGAAGGGCTCGATCCGCGGAGCGCCATCGGCGACCACCTCGTCATTGAGCGTGGCGCGCACGCCGCGCAGTGCGCTGACTTCGAGAACCGCCTCGCATTCCCGCGAGGCGATGACCGTGCAGCGCAACGTCACAACGCCGTCCGCCGCGGGAGTGTCGCGAAGCTCAACTGCGTAGTCGTAGTTCGCCTCGATGACACCGTCGTTGGTCTCCCAGGCCAGGATAAGCCCGTGGAGGCCCGCGACCGTCTGAAGATTCATCCGCTCGTCGGTCATACCCGGCTCCTGTCGCGGCTCACTTTCCGCCACCGGCGGTCGCGGTGCAGGTGACGCGGCGTCGGCCGGCGAATATCACGCCGCAATCTGTCCCCATCCAGACACTGGAGGCATTCGCGAGTCATGGCGGAAGTTACAAAGCTGATCACCGGCTGCGCCGGTGTGCTCATCGGCCTGGCCGCAGGCTTTGGCATCCTGACCCTGCTGATGCAGCGCGTCGGCGGGTCGTTGTTTGACATACCAGCGCTGACTGTCCTTGCAGTGGCGGTGATCCTGGGAGGGAGCGCGGTGTTGTTCGGGTACATTGCGCTGTGGATCACCGGCGCGGTGTACGAGAAGCGGGAGCAAGCCAGGCGCGAGGCAAAGAAGAAGCGACCCTTCAAGAAGTAGCGGCGAGCAGGTCGCCGGATGAATCAGAGTTCTCCCGTGCCTTCGGGCTCAACTTCTTCTCCACCCCAGATGCGCATCCCGTCGCCGCGGCTGTCCTCCATGTAATAACGCCGCACCGCTCCGTCGCTCTCCCGCACGTCAAGGACACCTCGTCCCTCCTCGGCGTCCCACTGCACCTGCTCGGTGCGCGCGCCCGCCTGCGAGGCGTCCCCGCCCACCCGCTCCACGCGCACAGGACCGAAAGGATCGGCGGGTCTGGCGAGGTGGACGGCGACCACCCCGGCGATGATTACGAGGGCTGCGGCGACCACGTAGACAAACGCGCGCCGGTATCCCGCCCCCATCAGGAAGCGGTGATGCAAAGGCCTTCGAGGTGGTGGTGGACCCACGGCGGTCACCGCCCTGTCCGACCTAACTCTCCACAGGTGTTGCCCGCGCATAGGAGTTGCCGACCTTCGTCAGGCGCACCATGATCGGCTCCTCGACATCCGGCGACACCTCCGGTGCGTATACTATCAGACCGTCAACACAGCCGACAAGCCCCATCTCCGGTGCGCGGAGAAGATCCTCCGGCTGCACCTCAAGCTTGTGACCGGCGCGGCGGCGTCGGACGCGGCGCAATTCGCGCCGGCTCTCATGCGGCAGTATCTCGTAATGCTCGGGATTCATCGACGAGTCCGCCCGGACGTAAAGCTCGCAGTCAAGCTCCTCCTCAAGCTCATCTGCGTACTCTCCGAAGGGCCCGATGAACTCCATGGTCACCTGGGGGACGGCGAGCACGTGGAAGATATGAGCGTCGTCCTCGAGCGCCTGGCGTCGTATCTCGCGCTCCATCGCCGCCGCGACCGTCTCGGCCGAGAGTATCTTTCCGTGGCCACTGCAACACGGACACGTGGTCTGCAGGATCTGCGAGAGGCTCTCCCCGGTGCGCTTGCGCGTCATCTCGACAAGCCCGAGGCGCGTGATGTGCATGATGCGCGTCTTCATGCGGTCCTGCTCGAATGCCTTCCGCAAAGCCGCGGTGACCTGCTTGCGATGCTGGCGCTTGTCCATGTCGATGAAGTCCACGACGATGATGCCGCCGATGTCGCGCAGCTTCAGTTGCGCGGCCACCTCGGTGCACGCCTCGAGATTCGTCCGCAGCACGGTGTCCTCGAGGCTCCGGCCGGTGAACTTGCCGCTGTTGACGTCGATGGTGGTCAGCGCCTCGGTCTGCTCGATGTTGAGCCAGCCGCCGTGCGGCAGCCAGACCTTCGGCTGGATCGCGTTCTCAATCTGCTGCTCGACCTCGTAATGCGTGAAGATCGGCTTGTCGCCGCGGTAGAGCTTCACCCGGTCGCGCAGATTCGGCGCGATGTTGTGCAGGAGGTTGAGCACCTTGTCATACGTGATCTTGTCGTCGATGACGAACTCGTCCACCTCGGCGGAGAAGACGTCGCGCAGCACCTCGAGTGTGAGGCTCAGGTCCTCGTGGATAAGCTCAGGGGCCTTCGCCTGCTGCGCCCGGCCCTGGATCGTCTGCCACAGCTTCGTGAGGAAGCGGACATCGGCCTCAAGATCTTTCTTTGTCGCGCCCTGGGCGCGGGTCCGCACGATGATGCCAAAGTCCTCGGGGCAGACCTCGTGTCCGAGACCGCGGAGGCGCTGGCGTTCGCCCTCGTCCTCGATCTTCTTGGAGACTCCAACCTTCTCCGAGGTATCCGTCATCAGGACGAGGTAGCGGCCGGGCAGCGAGATACGCCGGGTCCCGCGCGCGCCCTTGTCGCCGAGCGGGCCCTTGACGATCTGCATAAGGAACTCCTGGCCCTCCCTCACCACCTTGCCGATGGGCGGGAATGCGCTCATCTTCCGACGCATCTTGTGACGGGACGGCTCCTCTTCGACGGCGTCGGAGACGTGAAGGAAAACGTTCTTCTCAAGTCCGCACTCGCAGAACGCGGCGTCGAGGCCTCGGACGACATTCTCAACTTTGCATCGGTAGATATTTCCGGTGATCCGCTTACCTCGTTCGACGAGCAACTCGATCAGTCGGCCGTCCTCTATGATCGCTACTCGCGTCTGTCGTTTGGCTATGTTCGCGTAGATTTTCTGTGACATAGACTACCTCTCTCTGACCGGTCGCCACCTGCTTACATGCACGACGAGGCGCTGCCCCGGTGTTCTGAGGCCCCTCGCCGGCGTATGCGGGTCGTGGCGCCGGTGCGTCAAAAGTGATGCGTCCTCCCGGCCGGACGCCCGACGTTCGGGTCGTCCTCTGCCGGTGAGACCGCGGCGTACGTCGCCGCGGAGTTTACTGCAGGTCGAGACGGGTCACGACTCGTACGTCGAGCCTGACGTCCTGACCTGTGAGACCAGCAAGCCGGCGCTCGAGGCACTCAACCACCTCGGCGGGCTTCACAAGCTGCTCCTGCTGAAGCGCCAGCTTCATACGAAGCCGCGGTCCGGCGCGATCTTCCGCGTCATCCGGTCGCGGTTCGAGTACGTGCAATTCATAGATACCCGGTCTGATGTCGATCGTGCGTGTTCGAGACTTGGTTTCGCGTACCACCGTGAGATTTCCTGCATCCAGCAGTTCATCGACCGCCCGCTCGAGTGTCGCGAACTCGATCCCTTCGGGCGGTGCAAGCTCAATTTCGTAGTCTGCGACGGTGCTGCCGGATATGTGCTTGCGCTTCTCCCCCGAGACTGCCTCGACCTGCACCGGCTGCAGATGCTCGGGAAGTTCCGCGACAAGCGCGCGATGGACTTCGTCGGCGGGGACAGGGCGCTCAAGCTCAATCTGACACAGTTCCCGCGCACCCGCCGTGCCGGTCGGCAGCGCATGAGCGTAGCCGATCTGCGCGGATGGGTTGAACCCCCGCGAGTACTTCACGGGAAGCCCGGAGCGCCGCACGGCCCGATCGATCGCGCGGTTGAGATCAAGATGTGACAGAAAGCGGAGGGGCCCGGTCTTGCGGAAGCGCAGGATCGCGAAGTGCCGGATCGGGGGACGATGGCTCATTCCCGCTCCTCCCCGGTCTCCGTCCAGTGCACGGGCGGACAGTCCGCGACCAGCGCCGTCATCCCGCAGCCCTGGCAGCCTGCCCCGCGGCAGTCCGGCGTCGGGTCGCCGGAGATCGCGCGATCGAGTTCATCCTCGAGAAACTCCCGCGAGACGCCCGCGTCGATGACATCCCACGGAAGCTCGGCGTCGCGCGGAAGCGACATCCGCGCCCGGTGCTCGAGATCCAGCCCGTGGGCGGCGAATGCCTGCTGCCACACGTCAGGCTTGAAGTGCTCCGTCCAGCCATCGAAGATGGCGCCTGCGCGCCAGGCGGTCTCGATCACGTCGCTCAGCGCGCGGTCGCCGCGGGCGAGCGCCGACTCAAGTTCCGCCGACTCAATCTCTGTGACGGACAGGGAGACCCTGCGGTTCGTCAGTCGCTCGAAGAGCAGTTCGCGGCGTCGGCGCAGTGTCTCGGGGTCCGCCATCCCCGTCCACTGGAAGGGCGTGTGCGGCTTCGGGATGAGGGCGTTGACGCTCACGTTGACCTTCAGCCGACCGAAGCCGCTCTTCGACAGTTCCTCGCGGCCCAGCGCCAGCACCGCATCGACGAGGTCGGCGATGGCGAGGATGTCCTCATCGCGCTCGCGCGGCAGCCCCATCAGGAAGTAAAGCTTCACCCGCTGCCAGCCGGCCCGGAATGCGGCCCGCACGGCTTCCAGCAGATCGGCCTCGGCGACATCCTTGTTAATGATGTCGCGCATGCGCTGCGAGCCGGCCTCGGGTGCGAGGGTCAGACCGCTCTTGCGGATGCGCTGCAGGCGGTCGGCGAGGCCCACGCTGAATGTGTCCACGCGCAGAGACGGCATGCCCACCGAGACCCGGCGGTCGCCGAGGCGCTCGTGAAGCTCGTCGATGAGTTCGGAAATCTGCGTGTAATCCGGGCAGTTCAGTGACAGCAGTGAAAGCTCGTCGTAGCCGGTGGCGTCGATGACCTGCTCGGCCTGCTCGACGAGTGTGTCGAGGTCGCGCTCGCGGACCGGCCGGTAGATCATCCCGGCCTGGCAGAAGCGGCAGCCGCGCGTGCATCCGCGGGCGATCTCGATCTCCGCGCGGTCGTGCACGGCTTCCGTCCACGGCATCACCGGGCGTGTCGGCCACGGCTGGGCGTCGAGGTCCTCGACGACGCTTCGCGTGACACGCTCGGGGGCCGCGGAGTCGGCAGGCTCAGCGATGAGCAGGCCCTCCGCGCTCTCGTGAGTGTCGTAAAGCGACGGGACATAGACTCCGTCGATCGCCGCACATTCGCGCAGAAGCTGCTCGCGGGCCTTGTCCGAGCGCGTCTCACGGTCGGTGAGATCATCGGGCAGATCGATCAGCAGGTCGAGGAGGGCATCGAGCGCCTCCTCGCCGTCGCCGATGACGATGAGATCGAAGAAGTCAGCGACGGGCTCGGCGTTGAACGCGCACGGCCCGCCTCCGACGATCAGGGGATCGGTCCCGGAGCGGTCCGCGCCGCGAACGGGAATGCCGGCGAGATCGAGCACCTCGAGGACATTCGTGTACGTAAGCTCATGCTGCAGCGTGATGCCGAGGAGGTCGAACTGCGACAGTGGGGTGGCGGACTCGTGGGTGGCCAGCGGGACAGCCTCGTCGCGCATAAGCGTCGCGGCGTCGGGCCACGGCAGGAAGACGCGTTCGGCGGCAGCGTCGCTCCTGCGGTTGACCGCCTCGTAGAGCACGCGCAGGCCGGCGTGGGACATGCCTACCTCGTAGGTGTCGGGGTAGCACAGTGCCATGCGGACGGCGACTTCGGAGGGCGGCTTGACCACCTGATTGCGCTCGCCGCCGATGTAGCGGGCGGGCGTCTCGATCCGGTTGAGTATGTCATCTGGCAGCATGGAAAAATCACAGCGGCCCCAGCCGGTTGCTGGAGCCACGAGGATGCGTGACAGCAAGTTGGCTTTCGTAGTGAGATGATAGGCCCCGGAGGGCGGTTCTGTCAAGGTGGCGAGGGGGGCGACGGCGGCCTCTCCCCGCCCGGCGCGCTCCCACTCAGCGTCGTGCGCCGTTTTGGAGAGGCCGGAGAGCGTGACTTGCCCGCCGTTCGGCAAGTCCACGCGACGTCGGCCCGGCCGTTGCCATGGTCGTGGTCGTGCGGCCGAACGACGGAACGACCGGGGCAGCGTCGGGCGGCGCTGAACGACAGCGCGCCCTCTCCGGCGCCTCCACAACGACAGACCGCCCGTCGGTTCTTGTGGTCCCTCCTACGGCAAACGACACTCGCCCGAGTTGTGCGTAATGCATGGCCGTTCCGGACGAGGGGGAGGGAACGGTGGCAACGACAGCGACGCAGGGGAAGCATTTCCGCATTGCAGGCGCCACAATACTCCCCGGAGAATGTCTCAGTAAGAGCGGGCGGGGCAGAGGAGAACGTCCGCGCCGCGGGGGATGCGGCCGAAAGCGGTTCCCGAACATGGGAGGTTCGCAAATGTACACGCGAAGATCACTGGCAATCGTCGTGGCAATATTGATCCTTGTCGGTCTCGTGGCCGCCCTGCAGATGTCGGCGGCACAGGACATCGATGCGGATAGCTCTGACCGCGTAGCGGTGTCGGCGGTGGCCGCCGAATCGGTCACCGAATACGAACCGGACCCCTTCGAGCCGGAGCGGCTGCGCTCAAGCACCGTCCGTGTGAAGCGGGTCGCGGTCGTGTACTCGGACGGCAGCGTTGAAGTGAAGCGCTGCGAGTAGACCCTCACGCGAATGCTGAACGAGGAGGCGGAGCATGGCAAAGCAGGACATTGAGTTCATGGAGCGTTTCGACCAGTTCTGTCACGCGCTGTCAGGCGGCGGGTCGCTGCTTGTCTCGCTGAACGACCAGGGCGTCCCCAACGCGATGACCATCGGATGGGCGATGCTCGGGATCGTCTGGCGGCGGCCGATCTGCGCGGTGTTCGTCCGGCCGTCAAGATACACCCACGGCTGCATCGAAGCCACCGGGGACTTCACCGTCTGCGTTCCAGGCGGGGACCTCAGCGAGGAGGTGCTCTTCTGTGGGACGAAGTCGGGCCGGGAGTACGACAAGTTCCAGGAATGCGGCTTCACGCCGACCAACAGCCGGCACATCAAGTCGCCCGGGATCGACGAGTGCCAGATGATCTACGAATGCACCGTCGTGCAGAAAAACGATGTCGTCCCGGAACACTTCATCCCCGACATCGACGACACCCTCTACTCAGGCGGCGACTACCACCGGGTGTACTACGGTGAGGTGCTGGCAAGCTACGCGGAGTGAGGTAGCGGACAGCGGACAGCGGACAGCGAACGGCGAACGGCGAACGGCGAACGGCGAACGGCGAACGGCGAACGGCCGGGGAGGAAATGAGGTCGCCCGGCGCGAAGGTGACAGCGACACACAACAGACGGTCACACAGACCAGGGAGGTCAACACACCATGCCCACGGTTGTCACCTACGGAGAGATTATGCTGCGACTGGCGCCGCCGGAGCGCCAGCGCTTCGTGCAGGCACGCTCGTTCGACGTGATCTACGGCGGCGGAGAGGCGAACGTCGCCGCGACCCTCGCGAACTACGGGATCGACGCCCGCTTCGTCACCGCACTGCCGCCCCACGACATCGGAGATGCATGTGAGAACTTCCTGCGCCAGTTCGGCGTGGACACCTCCTACATCCTCCGCCAGGGCGACCGCCTCGGGATCTACTTCCTCGAGATGGGCGCCGTCCAGCGCGGTTCGAAGGTCATCTACGACCGCGCACACTCCGCGCTCGCCGACATCCAGCCCGGCGACGTTGACTGGGCACATGTCTTCGACGGCGCCGACTGGTTCCACTGGACGGGAATCACTCCCGCCATCAGCGAGGGCACCGCGACCGTGCTGCAGGAGGCCGTCGAAGCCGCTTCGGAACTGGGCATCACCATGTCCTGCGACCTCAACTACCGCAGCAAGCTGTGGAACTGGGGCAAGGAGCCCGGCGAGGTCATGGAGGGACTGGTCGAGCATGTGGACGTCGCCGTCGGCAACGAGGAGGACGCCGACAAGGTCTTCGGCATCAAGCCCGAGGGCGTGGACGTCGAGGCCGGCGAACTCGACGCGGCCGCCTACGAGAGCGTCTGCACCCAGCTCATGGAGCGCTTCCCGAAGATGAAGAAGTGCGCGATTACACTGCGCAGCAGCGTTTCGGCCTCGCACAACCGCTGGAGCGGCGTGCTCTACGACGGCGCCACGCTCCACCAGGCAAAGGAGTATGACATCACCGACATCGTCGATCGCGTCGGCGGTGGCGACAGCTTCTGCGGCGGACTGGTCTACGGCCTCGTTTCAGGCAAGTCGGACAAAGACGCGCTCGAGTTCGCGGTGGCGGCAAGCTGCCTGAAGCACACGATCTACGGCGACTTCAACCTCGTCAGCGTCGATGAGGTCGAGAAGCTTGCAGGCGGCCCGGGGACCGGGCGCGTGCAGCGCTGACGGGAGCCAACGGCGGGGAGACGACCGCGAGACGGCGAACGGCGGCGACGGCAACGACCTGCTGCCGAAGGGCGGGGCATTGCCGTCGCCGCCTGCTGGATGCCGACAGCCGGACGTCGGTCGCCGACGGCTCCGTGGTTGACCGTGCCGGGGGCATGTGATAGACTTGCACTTCCCCGACATGGGGATCAATGTACGCGTGCGGCACAGTTGCCGGACGTGAATAAACTGACGTACGAACGTCGGCGCTGCTCGGCCCACCCTTGCGCGTAACGGAGACACTGGAGACCGGGTCGAAGCGTTTTGACGTGCGGCCGCCCGACGCGGTCGTGGATTGGAGGAGACGGACCTTGGCACTTGTGACAATGAAGGAACTGCTCGAAGCCGGCGTGCATTTCGGCCATCAGACCCGCCGGTGGAACCCCAAGATGAAGCCGTTCATCTA
>JBKHFA010000081.1:0-12551 GCA_046540615.1 Armatimonadota bacterium | reverse complement strand
GAAACTCAGCGCATCCACCGGGGCCCCACGTCGGCGGCGCTCAGCGGTCTGTGGATGATCGGCTCCTGGGAGGACACCTCGACACAGCCGACATCGGCTGTCTCTGCGTCACGCGGTCGTCCGTGGATGTCGTGTGTGATATTCGCGAGGAGCCAGTTTAACTCCCCGGGGCTGTCGTACTGATAACCCCCCTCGGCTGCATCGATCGCAGGACTGTCGGCGGCAGGACGGAGCACGCCCGCCTCGCCCTCGACCAGCAGCGGGTCGGTCCATGCAATCCCCTCGCGCTCGTCCATGCCGAGTTCCCCGCCCCAGGCGATGTTGCCTGCCCACTGCACCCCGAGCGGTCCGTGTACCCGCGCAAAGACGGCATCCTCGGGTGCGAGCAGGATGTTGTTGGCGAAGGTCGTCGAGACCGGCAGCAGCGGCCGGTCCTCGTCGAACTGGCTGCTGCGACCCATCCAGACCGGAGTGCCTTCCGATGCGACGATCGTGTTGAAGGCGACCAGCGCGCGCTCCACCTGCGTGTACCCGGCCAGCGAGGTACCCACGATGCCCTCCTGAAATGAGATGCCGTAGAGCGCGGGCTCGAAGATGAAGTTGTTGACGACGCGGTGGTCACGGCCGATGATGCGAACCCCGCGCGCCCCCGGATAGTTGTTACACAGAAAGAAGTTGCTCTCGACGACACAGCGGTCGCCGTGACGAAGCGTCAGTTCGCCCGCTGATTCGCTGAAGGTGTTGTGCCGGTAGACGTTCTCGCAGGACTTGTTGGAGATGATCTCGATCTCACCGTCGCAGTTTTCGAAGAGATTATGCTCGACGGTCGTGTGCGAGTTGTACACCGAGGAGTGGCTTGTGCCGATGCGGATCGTTTCGCCCCCGTTGGCTCCCAGCGGTGGCCTTCCTGCGAAGTGATTGTGATCGATCAACGCGTCGTTGGGCCGCCCGCGTTCGACGTTCACGACCAGCGTCACGCCCGAGTGGTCCTGGTTGCGGAAGTAGCAGTGATCGACGCGGTTCCCGACGCCGCGCACCACCACCCACATGTAGCGGTGCTCGCGTCCGACCGGATTGAAATCAATGATGGCGCAGTCGGTGACGCGACAGTGGTCGCCGTGGATGTCGATCGGCGCGGCGCGCTGCTCCCGCTCGACCCCGTCGTCCGCCACCGCCCGCGCCCCGCCTGTCATCCGGATGCCGGAGAGCACCAGGTGCGAGCCGCCCAGTCGCACCCGCGACGCGCCCGTCAGCGTCAACCCGCCGGGTGTCTGCGGGCGGATTGTGATCGGCGCATCTGCCGTCCCGGAGCAGGCGATGTCGATCTCGGCGTCGAGCCACTCGCCATCTGCGATGATGATCTCCGCGCCCGGTGCCGCTGCTTCGAGGGCCGCCTCAAGCTCGTCGGGCGTCGCGACCTCATGTACCTCCGCCAGACACGGCGCGGAGACGGCGAGCGCCGCCACCAGTAGCCACGCAACTCGCTGCATCACGATCACTCCTCTGCTCCGATCACGCCCAACTTCCTGACCATCGCGTAGAATCTGATGAAGGTTCATCCCGCGACGTCAATACTCAGCAATTCAAAGTACATCTTAGGTACTCGACCGGTGCGAACACAAGCGGTTTCTTGCGAATAAGATGAATTGAAACGCCGGATCCGCGTGAAGGTGGCGCAGGAAATCCTGGGGAAAGACGGGTGCGATGGATCAAAAGAGAATGCACATGGCAGCGCTCGCAGGAGGCTTTCTATGTCCGCCATCACACCGTCACGAATGATCGCACTGGCCGCGGGAGCATTGTTGGTCACGGGAATGCGGGGTGACGCGATGAGCACCGAGACGGCGGGCTGGCGGCACAGCGTAGTTCTCGATGGTGACGGCGGACTCCGGGCGTGGGGCGAGGGAGCGCTCGGGCAGCTTGGCAACGGGGAATTCGCGGACTCTGATGAGCCGGTGCAGGTGCTCGGCCCCGATGGCGCGAGGCGGCTGAGCGGCATCGTCTCAGTCTCGGCGGGGATGTATCACACGCTGGCGATCGACGAGGATGGCGGTGTGTGGGCGTGGGGCTCCAACACATTCGGCCAGCTTGGCGACGGCCGGTGGGGGATGGATGCGCACAGCGCGGTGCCTGTCCGTGTACGCGGCGTTGATGGCGAGGGATACCTCGACGGTGTGGTGGCGGTCGCGGGTGGCTGGGACCACTCGGTCGCGCTGCTTGACGACGGCACACTCGTCGCGTGGGGCAGCCGATGCCACGGGCAGCCCGGCGACGGCCTGCAAGACTCGAACAACTGGAGCGCGTATCCGGTCCAGGTGCGCGGCGTTGAGGGAGCGGGCGCGCTGACGGGGGTGCGTGAGGTCGTCTGCGGGGCGCATCACACAGTGGCGCTGCGGGAAGACGGAACGCTCGTCGCGTGGGGGAGCAACCACGAGGGGCAGCTTGGCCGCGGGCACCTCGGGGAGATCGGCCGAATGCACCGCGTTGAACTGCGACTTCCGTGGACGCCTGAAGAGGCCGGCCGATGGTCCGTCGCCCTCGGGTACACGTACACCGATCAGAGCCATCTGGACGTCGCGGGGCAGGTCGAACTCGTGGACGAGTTCGACGGGCCGCCGCTGGTGGTGGTCGAAGAGGCGGTCGAAGCTGAGACGGTGACCGGTGAGTTCGCCCGTCGCGCCGGTGAGGTTGAGATGTCGGGCACGATCATCTACCCGGAGCGCGCGCAGGTCGGGCAGGCGATCACGCTTGAGCTGCCGGAGATCCTGATCGGAGGGCATGAGGGTGACAATGACTACGTCCGGGATATGCACCTGCTGCTGCGGAACCTCGACACCGATGAGAGCGTGGTCATTCCTGCTCAGGATGCCCTCACGAGGGCAACGGCGCTGCCCGCGCCTGTCACGGGACCGGACGGTGAGGGCGTGCTTGGGAGCGTGGCGGCCGTGGCCGCTGGCGTCTATCACACCGTCGCCGTCCTTGAAGATGGGACCGTCTGGTCGTGGGGGTACAACGGCACCGGCCAACTCGGCCACGGGACCCGCGAATCGACCGCCGGCAGTCAGGACCTCTACGTCGCGACCCCCACGCAGTTGATCGGCGGCGCTCAGGGCGGCGACTATCTCACGGGCATCACGGCCGTTGCCGCCGGCTACGAGACGACGTACGCGCTGGACGAGGAGGGCCGCGGGTGGGCGTGCGGGTGGAACGTCTACGGCGGCCTCGGCCGCGGAGTCGGGCCGAATGACTCGTACAACGCGGGCCGGATGCAGCGAATCTCGCTGATCGACGGTGATGAACCGGCGCAGGTCGAGGGGCTGCAGCGCATGATCGCGGGCGGCTACCATGCGCTCGCGGTCGATGCCGACGGTGCGCTGCTGGGCTGGGGGCACAACGGCTTCGGCCAACTCGGCGACTCGACGCGTCTTGATCGCTTCACGCCGCTCCCCGCGGGAGTGCCCTCGCCGGACGCAGCCGCCTTTGCCGCCCGTGAGCCTGTCATCGGGCCGGCGCCACCCTCGCCCGCGGTCGAGCCCACGTTCTCCGATCCCGATCCAGCGGATCCTGACGTGATTGATGTGCGCGAGCACGGAGCCCGCGGCGACGGCGTCCACCTCGATCAGCAGGCCCTGCAGGCGGCGATCGACGCCGCTCACGAAGCCGGAGGCGGGACGGTCCTCGTGCCGGCAGGCGTCTACCGCACCGGCGTGCTGGTGCTCAAGAGCGGCGCGCGCCTGCACCTTGCGGAGGGCGCGACGCTGCTCGGGAGCACCAACCGCAGTCACTACGAGCCGCGCGCGATGGTCTACGCCGATGGCGCGGACGGCATCGCGATCACCGGCAGCGGCACCATCGACGGCCACGGGCGCTTCGCGCCGAATCGCGGCTGGCGGCACCGCATCATCAGCATGAACAACTGCACCGACGTGACGGTCGAGGGCATCGCGACGACCAACTCCGGCTCGTGGACGCAGCATTACACGCGTGTCATCGACCTGACGCTACGCAACATCAGGCTCAACTGCGTGCGCCCGGGGCGGAACAACGATGGCCTCGACTTCACCGGCTGCGAGGACGTGCTGATCGAGGGCTGCGTGATAGCGTCCGACGATGACTGCATCGTCATCAAGAGCAACGCCGCGGAGCACGTGAACCGCAACATCCGCGCGGTGAACAACATCGTCTACGCCTACGCGAGCGGCTTCAAACTCGGCACCGAGACGCGCAGCACCTTCGAGAACATCGAGTGCGACGGCCTGCAGGCATTCGGCGGGACCACGCTGGGCCTTTACACGGTCGATGGGTCGAACACCAGCGATGTGCGCGTGGCGAACGTCCGCGCAGAGGCGTCACGGTGCGCGCTGGGGGTGCGTCTCGGGGCTCGCCTGCGCGAGGGGTACTTCGCCGAGGGTGAGGAGCGCGTGCCCGGCTCGCTGGAGAACGTGGTCGTCCGGGACATCGACGTTGAGTTGGCCTCCGTCCCGTGGCGCGAGGTGCTGCTGGCGCACGGAATTGACAATGCCGAGGTTGCGCATCAGTTGCGCGTCCGGCCGGTGGTGACGAGCTTCGTCTCCGGCCTCGAGGATCACCCGATCCGCACCGTGCTGCTGGAGGACATTCGCCTCTCGCATCCCGGCGGCGGGACCGAGGATCAGGCGCTTATTGATGTTCCCGAACGACCAGAGGCGTATCCGATCGCACGTATGTTCGGCACACTCCCGGCGTGGGGCCTTTACCTGCGCCACGCGGAGGACGTGACGCTGCGGGATCTACGCCTGGAGCTTGAGAGCTTCGACGCACGCCCGCCGCTGGTCAATGAGAACCTCGCGGACGAAGAGATCACCATCGAGGGCCTGTCGGTGCATGAGGCGTGGAGGTAAGCATGAGCAGCAGGGGCGTTCGCGTGTTGACATGGATGCTGGCTGGACTGATGGGCTGCGCGGCGGCATCTGCGGCGCCGGCGTCAGTCGAGGGCGTGCACTGGCCGGAGGAGTGGGTGATGTTCGGGCCGGTCGGGTGGAACGAGGCCGAACTCGCCCCCGAGCACCTGCGGGAGATCCCCGACAGCCTGCGCCTCGGCGGCGAGGAATACACCGGTCGCCGCGTCGAGTTCGACGGAGGCCGGATCGATCTCTCGGCGCTTCTCGGCGGGCACGAGCGGCGCGACACGGTCTACCTCTTCGGCGACGTGCGCGCCGAGCGTGCCGTGGAGGTGCCGATCGGCGCGGCGGCGGACTGGTGGATGGCGTGGTGGCTCAACGGTGAACCGCTCTACGACACGCTGGAGACGGGCAATTTCGGGCAGGACTTCAGCGTTGGCGCGCACACCTTCAAAGCGCCGCTGCGCAAGGGCGGGAACGTGCTGGCGGTCCGTGTCAGCGGCGGGCGCGACGGCTTCCTGCTGGCGGCGGGCATCCCGTCGGAGCAGCGCTGGGATACGCTGCTGCAGGCCACCCGGGAGGAGCAGCGTCGGAGCGAGCTGAGCGATCTCATCGGTCAGGCAGCGAGCGCCCGCGAGGAGGGCCGGCTCAGCCGCGAGCGACGGCTGCTTCGCGAGGCGCTGGAGGTCGCGAAGCCGGGCGGGCACGTCGAGCTTTCATTGCGCTTGCGGCTGGGGGAGAGCCACGAAGCCGATGGCCGCCCCGAGCGCGCGCGCAGGGTCTACGAGCAGTTGCTCCACGGCGACCTTCCGAGTTGGGCGCGGCCTGTCGTGCATCGTCGGCTGGCGCAGGCGCTGCACGCGACCGGCGCCGATTCTGCGGCGCGGCAGGCGTACGCCGAGCTGACGGAGATGCCGGACGTGCATCCGCTGACACTGGCGGCGGCCCGGAAGGCGCTGGCCGAACTCACCAGGCGCTGACCGCCCGCTCCCGCTCACTCCGCCGGGAGCGCCACGACCTGCCGGTCATCGTCGGTCATGCGCGCAACCGCACAACGGGCGTCCGTCGTGACCGCCTCTCCCCACGGCGCAGCGAACGTCATCTCCCCGTCCCCATCGCGAAACGCGATCGCGACCTCGGCAGTGCGAACGACCTCGCAGTTCGTCTCCATCGCGTGTTCGACAGGCTCGCTCTGCTCCCCGGCGCCGGTGATCTGCATCGCGACGAGGAATGTGGTCCGAGCGGCGGGCGGTGTATGCAGGTCCAGCATGCTTACGTCTGCGTCCTCTTCCGGAGTGTTGTCATTTTCACCCAGTGTGTACACCGGCCGGTATGTCGTCTCATGGATCGCAAAATCCTCCGGGCGGAACGCCGTGACCGTCAGTCGCGCGTCGCCCCGCGCAATGAGCCACTCGTTGCCATCATGCGAGACCTCGCCGTAGTGGTGCAGCAGCCAACTGAAGCGCGCGGGCTCCTCGGCGGCCAGGCGATCGCTTACCACCACGAGGTCGCGGCCGACCACCGCCAGCGTCCTGTCGAAGCGCGTCAACCCGACGTCGTCCGGGTACGCGGAGGATGGGTCGGCGGCGGCGATCGTGATGTCGCCCTCG
The DNA here is from genome assembly GCA_046540615.1 of Armatimonadota bacterium. Taxonomy (GTDB): domain Bacteria; phylum Armatimonadota; class Zipacnadia; order Zipacnadales; family UBA5352; genus UBA5352. The sequence goes on along the minus strand of JBKHFA010000081.1, from coordinate 6,061 downwards.
TTGGCGAAGCCGGTGATCCGCGCGCGGCCCGGATTCGGCTTCGGCCACGTTTCACCGTTGCCGAACTGGCCCTCCCCGTTGACGAGGATCGTGTTGTGATTGCGCGTTTCTTTCATGTACGTGTGGCCGGGCTCATCGACGAGCGTCTCGCCGCGCCCGTGGATGAGGAAATGCCCCTGGTGCGGGTGGCTGTGTCCAAGGCCGCTCATGCGCGGGTAGCGGCTGCACAGTTCCGCGTAGCGGTGCCCGCCCATCGGGCGACTGACCAGCGAGACCCACGTTTCCTCCTCACCCCACCCGCTGCGGGCGAAGACAGTCTCGACGTCCGGATAGTAGTGCGCGTTGCCGAGGCTCTCGCGCGGGTCGGATGGCTCGATGCTCTCATCGAGCCACAGGAACTCGAACGCCCACGGCTTCGGCTCCTCGTACATCAGGTCCGCCATGCCCATGACCAGCGGGTCCTCGAAGCGCTTCGCCTCCCACATGAGCACGCGGGTCGCCGGACGCTTCCACCAGCGCGGCGTGTCCTCGAGTGGAGCGGTCTCCTCCAGCCCCGGCAGCAGGTGCAGGAAGCGAAACTGCGTCTGTCCGTGAAGGCCGTCGTCGCCCGCGGGGATGGGCAGGCCGGTGCAGCTTTCGTAAAGGTCTACCAGCCGGTAGAGCGTCGGCATTGAGAAGTCCCAGTAAGCGGCGCCCTCGTGGAAGCCTCCATCGGGGCTGAATGTCATGAATATCCGCTCCGCCCGGTCAAACGCCCAGCCCAGCCACTCCTCGGCCTCGGGGACCTCGTCGTAGAGCGCCGCGCCACCGAGCGCCAGGCCAAGCGCCGCGAACCAGCAGTGATTCTGCTGGAAGTTCACGCCTCCGAACTCGCCGGACTCGCGGATGACCGCCTCGTAGACCTGCCGCGTGAGTCGCGCGATCAGGTCCCGCGTCCGGCGGCGGGTGTCCTCGGGCAGGTCATCGTGAAGCCAGTCGTAGCTGAGCGCGACGCCCCTCAGCATGAACTCGTACTGCAGATCGTTGGTGAATCCCGGGCAGTCCGCGGCGGCGTCCAGCCAGACCACGACGCGCTCAAGGTACTCAGGATCTTCGGTGAGCAGGTACGCCAGCGCGTGATGGGGCAGTGTGCGGAACTGCTTCGCCTCACCGGTGGTGACTGAGTCCGGCGGGTCCTGCATCAGCGGGCCCGGGGGGCGGTAGTAACGCTGGACGCGTGGGTCCTCAAGACGGTCGCGCAGTCGGGGGATATCCTCGGGAGTGATGAAGATCCGCGGATGCGTCTGTGCGAGTTCCGGGCGCATCGGCGGACGCGGCGGGTGGTACGCGAGGCGCATCAGATCGACTTCATCAACCAGCGCCTCGCCGCTGAAGCGTACGCTGAGACTGTGCGCGCCCTCGGAAGCGACGCTGAAGGGGATGACGCGCTGGACCTGCTCTGTGTCCAAAGTGACAGCGTCCTCGACAGCCTCTCCGTCAACCACGAGCGCGCACTCCACGGCGTCCCTCCGCGTTCGCCCGGAGATGCGCAGATCGTAGGTGCCGGGCTGCAGAGCGACCTCCACGCGCACCTGTGTGTCCTCGCCGACCTCCAGCATGCCGTCCGCAAGGGCGTGGCCGGGCCCCGCTGACTCGGCCAGGTCGTCGCCGGACAGGCTCACCACCACCTCACGCGATCGATGCGGCGTGTCGAGGAGGTTGTCAACGCCGACACCCGAGTATTCGCTCATCAGGACCGCTCCCGCGAGAAGAAGGTACTGAAGCATTGCCGGACACTCCCGTGCGCCTGACGTTCAGCATGGGCTGCGCGGGCAGACCGCGAGCAGCTTTCCTCCGACAGCCCTCACTCCGCGGCGTTGCCCCGCCAGCGCACCTCGGCCCCACCGGTCCCGAAGAAGCCCACCGGCTGTCCGTCCGCGTCGAGGCGCGCCGCGGCGATGCTCCCGTCGGTGCTCAGGCCCCACGCCGCAAGCTCGCCCTCGCCGGTCCGCAGCAGCACGATCGCCTCGCCATCCGGGAGCGCGACGCGCAGCGCATGACCGGCCGGGCGCTGCTCGTGTTCAGCCCGACCGGCTGTCTCATCGCCTGCCCGCGCCGCGCCAATCACCGCGATGAACTCACCGCGCTCCGCTGGTTCCGCGGTCTCAGCCTTCAGATGATGCTCGCGGATCTGCTCGTCGTAGGGCGGGCGGATCGGCGGGTCGTAGCCCTCGAAGCGCGTGACCTCCAGACCGCGCGGTGTGAGCAGTTCGATCAGGCACCGAGCGCTGTCTCCGGCCACCTCGAAGCGCTGCCCGTCCGCCTCGTCGAATGCGTGAGGAGAGTGCAGATAGTACTGAAAGGTCGAGGGCTCGGGCGCCACGAGGTCGTCGTAGATGATCACGAGGTCGGGTTTGATGAAGAGGATATGCCGATCCGCCCGCGTGACAAGGCCGGGCGGGTAGGCCTCCGCTGCGTCTCCGACGACGTAGTCGAAGCCGTCGCCGGTGACGAACTGCGTGATCCGGCCGGTGGCGTCGGGCGTGTGCGCGATCTGCCCGGTGTCATTGACCGTGATCGCGTTGGTCGAGTGCGTCTGCCACGTCCAGTTGCGATGGTGGTCGCTGCCGTGGATCTCCCGCGTGCCGCTGCGCACCAGCAGCGCGTCGCCGAAGGCATGCAGTTCAAAGGAGTTCTGCGCCTCATTCCCGTGGCTCCACGAGCCGAAGGGGCTTGACTTGAACGAGACCTGCACGTCTTCGCGGGCGTCGGTCAGATCGGTGTGCAGATAGGCGATGCCCGTGCCTTCGAAAAGCCGCGACGCGGGGAGTTCGGCGATGGATCGACTCTCGATCTGCGGCCGGTCCTGCGCGCGCGCCGCGCGGACAAAGCCCAGCCAGTCGCGGGCATCGACGGGGCCGCCGATGCGATCGAGGTAGTCGGCCCACCACGGATTGCCCGTCTGCTGCACAAGCTGCGTCATCACCGGCCGAACGTCCTGCGGGTGCCGGACGCCGGTTGTGTCGCCGAAGGTCGTGCGCGTCGCGTTCGGCGGTTGCGCGTAGATCGGCAGGTAGCCGGCCTGTGAAAAGAAGGGCTTGCGGTAGCCGTCGATCTCGAGCGTGGCGCGCATCACGTCCAGCCACTGCGTGACGCGCGTCATGTAGCCGTGCCAGTAATGCACGCCCTCATGCCAGCCCCCGTCGGGGTCGCTCCAGACCGGATAGACGTGGAAGAAGATGTTCGTGGCGAACCACGCCCACTCCTCGGCTTCCGGGATCTCGCCGTGAAAGGCCAGGCCGATCTCCCCGAGCCAGTGGTAGGCGCGGTTGGGGTGGCTGGAGTAAGGGTTCCACAGGTGCTGGCGCTGGGTGTGCATGTGTGTGTACATCTCCCGCCCGCGCACCCGCATCACCTCGCGACACTTCTGCCGCTCCTCCTCGGTCAGCAGGTCATACGCGAGCGTGTACGCGCGGGAGAATCCCCACGCGTAGCGCATCCCGGCCTCGTCGTTGTAGCGGTAGCCCGTCGCGCCCAGCGGGTCCCAGTCGGCGATCTCCATGAGCATCTCGCGCGCCGCCTGGCCGAACTCATCCGGGCCGCCGAGGCGCCAGACCAGCGCGAGGGTCGCGATCCCGTTGAGCGGCCGCGCCACGTAGCTCCGCGCTCCGCGCCAGATCCGCGCCCACTCCGCGCTGCGCCGCTCCACGCCCTCGGGATACTTCGGGTAGTCCTCCGTGGGCGGCGGCGACTCGAGGAAGCGCTCGCACTGCCTGACGAGGTCGTCGTAGCGGTCGCGCATCGGCCCCTGCGCCAGTTCGCGCAGCCACTCAAGCTCCTCGGGACGCAGGAAGAGCCGTGGATGGCCGTCGGGAACCCGCGCCATCAGTTCCTCGCGAGAGGGCATCGGGAAGACCACTGCGCCTTCGGGCACCGTGAACCGCCGCGCGCTGCTCCACGATGACGCGCGCTGGTGGTCATCCACGAAGCGCACGCGCCAGCGGTAGTCGCCCGGCGGGAGTGCCTCCGGCGGCCTGTGGGCGGAGTACTCGTCGATCCGCGTGTCGTAGACGATCTGCTCGAACGCCTCGTCGCCGGCCACCTGAAGCTCATACGCCACCGCCGCGTGCTGCGGTCGCCAGACGAACGATGGCGGATTGACCGCGACGTCCTCGCCCCCGGCGGGCCGGAAGCCCCACTCGCTGGCGCGCCCCGACCTGTCATCGAACCTCAGCAGGTCCTCGGGGCCGGCCTCGCGCAGATGGGCCCTGTCCCACCACACGCGCCCGACTCCGAAGCGATTGAAAAGCTCGGGAGCGACGAGTTCGGCGCCCTCGGGAGCGCTGACGACCTCCTCGAAGTACGTCCACTCCTCCGCCGGCTCAAGCCACAGGCGCGTGCCCTGGATGAACCCCCCGTCGGCATCCCACCACTCCACGCGGATCTTGGCGTTGTCTCCGCGCGTGATGCCCTCCGTCCGGTAGTACGCGCTCACATGCAGGTGCTTGCGACCCTCCAGCGGGACACGCTGCATCCAGCAGCCCCGGTCCTCGGTGGTGTCACACTCGATCCCCGCCGCGGGGCTGCCGTCCCGCCCGCCGGTCGGGTCGTAAAGCGCTCGGCTGTCGGTGTCCCAGTCCTGATAGCGCCAGTCCCTCGGCGCCTCGCCGGTTTCATCCGGCTCCAGCGTCGGATTACTGAGCATCTCCTGCGCCGACACGGCCGTCGCGCAGAAGATAACGCAGGCACACAGCGCCGCCACCTTCGTCATCTGCATGAGGACGCGCCTCCCCGAACGTTTACTCGGGCAGTATCTTGAAGTTGTCGTACCTGAACTCCTGTCCCTCGTCCTCGCCCCAGTTGAGGTAGAACATCGCCTGGTAAAGGTGGGTCAACTCAGGAGTATGCTCGCGAATCTCCCGCACGTCCAGAGTGATCTCGTGCCAGGCGCCGTCGTCGATCAGTTGCGGGCCCTCGAGGTCCACGTAGCCGCCGGGTTTCCCGGCCTCGGTCCTCGCGAGGATCCAGCCTGAAGGCATGGCCTCCGCCCGGAAGGGCGTGACCGCGAGGGAGACGGGCACGCCCTCGGGGATGCGGTACTCGAAGCTGATGAGCGGGTAGGCGTCCACCTCCCAGACCCCCGGAGCGACCTGGCCGGCCGTCCGGTTGGCCTTGTCGGCGTGGAAGAGACGCATGCACTTGCCGTCCCCGTCCTCGCGCTCAACCTGCTCGTAGCCCGTCTGATGGCCGCGGTAGAACTTGAACTGCCAGCCCCACTCCGCCTCGCGGGTCTCGTCCTCGAAGTCCCCCACAACCAGCGGTTCGGTCGGGTCCTGCGGCACCTCCACGCCCACGAAGACCGTCTCCACCGACCGCTCCCCGTTGTCAAACTCCGCGCGCACCGTCACGCCGTGGTCGCCCGTCTCATCCCACGTGTACTCCGGCTCAAGCTCCGTCGACGTCGTGCCGTCACGGAAGTCCCAGCGCACCGAGGTGATCGTCTTGCCCATCGGATCGATGCTGAAGCGCACCGGCTCCCCGGGCCGCGGATAGGTCGGCTCGGCGATGGCCGTGAAGCGCGTCGGGTGCTCCAGACCCCGCTCGTACGCCCCCAGGTCCGGCGCCTCGCCGGCCCACGGCAGGCTCACCGGCATGCCGTTGGTCCAGCTCATCTCGCGGTCGAGGTGGAGGATCGCGGGCTGGTCGTAGCGCAGTTCGATGCGCTCGATTCGCGCGAGATTGTCTCCCTCGCCGACGGCGATCCAGTCGCCGAGTTCGCCCTCGATTCCGAAGCCGTCGTAGAAGGGGACGCCGTCGGTCACGGGCATCGCGCGGCCCTCACCGCTGCCCATCGCCAGCGCCAGCGGCGCGCCCGCGTCGATGGCCGCGCTCTCCTCGCCGATGCGCAGGTCGCCGCCCTCAACGTCAAGCAGCGCCGGATCGGCGTCGATGTTGTGCTGGAACTCCGACCAGTGGCCGCGAAGCAGCGGCGTGGCCTCGTGAACCTCTTCGACCGTCATCAGGTCCCCGCGGTACTCAACGACTTGCCGGCCAGGCTCGGTCCCGCCGATGAGATTCCACC
>JBKHFA010000080.1:0-12660 GCA_046540615.1 Armatimonadota bacterium | reverse complement strand
ATGGAGGGCGCGAGCGCAAGTGCGATCGCGACCACTGTCATGCAGGCCGTCCGCGAGCACTCCGGCGGCGAACTGCGCGACGACGCGGTGGTCGCCGTGCTGCGCAGAAAGCCACAGTGACGGGAGCGCCCGCGACGTGGAGGCGGCAATGTCATCTTCACGTCATCTCACCGGCGGTCCCTCCTCGACGCGCCATGTCAGCGCAGGGAGCGGATGACACCCCTCACGCGGCCGATGATCTGCACGTCATCGGCGAAGATCGGCTCCATCGCCGAGTTTGCGGGGCGCAGTTCGACGCTGTCGGAATGACGGTGGAGGTACTTGACGGTGGCCTCATCTTCGAGCATGGCCACGACGATCTCGCCCTCCTCGGCGGTGGGCTGCTGGTTGACGACCACGAGGTCGCCATCGAGGATGCCGGCCTCGATCATACTGCTGCCCTGAACCTCGAGCAGGAAGAGTTCGCCCTGACCGAAGAGTTCGTTGGAAGTCGGGACGAGGCGTTCGATGTTTTCGGTGGCGAGGATCGGCTCACCGGCAGCGACGCGGCCCACCAGCGGCAGATAGGTGGTTCCGGAACGCTCCGCGCCGTCACCTGCCCCGGAGACGCGCAGAGCGCGCGTCAGCGAACCATCCCTCGTGATGTACCCGTCTTCTTCCAGCACCCGCAGATGGTAGTGTACGCTGGAACTGGACTTCAGGCCGATCTCAGCGCCGATCTCGCGGACGGTGGGCGGGTAGCCGCGCTCCTCGATGGTGGTTGAGATGAAGTCGAGAATCTGCCGCCGGCGGGGTGTGAGTTCGTCTCCGTTGCTCATAACGCAATGCTGCCTCCTGTGACTGCCGGTTGTGCGGACGATGGCGCGCGACCTGCGCTCTCCCAGCGTCCGCGATGTTCGACGCGGATTGGAGAACACGGGGTAAGTCTACCACATTCCGCGCCTGACTGCAAACGCCTGTTCGACATTTTTTCGCATGAATGATGGCCCCTGTCTCAGGCGGTCACGACGTCGGCTCGGCGGCACTGAGGCGAGACTGCTCACTCGATCCGCAATTCTTGATGCAGCCCCCTGTCGTGAAGGAGGCGGAGCGTTCCCCGGCGAACCTGCTTCGTAGCGGCGTCGAGGCCCGAAGGACCGAGGTCGCGATGCGCGCGTTGAGCCTGCCCGTGATCGAAACGCGCTGATCCCTGTGTCACCCCGCACGGCGAGGCCCGGCGGCGGGGTGTCCGAAGGAGCGCCTGCGGTCTTGAGGGTCGGACTGTCCATCGGCGGCGGTGTGTCAGCCATGGAGCGGCTTGAGCCGCGAGATCTGGCTGCCGACGGGTTCGCCAGCGTCTTCCTCGCGTGTTACGAGGACGAGATGCGATGGCATGCCCAGATGGCGGCGGATTTCTCGCGTGCCTGCCAGAGCGCCGGGTTGGAGGTGGTGGTGGTTCCACTCGGCTACGGCCGCGTGCTGGACCCGGACTCCTCGACGGAGAGCCTCTACGTGCGGGAACACCCGCATAACTGCCAGGTGGACAGCCGGGGGCGGCGGGTGGCAAAGGCCTGCCCGAATAACCCCGCTTTCCTCGAGTGGTTCTCGTCGAACATGCGGACTCTGGCGTGGCTGCTCGAGTGCAGCGGATTTCTCTGGGACGAACCCTCGCTCTATGCCGCGCGCGGCACGTGGGCCTGTCGTTGCGAGTGGTGTCAGCGGCTCTTTCACGCGGAGAATCAGCGGCAGATGCCGGTGGAGCAGGACAGCGATGTCGATCGCTTCCGGCGCGATTCGTTGCTGATGTTCCTGCTTGCGGCGGCAGCGGCGATCCAGGCGGTTGATCGACGGCTTGCTTCGCTGGTGATGCCGACATCCTCCGCGTCGAGTCGGGAAGCGGGACTGGCGGACGATGATCTCCGACCTCTCGCCCGGAGTTCGGCCGCGGACGTGGTCTCGGTGTACGTGCCGTGGCAGAGCGAGGGTAGAGACATGGAGATCGCGATCCGCACCGCGGCGGAGGAGGCTCGCGCGGCTGCGGGCGACGGCGATGGGCCGGTGGTGCTGTGGGTGGGGGGTTCCCCTCACCCCCGGGACCGACTGCTGGAGGCGCTGAAGGTTGCGGAGAGGGCACAGGTGGATCATCTCGTGATCGCCGGTCATCAGACGCTGACGGCATCAGTTGCGTATGAGAGCTTCCGACGGGAACTGAGCAAGACAATCGCGGATGTGCGTTCAACCGACACGCAGCGATGAGAGGATAAGGAGGTCACCCCTGCGATGGTTGCCCGGTCAAATGATGAAGTTCAACCGCCGTGGCTGGTGCTGATTGTCGCAGTGACGGCAGGCGCGGTGGCCGTGCTGGCGTCGCTGCTCGCGTTCGATCTGCTGACAGGTGACACGGCCACCCGCGCCGCCGAACTGGACCGCATCCAGTCGTACATGTACTGGTCGCAACCCTTCATCTACGTGATGGCGGGGATGATTGCAGGTGCTCGGGACAGCCGCTGGGGGCCGGTGCGCGCTCCGGTCGTGGGGCTTGTGCTGGCGAGCATATGCTGGGTGGGTCTGCGCAAGCAGAATATGCTGCCAGGCGAGTCAAATGTCGTCGTCTGGCTGATGACATCGGGAGCGTTGTTCGCGCTGGGCGGCGCGCTGGTGGCGCCGCTTATCAGGGATCACATCGGCAAGGCCGTGGGGGGGATCGTTCTGCTCGGCTTCGTCGCGTTCGCATGGACGTTCCTGAACCTCGGGAGTGTCTCCGGCGTCGTCCAGCGCGAGGTGATCACACGCGTAGCGGGTGAGACACGAAGCATGGAGACGGTGAGGGTTTCCGATGCTGACGTCGCGCTGCTTGACCCTGACAGCGGGACGATCCTCTATGCGGCGAAGACAAACCGTGGCGGGCGCTATCATATCAGCGGTGTGCCCATCGGGGAATACGCTCTGCGGGTGTGGGACCCGGCCACCAGCGCGATCATCACGCAGCAGGTTGAAGTCGAGCGGTCGATCACCGGGGGCACCCCGTGGCAGACGGTGGCTCTGCCGACCCTGACCGAGGAATCCGGTCCGCTCTTCGAATGACGCCCGCGCCCATCCGGGCGGATTCTTCTGCACATCGGGTCTCCGGATCACGAGTGCCCCCCGCACAGTTCCGCGTACCCAGGAAGGCGTACGATGGAAAGTTCAGCGGGGCTTGACACCGGGCGTTCGAACCTGTACGCTAATCATGCAATTCATACAAATCGCATTAGTGCCGAGAGCGGAAACGGGTGATGGAGATGGAGCAGCCGGAAGGAATTGAGGAACTGTTCGTCGGTTCGGTGACGCTCGGAGAGCGCGGACAGGTTGTCATTCCGGCAGACGCCCGGGAGCAGATGGGGCTGGAGCCTGGCGACAAGCTGCTTGCGTTCTGCCATCCTACGAAGCAGATGGTTTGCCTGTGTAAGTTGACGATGATCGAGCGCATGCGCAGCTTTCTGAGGCGCCTGGAGTTGGAGGAGAATGCGGAGGAGTAGGATGATACTCACGAGGGTATTGCGCGGATCTTTCCGGTCTGCACTGCTTGCACCGGTGCTTTTTGCATATGCGTGCATCCCCGCCTGGGCACAGGCGCCGGACGGATCTGAAGCGATCGATCCTCCCGCCTGGGTGGAAACGACTGAGGCGGGAGCGATCGTGCTGACTCCCGAGACCGCGGGATGGTGGGCGGCGGAGCGTAACACGCAGTTGCGAACTGCATCCCAGCGGATTCAGGAGGCCGAGGGGCAGCTTCAGCAGGCGCGCGCGGGCGATGCCCTCACGGTTGACGTGTCCGCCAGCGCGATGCGTCTTGGGCCTGTCACCACGATCGAGCTTCCCGCTCAGGAGGGCGAGGAGCCGATGACTGTGGACGTTACGCCCGACCAGCAGTATCAGGCCACCATCTCGGCCCGGAAGCCGCTTTACACGGGCGGGCGCGTCGGGCTGGGCGAGGACGTAGCGCGCGAGGGCATCGACGCCGCACAGATCGGCACTGAGATCGCGGGGCTGTCGGTGACGCAGGGCGCTCGCGCGGCCGGCTACGGGGTGCTGCGCGCGACGCAGCTTGCGGGCATCGCGGCCGCGCAGGTGACGGCCCTGGCGGAACACGTGCGCAATGCCGAGGCGATGGAGGACGCAGGTCTTGTCCCGCACTTCGACGTCGTCCAGGCGCGCACGGAGCTGGCGCGGGCTCGGGAGGATCTGATCGCGGCGCAGACGGCGATCGAGCAGGTCGAGGCGCAACTGCGGCGGTTGCTCGCGCTCCCGCAGGAGACGGCCCTGGAGGTCACTGAGGCTCCCCCGCCCGAGATGCCCGCGTCCGAGCTTCCCGAACTGATCGACGTGGCGCAGGAGCGGCGGCCGGAGGTCTCCGCGGCGGAGAGCAGCGTCCGGATTGCGCGGCTCAATCGCCGGCTGGCCGCGCGAGAACTGGCTCCGTCGATCGCGCTGACCGGTCAGTACACCCGACAGACGGCGGCAGGCTTCAGCGGCGACGAGTACTCATGGCAGGTAGGCGTTGTCGCGGAGAAGCCGATCCTCGACGGCGGAGTGAAGCGAGGGAAGATCACGTCGGCCGAGGCGCGGGTCAGTGAAGCGGAGCTGCAGCTTCAGGAGGCGCAGGAGCAGGTGGCGCTGGAGGTCGTGGAGGCGTGGCTGTCGGTGCAGGAGGCGCAGGAGCGCATCGCCACCGCCGAGCAGGGCCTCGTGGAGGCGCGCGAGCGCCGGCGGATGGCGCAACTTCGCTACCGCGAGGGCATCGCGGCGGGCATCGAGGTCATCGACGCCGACACCGCGCTGGCGGCCGCGGAGGCTCGTCTCGTAAACGCAGAATACGATCGGCAACTGGCCGTGACCGAACTGCGGACCGCCATGGGCATCGTGGAGACGCCGCAGCAGGAGGGCGAGACACAATGAAGTGCTTTGTCGCGACGGGGAGCGGAATGAGCGCCCGTCGCATCATCGTGGCGGTGGCATTGTCCGCGCTCTTGATCATCTCGAGCCTGCTCGCTGCAGGTTGCGGACGAGACGGCGGGCCCGAGCAGGAGGCTCCGGGGACGGCGGCGGCCGAAGAGGCCTCGGCGACGCCGGTGCCGGTGGCGACCGCGATGCGCACCAGCATCGACGAGACCCTTGAAGTCACCGGGACCGCGGAGGCGAGTGATGAGGTGGACGTGGTCGCGGAGGCATCGGGAAAGGTCGCCCGGGTCCACGCCGATGTCGGTGACTACGTCAGGCGCGGGAGCCCGCTGGTGCGCGTGGACACACAGGTCGCGGCGGCACAGCGGGATCAGGCGGCCGCGAGCGTGGAGAGCGCGCGGGCGGCGCTCAATCAAGCTCGAGAGACGCTGCGGCTGACGGATGATTCGACCGCGAGCGGCGTCCGGGAGGCCGAAGTCGGCGTGACGACCGCGCAGGAGCGGCTGGAGCAGGCGAGGGCTTCGGCGCGGCTTGTCGAATCGGAGGTGGACAGCGCGATCGAGCAGGCCCGCACGGCCGTCAGCAGCGCGGAAACGCGCCTTGCTGAGGTGCGGGCCGGGGCGCGTAACCAGGAGCGCAGGCAGGCTGAGGCACAGGTGCGCCAGGCGAAGTCCGCGCTGGATCTCGCGGAGCAGACATTCGAGCGGCACCGCCGCCTGCTGGAGGGCGGCGTGATCGCCGAGCAGCAGTTCGACCAGGTTCGCACGGAGTACGAGGTGGCTCAGCAGAACCACGAGCAGGCCCGCGAGCAACTGAGCCTGGTGGAGGAGGGTCCCCGCTCCGAGCAGGTTCGGCTGGCGGAGCTGAACGTCGAGCAGGCGCGGCAGCAGCTTGCGCAGGCTGAGGCGAACCGCACGCAGGTCGAGGTGGCGCAGCAGGACGTTCGCGCCGCCGAAGAGGGCGTGCGGCAGGCGCGGGAGCAACTGAATGCGGCAAGGGCCAACCGTGGGCAGGTGCAGGTGCAGGAGCGGCAGGTCGCCTCTGCGCAGGCTGGAGTTGAGCAGGCGCAGGCCGGGGAGCGTGTGAGCAGCGTCCAGTTGAGCAAGCACTCCATCCTCTCCCCCGTCTCCGGCCTGGTGGCCGCGCGACTGGTGGACCCGGGTGAGGGGGCAATGCCGGGCACACCCGTCATGCGCATCGTGAACATCGATCCGATCCGGGTCGATGCGGTGGTGAGCCAGCTTGATGTTGAGCGGGTGAGCGTCGGGGATGTGGCGGCCGTGCAGTTCGACGGGATCGACCAGCGCGACTTCCGCGGCACGATCACGAGGCTCGAACCGCAGGCTGTCGCGGAAAGCCGCAACTACGTTGCGCGCATCGAGATCTCGAATCCGGGTGGGGCCGTGAAGCCGGGGATGTTCGCGCGGGTGTCGGTGCTGCTGGGGTCGCGCGACGATGTTGTCGTGGTCAGGCGCGAGGCGCTGGTCGAGCAGGATGATGTGCGCGAAGTCTACGTAGTTGTTGACGGTGTGGTGGAGGTCCGCGAGGTGGAGGTCGGTGTGATCGAGGGGAATCTGACGGAGATCATCGACGGCGTCCGTGAGGGCGAAACTGTCATCGTCTCCGGACAGGACGCGCTGGCCGACGGCCAGAGAGTCGAGCCGGTCCGGGACGGTCTGACCGGAGACATGGACAATTCCTGACGGGCGCATTGCGCCTGCCTGACTGAGGAGCTTCCGCCGAACGATGTGGGCTTTTGCAAAGGCAGTTATCTCCAGACGTGTCACCGTGGCAATGTTCGTCCTGGGCCTCGTCGTGCTTGGGCTGGTCGGATTCGACCGGATGCCCTGGGAGGAGAGCCCGGACGTTGACTTCCCCTTCGTGACGGTCATCGTCAACTACCCCGGGGCGGGCCCCGAGGAGATCGAGGAGGAGGTCATCAAGCCTCTCGAGGACGAGGTCTCCGTCGTTCCGAACGTCCAGCGGGTCAATTCGACCGCCCAGGAGAACGTGGGCACGGTCGGCGTTGAGTTCAGCTACGAAGCCGACACCGATGCGGCGGCCGCGGATGTGCGCGATGCGGTCGCGCGTGTTCGCGGGCAGTTCCCCGATGACGTGCAGGAACCTTCGGTCCTGAAGATCGACCTCGGCGCGATGCCGGTCCTGACACTTGCGATCAGCGGCGACCGATCGCCGCGCGATCTGCGCCAGCTTGTCGAGGACGTCATCCGCCCGCGCCTCGGAGCGGTCGGCGGGGTGGCCTCCGTCACCGTCACCGGCGGCGAGGAGCGGGAGATCCAGGTGCTGGCCGACCGCGAGCGCCTCGAGGCCGTGGGGCTGAGCATCACGGCGCTCGCGCAGGCGATCGAGTTTGAGAACATGGATGTGCCGGCCGGCACGATCGAGGAGGGGCGGCGCGACTATCGCGTACGTGTCTTCGGGCGCGCTGAAGATCTCGACGTCCTTCGAGGTTTGTGGCTCGACACACCGCGCGGCGGGATGGTCCGGCTGACGGATGTTGCCGAAGTCGTGGACACCGTCGTGAACCCCGACGAGTACGCCAGACTCAACGGCAGGGACATCGTGGGTGTCCGCGTGGTGAAGCAGTCGCGCGCGAACACCGTCGAGGTCGCCGACGGCATCAGGGCCGGGGTGGATGAGCTGCTGGAGCGTCTGCCCGACGACATCGAGATCACCGTCTCGAACGATGACTCGGTGCAGGTGCGCAACCAGGTCGAGGACGTGCTTTCATCGATCGGCCAGGGGACGCTGCTCGCTGCTCTCATCGTCTTTCTCTTCCTGCACAATGTGCGCGGGATGCTCATCGCGGCGCTGGCGATCCCGACCTCGATGATCACCTCGTTTATGATCACCGGCCTGGGGCTCGACTTCACTCTCAACAGCATGACGCTGCTCGCGATGGCCATCTCAGTCGGGATCCTGGTTGACAACGCGGTTGTTATCCTCGAGAACGTGCAACGCCACCTTGATAAGGGGGAATTGCCGGATGCCGCCGCGGTGAATGGCTGGTCGGAGATCGGCTGGGCGGTCATCGCGACCTCCGCGGTGGATATCTCCATCTTCCTGCCTGTCGCCATCATGAGCGGGATCGTGGGCCAGTTCATGTATCCCTTCGCTCTGACAATCGTCGCGATCTCGACGGCCGCGCTGGTCTTCGCGGCGATCCTCACGCCGATGCTGGCCTCCTGGTGGTTCGAGCAGAAGCAATCCGAAGAGCAGCGGGAGCGGGAAGGCAACGCCGTTGTTCGCGCGTGGCGGCGCTTCTGGCATCGCTTCTACGCGGTGCTGGATGCGATCTACGGCGCAGTTGAGGCCGTCTACAGGGTGGCGCTGGGGTGGGCGGTCGGCCATCCTTACATGCTGATCACGATCGCCTACGGCCTGCTGATCGTTGTGGCGGGGACGATCGTCCCGATGCTGGGGGCCGAGTTCTTCCCTCTCACCGATCAGGGTGCGGTCCGCATAGACGTGGAGATGCCCTCGGGCACGCGCCTCAACGTGACCGACGGTCAGCTCAGGCGAATCGAAGAGCGCCTGATGGACGGTGAGAAATACCCCGAGATCGAATACGTCTACTCACAGGTCGGCAGCACCGGGTCCGGCTTCATGGGAAGCGGACAGAGTGGTCCGAACTGGGCCTCGATCGACCTGACGCTTTACGGCGCGCGTGAGCGGCGCGAGCAGAACCTGCGCTCGGACGAAGAGCTTGCGGTGGATCTCCGCGAGGAGCTTGCCGACCTGCCGGCGGATATCACCGTCGCGGCTCAGGGCGGAGGTGGCGGGGGCGGTGGCGCGCCGATCGAGATGGAGTTGATGAGCGAGGACCACGCCCAGCTTGCGAGAGTGGCGACGCAACTGCGGCGGGAGGTCACGGATATCTCGGGGCTCATCCACGTGGACATCTCCAGCCGACCCGGCCGGCCGGAGATCCAGGTCGATCTCGATCGCTGGCGGATCTCCGACCTCGGGCTTTCTGTGACGGAGATCGGGTCGGCGGTGCGCACCAGCATAGCCGGGACCACCGACACGCGCTTCCGCGAGAGCGGCAGTGAGCACGACATTCGGGTGCAACTCGAGGAAGTCGACCGCAGCAGCGTGCAGGACGTGGCGGGTATCTTCGTGGGCCTCGACCACCACGATCAGCCGGTCCGGCTTGGTGACATTGCCGACGTCTCGGTCGGCAGCGGCCCCACGCGCATCGAGCGGCGGGACCGGCGCCGGTCGATCACGCTCACGGCATACAATCCAGGCATCGTTCAGGCCGACGCCGAAGAGCAGATCGAGTCAATCCTCGAGGGGATGGATGTCGGCGCAGTTGACTACCAGTGGGCCGGTCTGGCGCGCTTCCGCGGCGAATCGTTCGCCGAACTCTTCCAGGCGCTCATGCTGTCGATCATCCTGATCTACATCGTGACGGCGGCGCTTTACAACAGCGTGCTTGAGCCGCTCAACGTGATGTTCACGGTGCCGCTGGCGCTCATTGGAGCGGTGATCGGCCTGCTGGTGACCGGCAACACGCTCAATATCGTCTCAATCATCGGCATAATCATGCTCGTGGGACTGGTGGCCCGCAACTCAATCATCCTGATTGACTACGTTGACACGCTGCGCGCGCGGGGTATGTCGCGCACAGAGGCGTTGCTGGTCGCGGGGCCGCACCGCATGAAGCCGGTGCTGATGACGGTTCTGTCCACGATTCTTGGCGTGCTGCCGACGGCGCTTGCGCTCTCGGAGGGCGCGGAGATTCGCGAGCCTTTCGCGTGGGTGCTGATCTTCGGCCTTCTCTTCGGCACCACGCTTTCGCTGCTCGTCGTTCCGGCCTCGTACTGCATCTGGGACCGTGTGGCCGAGGTCGCTACGAACTGCTTCCGGGCCCTGCATGATCCCGAGATCAGTTGCCGGGAGGAAATTGGCGGCATATTCCGCCGTCTGCGCCAGCGCCTGTCGCGGTGACCATCGAATGTCCCGAAGGACGAAGAGGATGAGCAGCAATGACGCCGGTTGAACCGTGCCCGGACTGCAACAAACTCGTCTGGATCATCGCCGAGGGCGGTGTCGAGGCGGAGGTCATGGAGGCGCTTGAGGAGCGGGATCTCGAGCATTACACGCTTTTCGAGCAGGTCAAAGGCGCCGGCGAAACCGGTCGGAAGGAAGGCGACGCCGTCTTCCCCGGGATCAACAACGTCATTATGATCGCAATGGACGAAGAAGACATCCTCGAGCTCGTGGAAGCGTTGCACAAAATCCGCGATTCATTTATCATTAAACCAGGAATGAAAGTCATCGTAACGGACTGCGTGATGTATTGACATGGAATGCCCCACGGAAACTGAAACGGACGTCGAGGGGAGCCGTTCCGACGGCTCCTCTCCTCACTGGCAACGGACGCTCTACGCCTGCTGGTTTGCGCAACTGCTCTCCATCATCGGCTTTGCCTTCGTGATGCCGTTTATCCCCTTCTACATCCGCGATCTCGGTGTCACCGGCACCTCGGAGGTCGCGATGTGGGCGGGCCTGGTCATCTTCGCGGCGGGGATCACCCAGGCGATCTTCGCGCCGATCTGGGGATCCCTCGCGGACCGCTACGGCCGGAAGATGATGGTCAATCGCGCCATGTTCGGCGGCGCGATCGTTATGACGGCGATGGGCTTCGCGGGCAATGTCTGGCACCTCTTCGGCCTCCGGGCGCTGCAGGGCGCTCTGACCGGCACCGTCGTGGCCTCGACCACGCTGGTGGCCTCGGTGACGCCGAACGGCCGCATGGGCTACTCGCTCGGCATGATGCAGGTAGCGGTGCTGATGGGTGTGACCGTCGGCCCGTTGACCGGCGGACTCATGGCCGATGCGTGGGGGTACCGCGTGCCGTTCTACGCCTCAGGCGCCATGCTGCTGGTGGGCGGGCTTGTCGTGCAATTCCTCGCCCATGAAAACTTCTGTCCGCCCGACGGGGAGGCCGCGGAGAATCACGGCCTGCAGAAGGCATTCGGTCGCAACGGTTTGCTGGCCCTGCTGGCGGCGTTCTTCACCATCTCGCTGGCGGGCAGTTTCGTCGGGCCGATCTTCCCACTGCTGGTTGAGGCCGTTTCCGACACCACGCGCATCGCATCGACGGCCGGCGGGTTGATGGCGATCTCGGGACTCGCGGCGGGCATCAGCGCCCTGGTCATCGGCCTCGTGGGTGACCGCGTCGGGCACAAGCCCGTCCTCGTGGCGTGTACGATCGGCGCCGCGATCTTCAGCGCGCCGCACGCAATCGCGCAGAGTGTCTCGCAACTGGCGGTCCTGCGGGTCGGCACCGGGATGACGCGAGGCGGCACCGCGCCGGCGCTCAACGCCATCGTCGGGCAGGCGGTGTCATCGGACACCTACGGGCGGGCGTTCGGATACACGCGGGTGGCGGGGGCGCTGGGGATGGCCTTCGGGCCGCTGCTGGGCGGCATTGCGGCGGCGCAACTGGGCCTGCGCTGGCCGTTCGTGATCATGAGCGCGCTGCTGGGGCTGTCGGCGGGCCTCGTAGTCCGCTGGGTCCACCCGACGATCAACGGGGCGGCGGAGGCATCATCCGGCGGCACGAGCGTCGCGCGGGATTCGGAGGCGGCGACGTAGATGCTTGATCATATGGTTGTGACGGGGTATGATACAGTTTAAGTGAGACAATTCCTGAGTAGTCCCTCGTATGCAGGCTGCACTGAGGGGGCGTTCTGGATGGTTGATCCTGCGGCACAACACGTGATTGTGCATATGGATGGGGGCTGGGCGGTGAAGAAGCACGGTTCTACTCGTGCGACGCGACGCTTCGATTCCCGCAAAGCCGCGATCTCCTATGCGCGAAAGCTGAGCAGGAAGCACAGCACCGACCTGTACATCCATGGTCGGGACGGTATGGTGCGCAGCAAGATCTCGTACGGGAATGACCGAGCCCGTGACTGAGGCTGATGCGATTGGGGGGCGTCCCCCGAACTACGACGCGAATGTCTTCATCAACTGTCCGTTCGATAGCGATTACGCAGCGCTGCTGCGTCCTTTGTTGTTCACAGTGGTGCACGCTGGTCTGAATCCCCGGATCGCCTCTGAACGACTCGATAGCGGCGAGACCCGTGTTGGCAAGATCTGTGAACTCATCTGTGAATCCAGGTACGGCATACACGATATTTCCCGCATTAAGGCCGTTCAGGCCGACGAATTCTACAGACTCAACATGCCGTTCGAGTTGGGCATCGATTACGGTGCCCGAAGATTCGGCTGCTCCTTTTTGCAGGAGAAGCGCCATCTGGTGCTCGAGGAGAAGCCTTACGCCTACCACAAGGCCCTATCAGACCTGTCGGGCTCCGATATCAAGAGTCACCGTAACGAGCCAGATGAAATTGTGCGCGCGGTCCGAGACTGGCTCTACGACACATGTGAAATGGATACTCTTGAGTATCCCGCTGTCATCTGGAGCGAGTTCAACGATTTCGCGTCGAGTCTTCTGGAATTCCGTGTGGCCGAGGGGGTCCCTGAGAGGGCGGCACGCGAGGATGTCGAGCGGATGCCTGAAACGGAGTACGTGCACTCCATAAGACTCTGGCTCTCCGGGGACGCCGGCTAGCCGCGCTCTCAGCCCCACGAGCCTGCGCACAATCTGCCTCCCCTCCCGACTCGCTCTACTTCACCGCGCCCGCCGTCAGTCCGCGCACGATGTGCTTCTGGAAGACGAGGTAGAGGATCATCAGCGGGATG
>JBKHFA010000079.1:0-12719 GCA_046540615.1 Armatimonadota bacterium | reverse complement strand
CGCGCCAGGTCAGGCGCTGCACGATCAGCACAACGAACACGACCCCAAGCCCCCCGACGAGCACCAGCGCCTGCTGCTCCGTGTTACCGAAAGCCAGAGCGATCTCGTAGATCGCCCACAGGATGACGCCGAAGAGGGTGGCCAGCACTGCGTAGTGGAGGATCACCCCCCGGGTGCCCATCGGTGTCCCCGTGCGCGGGCGCTCGCTTTCTCCCGCATGCTCTCCCGCACTCCAGCGCCTGTCGCGATCAATCAGCACCTGGCAGGGGACGCAGATGGTGTGCCCGTGCACGTCGCCGCCGAAGCATTCCTCGCAGATCGGCCGGCCGCAGTGCCAGCAGAACTTGATGGCCGGCCGCTTCGGATGATTGAAGCACTTGAGCGTCGGCTCAACCACGACCTCGTCGTCATCGCTCAGCGAGACGCGATTGCGGCCAAGCCGACGACCGACGTCGTACTCAGCCCGCTGCTCGGGATCGCTGAGCACCTCGTAGGCGACGTTGAGCCTGCTCATCTTCGCGTGCGCCCACTGTCGCTTCTCCGGCGGATGCACATCCGGATGATACTTCCGCACCAGGACGCGGTAGGCCTTATCAATGACCTCCGGGATCGCTCGCTCGTGAACCTGGAGCGTCTCGTAAAGGTCCACCTCGTCCGGGCGAATCTCCATCTCAGCCGTCGCCATCCTCAGGTGCGCAGCCAGCGGTCACCCGCTCGAGCACAAGCTTCTCCAGCGCCTCCCCGACTCCCTCGTGCTGCGAGTGGGGGATGAAATCCGCGTGCTGCTTGAGATCGTCATCGGCGCAGGGCATGAAGACGCCCGTCCCGGCGGCTTTCACCATCTCGAGGTCGTTGAGACTGTCGCCGAGAGCCATCGTCTGCTCGATCGGCACGTCGAGGTGTTCGGCGAGCCAGTGAAGGGCGGTCGCCTTGGTGGCGCCCGGATCGAGGATCTCCATGTACTCCGGCAGCGAGATCGTGCAGTAGATCCGGTCGCCGTATTCGTTGCTGAAGCGCTCGTAGCGCTCGCGGGTCTGCTCGGGCGTGCCGACCATCAGCAGTTTCGTGGGGCGCGATCCGGCGAACCTGCGCCTGTCGCCGGCGATGATCGCACGGTCGCCGGTTCGCTTGAGATAGCGCCGCGCCCAGCGGTCGAACTTCGCGACGTAGAGTTCATCATCGAGGAAGTAAAGGAAGTCGATCATCTCATGCACGAGCGTCTCCACGATCTCCGCGGCGAGGTCCGCTTCGAGGCGCACGTGCCGCATCGGCTCATCGTCGCCGGGTCTGCGGATCATTGCGCCGTTGTACGAGATCACCGGGGCGTCGATCCCGAGTTCCCGCGCGTACGCCTCGGCCGAAGAGTGGGACCGGCCGGTGGCGATCGCGACCGTCACGCCCGCATCGACGACCTGCTGAATCGCGGCTTCGTTCCGCTCGGAGATCTTTCTCTCGTTGTCAAGCAACGTGTGATCGAGGTCGATGGTGATCAGCGTGATGTCGGGCATACTCTCTCCACTCACGTCGGGTTGATAGACGTTCGAGCCTCGCGCCGGGTTGTGAGGCGCCCCCGGCGCGAGGCCATGAAGTGACCGTTGTTGGCGTCCGCTCGCGCCACGGAGGTCGGGCCGCTCGTCAGCTTACGATCTTGATGATCTCGCGGATGTTCTCGAGGCACACGCGGGAGGCATACTCGCCGCCCTCGCTGAATGCCGCGCCGCCGGGGCGGTTGAGCAGGTCCTCGTCGAGGTCCGCGGCCGGCCGCCAGTGCGTCTCCAGCGAGCAGGCGCCCTCGTAGCCCATGTCAATGAGCGCCTTGAACTGCGCGTGGTAGTCGATGTATCCGCCGATGCCGACGGGAACGCAGCGGGCCGGGTCCTCGTCGTCGGGCGTGCGGACGGCGTCCTTGATGTGCACGTGAATCAGGTTCGGCTTCATGCGCTCGAACGCGTCGGGGAAGGGCATTTCGCCCTCGTCCGCGTAGACTTCGTTGGCCGCATCCCAGATCGCCTGGACGCGGTCGCTGCCGAGGTCCGCGTAAAGCGCCTCCGCCTCGGCGGCGGTCGCGATGTGCGTGGAAGCCTCGTTCTCAATCCCGATGTACGCGTCCTCTTCCTCGAGGATCTTGATCGGCTCCTCATACGCATCGATGATCTGCTGCCAGACATCCTTCGCCGGGCCGGTCTTCCAGAAGGTGAAGCCGCGGATGATGTTGGTCCCGAGTTCGTGGCCGATCTCGATGCAGCGGCGGAGAATCCCGATGTGCTCGATGTAATGCTCCTCATTGCCGAGATCGCACTTGAAGAACGGCGAGGCGATGGCCGAGACGGTCATCCCGGCGTCGTCGAGGATCCTCTTCATCTCCGCGACCTGCTCGTCCGTCAGGTCCTGGGGCGGGGTGTCCCAGACCGAACGCGGCTCGACCTGCTCGACCCCGAACTCCTGGCAGACATCGACGACACGCTGAAAGTCCTGCGAGATCTCATCACTGATGACGCTGAGCTTAAACATAACGCACACCTTTCCGCTGAGGTCGCTGATCGACCCCGGGTAGTTGTACAACAACTCACGGACGCCCGCGGTCGCGAGCGCCGTCATTGTCGTTGTGTCCTCGCGTCATACTTCTACTCCGAGGCGTCACGTTCCTCCATCCGATCTTCCCTCAGCCCCCTGACGACTGCACCCACCTCGGC
Source organism: Armatimonadota bacterium (assembly GCA_046540615.1). GTDB lineage: Bacteria > Armatimonadota > Zipacnadia > Zipacnadales > UBA5352 > UBA5352. Next base: position 10,026 of record JBKHFA010000079.1, on the reverse strand, counting down.
AGCAGGCAGGTCACGTTGCCCGCCATGTCCGCGACATACACGTGTTGTCCATCGAAGGCCGGTGCGGCGAACGCGTAGAGGTCCGGCGTGACACGCTGCCGGGCGAGAAGCCGGCCGCTCCCTGCGTCGAGCGCGCTGAGCACTCCCCGGTCTGAGAGCACCCAGACGATGCCGTGCGCCTCGACCGGCGGCGTCGGCACCGCGCCGGTTGGCGCCTGCGCGACCCACGCGATCGATCCGTCGGCGGCGCGTTTGCTCACCCGGTCGTCGGTGTGCCGCACGTAGACCGCGCCGCCATCGGCAGAGGGCCCGACCGCCACGCATCCCTCCTCAGCGAGCACCTGCTCGCCGTCATCAGCGTCAAAGACCGTCAGTTGATAGGCCCGGTCGGCAAAGAAGACGTTGCCTTCGGCGAACACCGGCGGGCAGTCGGCCGGGGAGTAGTACCACGCGACGAAGCCGTCGCGGTCGCTTCCAGCCGAGGGTCTGCGCCAGCGCAGTTCACCGGTGCTGGCATCGAGCGCGTACGCATGCCGATCCCACGAGCCTGCGAAGACTGCGCCGTCCCCCGCCGCGGGCGCCTGCTCGATCGCGTACTCAGGCGCCTCCGATCGCCACGCGAGGGAGCCGGTCGCGGCATCAAGCGCCATCACGTCGCCATCTTCCGTGCCCACGTAGACACGACCGTCAGCGATCAGGGGCGCCCCGTAGATCGCGCCTCCGGCCTCACAGCGCCATCGCTCCGCTCCGCCACGATCGATGGCGCGCAGCAGGCCGTCGGACGAGCCGAAGACGATCGTGTCACCATCGGCCGTCGCGACCGGCGCTGAACGCACCTCGCCACCGGTCTCCACCACGCCCACCCGTGCCCCGTCCGTGGCGCTGAGGACGGTCAGCGCTCCGCTGTTGTCGCCGACATACACGCGTTCACCGGCCACCAGCGGCGTCGCCTGCGATGATCCCCCAAGCTTCGTTCGCCAGACGACGTCGAAGGCCCCGCCCTCGCGGAAGAAACTGACCGTCCGGCTGCTGACACGACCATCGGCGGCAGCAAGTTCCACGCGTAACACGTGGGCGCCCGGCTCGACCAGCACGGAGTCGAGATCCACGCGCCAGCCATCCGCCACGCGCAGCATCTCACCCGAGCGCTCGTCGTCGAGCGTCCATCGCGCTTCCACGGGGGCAGCGTCGGTGGCCACCGTCCAGCGGAGCGGATCATCGGCCGCGAACAATGCGCCGTCGGCGGGCGTGACGCTCATCCGCAGAGGCGACCGCCGCGGAATCGGCTTCTCCAGCAGCGCCGTCATCTCACCATCCGCGTACTGATGGCACACCCGAAGCACGCCATCTTTGATCGAGACGATCCCGAAGCCGGGGCGCTTGCCGAAGGTGCTTCCGCCCATCACCACGTCGAATCCCTCGACCTGCCACGCGCGGGCATTGTGTCCGTGGCCCACCAGCATCAGGACCACGTTGCGCGTCTGCAGCAGGTCGAGCAACCGCGCTCGATCGTATGCCCCGGCGAACTCGCGACCATCGAGCGCATGGTGGCCGAAGAACACCACCGGCTGCTCCGGCGGCGTCCGCGCGAACTCCTCCGTGAGCCAGCGGAGGCCCTCCTCGGCGATCGATGGGCGCGGATCCTGCGGGGTGGCGGTGTCCCAGCCGATGAACTTCACGCCAGCGCGCTCGAATGCGTAGAAGGCGCTGCCATGGAGGTCGCGCAGTGCAGGGCGCGCGCAGCGCCAGGTGTTGTCGTGGTTGCCGAGTTGGTGGTAGACAGGCGGCGTGATGTCGCTCCAGAGGTCGAGGTACTGCTCCCACCAGCCGTTCCCACCGCTGAACTCGTTGAGATCGCCCGTGGACAGGATGAAGCTCGGAGTCGCCGCGGTGATGTCGTAAGCAGCAAGTTCGGCCGGGCCTTCCGCGAGCGTCGTGAACGTTGCCTTTGTCTGTGCGATGGCATGAGGCACGTGAAAATCTGACAGGTGCAGGAATGTAAGGTCCTGCGCCATCACTCGCGGGGCGGCAAGGCAGGTGGCGCAGAGCAGTGTCGGGGCCATCAGGTGCAGAAGTCTCATCGCGCTCCCCTGATGCTTAGAAATGCACTTTCCCGATCTTCAGCCGGCTGGTGCGCTGCAGGTCGGCCATCAGCATCGCCGTGGCGATGGAAAAGAGCTTCGATGCGCTGCTGTCGGCGCGCGAGGTGAGCACGACCGGCGCTGATGCTCCGACCAGCACGCCTGCCACCCGTCCCTGCGCGAGGTACACGAAGCTCTTCGCAAGCATATTGCCGGCCTCGATGTTCGGTACAAGCAACACATCCGCGTTACCCGCAACATCGCCGGGAATGCGCTTGATCTCCGCGGCCAATTCTGAGACGGCATTGTCCAGTGCAAAGGGGCCGTCGATCTCGCAGCATGGGAACTGCCGCCGCTCACTCATCTTCGAGAGCACCGCCGCATCGACCGTCGCCTGCATCTCCGGGTTCACAAGCTCGGTGGCCGCCAGGACACCGACCTTCGGGCTCCCCACCCCGAGCAGTTGCGCGAGGTAGACGGCGTTGAGGATGATGTCGGCTTTCTGCACGAGATCGGGCGCGATGTTCATCGCCCCGTCTGTGACGAGCGTCAGCCGCCCCAGGTGCGTGGTCTCGAGGATGAAGACGTGGCTCATCACATGCCCCGCGCGCAGCCCCGCCTCCCTGTCCAGCACCGCGCGCAGGAAGTCGTCGGTGTGAATCTGCCCCTTCATGAGGATGTCGGCCTCGCCTGAGGAGACAAGCTCCGTCGCGGTGGATGCGGCCTCAAGGTCACCGTCGGCGTGGACCACGGACACCTCGTCGAGGTCGAGTTCGGCCCTCTCCGCAGCGGCGGCAACCGCGTCACGATCCCCCACGAGGATCGCCTCGGAGATCCCCCACTCCGACGCCTTCGCGACCGCCTCGAGTATGCTCTCATGCTCGGCGACCGCCACCGCGACCTTCTTCGCAGGCCGGCTTCGGACTGCCTCGACTATGTCGTCAAGCGTCTCAATCATCACCGCGACACCTCCGATGAGCAAGCATTCATAAAAAGTCTCGTCAGCAGCGCGCCGCCAGCTCGACCAGCCGCGCCCGCACCTCCACCACCGCCTCGGGCGGTGTTGACGCCCCTGCCGTGATGCCGACGGTCTCCACGCCCTCGAGCCACTCACCTCGCAGCTCTTCGGCAGTCTCAATATGCTCGGTCCGGGTGCCGGTCGCCCGGCATATCTGCGCCAGGCGATTCGTGTTCGCGCTGTGGTAGCCGCCGATCACCAGCATCAAATCAACCTGCTCCGCGACGGCCACGGATGCCTTCTGACGCTTTGAGGTCGCGTCGCAGATCGTGTTCGCGACGCGAAGCTCTCCGATCTGCGGCAGCAGCGCCATCACCAACTGCTGCAGCTTGTCCAGCCGCTGCGTCGTCTGGCAAACCACCGCCACCCGATCGGAAGTCGCAATTCCGTCAAGCTCGCCCGCATCCTCAATGATCACCGCCCGACCGCCCGCATGCGCGACGATGGCCTGCGCCTCCGGGTGCTCGCGCTCGCCAAGCACCAGCACCTGGTAGTCGTCTTCGGCGAACCGCGCCGCAGCCTGCTGCACGCGCCTCACGAAGGGGCAGGTCGCATCAATCAGATGCATGTCACGCGCGCCGGCCGCCTCGTACACGGCCGGGCCTGCGCCGTGCGCGCGGATCAGCGCCGCCGACCCGGGAGGCACATCCTCGATCGCTTCCACCACGCGCATCCCCCGTGCTTCGAGGTCCTCGACGACCTGCCGATTGTGAATCAAAGGCCCGAGGCAGGCCACCTCGGGATGCTTTTCCGTCGCCTCATTTGCAAGCTGCAGGGCGCGCTTGACGCCGAAGCAGAACCCCGCCTCCTCCACTCCGACGATCCTGATATCATTCATCTCTCGCGCTCCACCACCAGTTCGGCCATCGACCGCCAGAACTCCACCTCCGCTGGAAGCCGAGCCGCAATCCCCATCGCATGATCCGCCAGCCGACGGGCCTCCTGCTGCGCTCCCTCGAGCCCGATCGCGTCGGGGTACGTCTGCTTCCCGGCGTCCGCGTCGGCCCCGGTCGGCTTGCCCAGCACGTCCTCATCCCCGACCACGTCGAGTATGTCGTCGGTCACCTGGAAGAGAAGCCCCAGCGTCATCCCGTAGTCGGAGATCGCGCCAAGGTCATCCTCACTCGCACCGGCGAGGACCGCTCCGGTCCGGCACGACGCGCAGATGAGCTTGGCCGTCTTGTTCTCATGAATGAAGCGCAGGAGTTCGACGTCCGGCGGCACATCCTCGCTGATGATGTCCGCCTGCTCGCCGCCGATCAGGCCTCCCGCTCCCGTGAACTGCGCGAACTCCTCCACGACCTGCAGCGTGCGCACAGGGTCACATACGCGCCTGAGCGACGCGATCTGCTCGAACGAGGCGATGATCAGCGCATCGGCCGCCAGCAGAGCGGTGTGCTCGTCGAAGGCGATGTGACACGATTCGCGACCACGCCGCAGGTCGCTGTCGTCGATGCAGGGGAGGTCGTCGTGAATCAGCGTGGCCGCGTGGAGCATCTCAACGGCGCAGGCCGCCGGCATCACCGTCTCCGGCGACAGGCCGAAGGTCTCGGCCGATCGCATCACCAGCACGCCTCTGAGCCGCTTCCCGCCCTGAAGGCTGTGCCGCATCGCTTCCTCCAGCGCCCCCGCCCGCGGGTCACACCCCGGGATGCACCCCGGAAGCGCCTCGTTGACTACCGCGGCGTCGCGCGCCAGCACCTCGCGCGCCACCGATCCGCCGGTCTGCGTCCGTTCAGTGGTCAGTTCTACTCATTCCTTCTTCTCAATCATCGTCACCGGACGCGCTGGTGGCATCGTCCGTGCCCACAATCACGCGCTTCGGTGACGGCGGTTCGACTATCTGCGTGCTCCTGGTCTCTTCCTCGACCAGTTGGTCATTATGATACGTTCGGTGCTTGACCCGCAGTTCCTTGCCCGGAACTCCCTCCGAGGCAACCCGCGTCTCGCCACGCGGGACATTGACCGAGTGGACCTTCTCGACCTCCGGCTCAACATCCACCGTCTCGGAAACCTCGGTCACCGTCTTCACCGTGATCCCGGCCATCGCCGGAGTGATCTTCACCCTGTCACCGGGATGGATGGTGGCGCCCCTCGTCTGAGGATTCAGCCGGTAAAACGCATCGATCGTCATGCCGTGGGCGGCGGCGATCTTCTCGGGGAAGTCGCCGGCCTTCACCGCGTACGTCTCCGCCTCAGTGCTGGTGGTTGCCAGCGCCTTCACCGCCTCGGACAGATCCGTGAGCACCGTGTCCACCGGCGCCTGCGTCTCCACAATCTTGACGTCCTCAAGGAAGGTTGACTCGATCGGCTTCTCATCATCCGGCACGTACTGCCGCTTGATCCTCGTCAACACGTCCGTGGCGAAGGTCTCACTGGGGAGATTCACCGTGTCATTGCCCTCCACCTTGATGGTCCACGCCGAGACCAGCACCGTCACCCCGTGTTCCTGAAGCCGCTTCACCGCCTCGGGAATGTTGAGGACCTCTCTGTCTTCCACAGGCCACGACTCGTCCTCCCACTGCTGCTCGAGACTCGCGTTCCCGGGAAGCTCCCCCCTGCCCTCGGCCAGCAACTGCTCGTGCACGCGCTCCGCGGCCCCCTGGTCATTCACGAGGCACACGAGGTCGCCATCAATCCTGATCGCCCTCGCGAACTCCTGCCTTCCGCCCGCAATCAGCATGACGGCCAGTACGACGACGGCCAGCAGCAGCACCACGGTGGTTGTCCGGTAGAAGCGCAGTTGGCCCGCCATGTCATTGCGGCGGCGCGCGTTTCGGTCTTCCGATGTCAACGGTCCTCGCCCCTTCGTGTTCCCCGCCCCGGCCTCCGCCTCCAACCCATCTTCACATGATAATCACCCCGCCGACGGCCGCCGCCCGCGGCGAACGTCGGCGGGTACTCTCGCTCCTCTTCCCATCCCACGGCAGCCGTCTCAGCGATTCGCCGCAACCAGCTTCTCGCGGAGCAGTTCCGCCGCCCGCTCTATCTGCTGATCATGCCACTCCTGCACCGTCGGGCGCTCCTCACGGCTCTCAGGCGGGTCGGGGAAGCGCACGTCAGGATGCACCCCGCGATGCCCGTCCTCGTCTTCCTTCGAGATGTCGTGCTTGTCCGGTGTAAGATACACCGCCGTGGTCAGCACCATCGCGGACCCATCGTCCAGTTCGATCACCGTCTGAACCTTCGCCTTCCCGTAGCTCGGGTGGCCCACGACCGTCGCGCGCCCGGTATCCTGCAACGCGCCCGCAACGATCTCCGAGGCGCTGGCACTGCCCCCGTCGATCAGAACGACCATCGGGATATCCTCTTCGAGCACGATCCCGGGGTGAGCGTAGAGCGGCTCCGGCTCGCCGTTGCGATCCTGAATCCACGTGATCGGCGTGTCGTCGAGGAACAGGCTGCCGACCCCGACTGCCTGGTCGAGCATCCCGCCCGGATCGCTGGACAGATCGAAGAGCAGCGCCTCCATCCCGTCCTTTTTCAGCGCGTCCAGCGCCTCCTGCACCTTCGCCTCGGCAAGATGGTTGAATGAACGCAGCCAGATGTACCCGATCTTGTTCTCCTCATCGAGCATCTTGAACTCCACGATCGGGAACTCCACGCGCCCGCGGGTGATCGTGATGTCGCTGATCTCCTCATCACCCTCATGACGGACGTTGAGCGTTACCTCCGTCCCGCCCTCGCCGCGGATCAGATTCACAACCTCATGCAGGCTCATCCCACGGACCGAGTTGCCGTCCACCCCCACGATCACATCGCCCGAGTAAAGTGAGGTCTCCGCGGCCGGCCCCTCCGGAATCACACGGAGCACGATCACCTCTTCCTCCCCGGTCTCCTCATTCTCCTCCATCACAAGCTCAGCGCCGATCCCCTCGAAAAGCCCCGTGGATTGCGCCTGAAATTCCTCATACTCGTCGGGCTTCATGAACCGACTGTAAGGATCGCCCAGCGACTTGAGCATGCCCTGGATCGCCCCGTAGCTCAGTTCCTCCCGGGACATCTCCTCGGGATACACGAAGTTCTCGATGATACGCTGTCGCGCGCGCCAGAACGTCTTCAGCGGCGTCAGACTCGTGGCGCCGGGAATGTCCTCATCGCCATCCTGCACATCGTACGTCCCCGGCACTATCTGCGCCACCTGCACCAGCGCCGGCACGAACCCACCGCTGCTCACCACCTGCGCGGTAAACATCCCCGCCGCGAACACCATCAAAGTGCCAAGCGTGATTGCAGCTACCAGAATGAGTGATCTGATTGACTTTGCTGTCTTCACAGTGCCATTCCTCACATGGCCGACATACGTGCGAGTGCGCGGCTTCTGTCATGTACATCAAAAACTTCAACGCAACGGATTGACCGGATTGCCATTGCGATAGACCATCCAGTGAACATGATTGCCGGTTGAAAGCCCGGTGGTGCCCACCCCGGCGATGGTCTGCCCGGCGCTGACCACCTGCCCCACGCTGACGTATATGCTGGAGCAGTGGCCGTATGAGGTAGACCAGCCGCTCCCGTGATCGATGATCACTGTCCTGCCGGTTGCGCCCATCCAGCCGGCGCGAATGACCTTCCCGTCATCGCATGCGCGGATGGGTGTCCCCGACGGCGCCGCAATGTCCACTCCATTATGAAACTTGCGAACCTTGTATATCGGATGCGTCCGGTAGCCGTAGCGACTCGTGATCCGACCGCTCACCGGCAGAGAGTAGCGCCCGCTGCTCGTCCCGCCGTAGCCGCCGCTACGCGTCTCTTCGCGGATCAAAGCCCCGAGGCGCTTTTCCGCAGCGTCGAGTTCGGCCAGCATCTTCTCCGCGGCCGCCTGGTCGCGGGCATACTTCGACACCAGCGCCTCGGCCTCTGACTCCGCCGCCTCGGCTATCCGTTTCTGCCGATCGGCCTCCTGGGTAAGCTCAGCGACCTCCGCCTGCTTCACCTCAAGCTCGGCCTGCTGGCGCTGCAGCTTCGCCTCCGTCTCGACCAGCCACGTGAGAAGATTCTGATCCTGCTCCGCCATCAGCCGCGAGAACTCCGCGCGATTCGTGAAGTCCTCAAAACTCGTGGCGTTGAGCACCACCTCGAGGTACGACGGCTGCCCGGCCTCGTAAAGCGCCACCAGCCGCTCGGACATCGCTTCCTGGTGCCCGGCAAGCTCCTCCTCGGTCTGCGCCAGATCCGTCTTGATCTGCCGAAGCACCGCGCGCACTTCTTCGAGGCGCTGGCGCGCCCGGGCCGCCTCGTCGCGGGCCTGCTGGGCCCTGTTCCGCGCGCCCGCAAGCTCAGACTGCGCCTCGGCTTTGTCCTCGCGGATATCCTCGAGGCGGCTCTCGGCCGCCTGCTGACGGCTCATTACGTCTCGCAGCCGCTGTCGGATGCTCTGAGCCTCGACATCCCCGTGGTGGAGCACGCCTGGCAGCAGCAGGCCGGCGGTCACGAAGACCGCGGTCGCCACGACTGCTCTCGCGCGCATGGCATCATGTCCCTTTGGCTGTCGCCAGGCCGACAGAGAGTGTTTGTCGCCGTTCCAGCCGTTGCCGTTGTGGAGCGGCCGGAGAGCCTGCAGTGCCGTTTACTGCAGGTGACGCCGGCCCGGCCTTTCGTCGTGTCGCTGCCGCCGTCCGCTACCGTCACCTGAGCGGATTCACGCTGCTCCCGTTGCGGTAGATGGTCCAGTGCAGGTGCGGCCCGGTAGACCACCCGGTGCTGCCCACGGCCGCGATCGTCTGGCCGCGACTGACAACCTGCCCCCGGCTGACGTTGATCCGCGAGCAGTGGGCGTACATCGTTGACCAGCCGCTCCCGTGGTCTACGACGACCGTGCGCCCGTATGCGTTCTTCCATCCCGCAAAAATGACCTGGCCATCGTCGGAGGCCTTGATCGGTGTGCCGGATGGTGCGGCGATGTCCACGCCGTTGTGAAAGCGGCGCGTCTTCAGGATCGGGTGGATCCGCCAGCCGTAGCGGCTGCTGATCCGACCGCTGCATGGCTGCAGGAAGTTGCCCGTCGGAGTGCCTGAGTACCCGCCACCCCGGGTGCTTGAGCTTCCCTGCCGGCGAATGAGCGCCTGAATCTCGTTCTCGGCGGCCTGCATCGCCGCGTAGTCGCGCTCCGCGGCATTCCGGTCATTGCGATACTTCTCGACCAGCGCCTCCGCTTCGCGCTCCGACTTCTCCGCCTCAGCCTTCGCGACGCCGGCCTCCTCCTCCAGCGCCTGCGCCTCAGCGTGCGCGACCTCCATCGTCGCCCGCTGCTGCTTGAGCTTCTCCTCGGTCTCAACCAGCATGTCCAGAAGCTCCTGGTCCTTGCTGGCGATCACTCGTGAGAACTCCGCGCGGTTCGTGAAGTCCTCGAAACTCGTGGCGTTCAGCACGACCTCGAGGTAGGATGGTTGTCCTGCCTCGTAGAGTGCCACCAGCCGCTCGGACATCGCGTCCTGGTGCTGCTCGAGTTCCTCTTCGGTCTCTACAAGGTCCTCTTTGACGCCGCGGAGTATCTCGCGGACCTCCGTGAGATTCTGCTCGGCCTGCGCCGCCCTGTCCCGGGCCTGTTGCGCCCGGTTGCGCGCGGAAGAAAGCTCCGACGCCGCCTCTGACTGATTCTCCTTGATCGCCGCGAGCCGACTCTGCATCTCGCGCTGCTTGTTGCGGATCTGCTGCAGGCGCTGACTGTGGCTTTGCGCTTCGATCGTCTCTGATTGTGGGCTGAGAAGCAGGCATCCGGCTACAAGCATACCCGTCAGAAGCCCGGTCACGATGCTGCGCATAGTCGGAAGATCACCTCTGCGCGCCTTAAGCATTGCTGCGGAGAAGCTGCGGTCGCTGCTTCCTCGAGATACGCCCGACAGTCCGGCATAAATGCTGTTGCCGTTAGCCGCCGTTAGCCGCCGTTCGCCGCCGTTCGCTGCCGTTTGCCGCCGTTTGCCGCCG
>JBKHFA010000078.1:0-12723 GCA_046540615.1 Armatimonadota bacterium | reverse complement strand
CCGGGCGAGGGCGCCCGGAGTCCGGATCTTTGCCGAAGGGGCGCCCGGAGTCCGGGTCTTTGCCGAACGCTCCTGCGGCACCAACAATCTCAGGATGCACCCATGCGCTCAGGCGAGTGCAATGAAATTTTGTTCGTCAAGCAGGAACCTGTCCTCCCGACGTCGAAGAGAGATTAGAGGTCACGAGGGAGGCGTAAGCTTTCGCTGGATATATGCGGAGACGGACGCCATCGGCGTCCACGGAAAGGACTGATCGATGTGACGATCTATCGAGCCGTCGCGGCAGTCGTTGTCATCTCGCTGATTGCGTGTGGGGGCGTCGTCGCAGAGCCGACGCTGAACGGCTACACAGGGTTGCTCACCGTTCCAACTGCTGACACGCTCGAAGCAGGCACCTTCAACATCGGCGCCAACAGCGGTGAAGTGGAGGACTGGGACAACTTCAGCTACTACGCAAACTTCGGACTCGGCGAAGAGACCGAGGCGGGCCTTATTCTCTTCCGGCCTGACAACGGGGTCGACAGCCAGGTATCAAGCGCCTCGGTGCGCGGTCGCAGCGGAGATCAGACATTCCTGAACATTAAGCGCAGCATCTCAGCGGTGGATGGCGGCCCGGACATCGCTGCAGGCGTCTTTGACCTCGCCGATGAGGTCGAGACGACCGTCTATGTCGTGGCCACGTGGGAGCAGGGCGACGAGGTCGGGACAGTTGATGGACGCACCGTCAACTTCCTCGACGTCCACGCAGGCTTTGCCGGCGGCATGATCGAGGACTTCTTCGCCGGGGTGAACCTCGCATTCGGCACCCGGGTGCAGGTCATGGGCGAGTTCATCAACGACGACGTCAACATCGGAGCGCGCTTCTCGCCGCTGGACAACATCACCGTGGACGCCGGTCTGCTTGACATGGACGATCTCGCGGTCAACGTGAGCTACGACAGCACATACTAAGGCCCAGCCGTCTACGCAAGGAACAGACGGGGCTTTCTTCACCGAAAGCCCCGTCGCTATGTACAAGGGGCCTGCCACCCGTGTGGCGAATACCCATTGCGCGGGGCAGATCCGCGAAAGGGAGGCTCGCCAGTGCGCGCACGAAGCATCCTCGTCGCACTCATCATCATCGGACTTCCGGTCGGCTTCATGCACCGCACCATCGTGGATGGCCGCCCGCTCGCGCGTGATGACGCCTCCGCGATGGTCTACCCCTTCTTCCGCGCGCTGGACGCCGAGGCCGATCGCGGCCGCCTCTACCTCTGGGACGTTCAGCAGTGGTGCGGCCTCCCCGTGATGGCCCGCGGCGAGGTCGGGAGCCTTTACCCGCCGCATCTGATCCTCGCGGCGCTGCTGCCGTGGATGACCGCGCTCCATGCGAGTTACTGGCTGCACCTCGCTCTGGGCGCGGCCGGCGTCTACCTTGTCGCGCGCAATCTCGGCGCGTCGCGAACGGCCGCGGTGGTGGGCGGGGCCGCATTCGCGTTCAGCGGCTACCAGTCCGCCCACCTGGTACACTTCGCGCACATCGTCGGGGTCGCGTATGTGCCGATGATGCCGGCGGTGCTGCAGAGGGCTTTGGAGGCCAACTCGCCCCGATGGTGGGCGCTCTTTGCGGTGGTCTGCGCGTTCGGATTCATGGGCAGCCACCCGCAGGTCTTTCTGATGGCCGCCACGGTCTGCCTGCTCTGGCTGCTCTTCGGTCACGACTGGCGTTCGGAGGCATCCGTGGCCTCGCGCATCGTGCCACTGCTGCTGGCGGCGGTGGTGTCCGGCTTCCTGGTGATGCCGCAACTGCTCCCGATGATGGAACTCGCCCTGGCCGGGGAGCACGGTCTGCTCGACGGTGAGGCTGCGCTCGAACGCGTGACCTCATTCGGGTTCCACGGGCGCGACATGGTGCGCGTGCTTCTTCCGAGCTTTTTCGGCACCGTGCATGAGAATATCATCGGCGGCGGTCCTCCGTGGCATGAGTCGAGCCCCTTCACCGGCGCCGCCCCGCTGCTTCTGGGCATAGCGGGGGCGATCGTGGCGTTCCGGCGGCGCGGATGGGGCTTTTGCATCGCCATCTTCGCGGTCGGCGCGGTGCTCATGCCCGCCGAGGGCAATCCGATCCACGCGGCGCTGGCCCGGCTGCCGGTCCTCGGCGGCTTCCGCGCGTGGGGGCGCTGGATGGTGCTGCCGATCCTCTCGCTGTCGCTGCTGTCGGCGCTGGCGATCACGTACCTGCCGGCGGTCTCTCGCAGGCTCCGCCTCGGCGCGTCGCGCACCGTCGGCGCGCTCGCCGCGCTGATCGTCACGGTCACGACCATCCTGTGGCTCGTCTTCGGCGTCGATGCCGAGGGCCGACTGTGGCTGCCGGGGCAGGGTGGCGACTTCCCCCTGCGCGTGGCGGCCGATGCGATGCTCAACTGCATGACGAGCCTTGAGCCGGTGCTGCTGGTCGGCGCTGCGATCGTGACGTGGATCGTGACCGCTCGACTGGCGTCGCGAAAACCGCCTGGTCTGATGGCCGCTGCCGTGCTGCTGGTGGCGGTGACGGCGCCGCAGTGGTATCTCTGGCAGCAGACGAACCTGACCGCGCCGCGCGAGTTCTACCGCGACGCCCCGGCGACCGCGTCGGTCGCTGCAGGCGGGCGGATCGTGACACTGGCGCCGGGCGTCGTGGCGCCTGAGTGGAGCGCGCCCGGCGACACCCGCCAGCAGCGGGCGATGAACGAGCGCGAACTGCTCCTGCCGGGCCTCGGGACCGTCTGGGGAGTGCGCTACGCCCACGGATACACGCAGGGCCTCGTGCCACCGGCGATGCAGACCTACCGGGAGAACTGGTTTCATTACGCCGCACAGGCGTTCACCGGCAGGGCCGATGTGAGAGAGCGCGCGCTCGAGGTCTACGGTACCCCGGCCGAGAGGATGAAACGCCTCCACCGCCTCGCCGGCGTCCATCACATCGTGACGGTGGGAGAGATCGACGATCCGGAGCTTATACTCGCGCGCGAGGGCGTCGCGAACGTGTACTCCTACGCCGACTCGCACCCGCGCTGGTGGCTGGCTGAGGAGGCGATCGCAATCGGCGAGCCCGAGGCGCAGCTTTCGGCGATCAAGCGGAAGCAGTTCGATCCCGGGCGGCAGGTCGTCGTCGATCGGCCGGTCGATCTGCCCGCGGCGAGCGGGGAGGAGGCGGGCCGCGTGACGCTGGTCGATGAGCGGCCGACGCGCATCACGCTCCATGCGGAATGTCCCGGCCCGCGGGTGCTGGTACTCGCGGACACATGGTATCCCGGATGGAGCGTGACCGTGGACGGCGAGCGCGGGGAACTTCTGCGGGCCAACTACGCCTTCCGCGGGGTCGTGCTGCCGGCCGGAGAACACACGGTGACCTTCAGCTTCCGGCCGGCCGCATGGGGCAGGGCGCTGCCGATGTTCGCGATCGGCCTGCTGGTGGTGCTGGCGCTGCTGATCTGGCCGAAGCGGGAGCCGCCGCGCGAGGGCCTCACCCCACCGTGACACGGAGGCAAGCAAGAGACACCGGGCCGGGGTGGAACCGCGCATCGGCGCAAACGGCGTGCTGATGCGCCCGCTCCCCCGCCTGGCGGCGAGACCTCCGCGTCGTCTGCGGAGGCCGAAGTCGGCCCGACCGTCTGGTCGTTGTCGCGCGGACCTGTCAGGTCAGCTCAATCCGGTCCGCGCCCTCATACCGAAAGTCGATCCGGCGGCCCTCCTGCCGGGAGAGGTCTGTCGCGAACGACATCACCGCGCTCAGGTAGCCGGCAGCGGCGTCGGCCTCGGGGCGGTAGTCCGGATCGTCCATCATCCGGTGAAGCTGCATCGCGTGGATGCGATCGCCGCCACCATGCCCGGAGCCGTCGCCCGACGCGTCGTAGCAGACGGTCTCGCCCGAAAAGTTGTCGTGATGATAGACCTCGGCCTCATGCAGATTCCCCCAGACGCGCCCTTTGTGACCGACCGCGTGGAAGTTCCGGCTCGACCTCGGGCCCATGCAGTTGAAGGTCAGCATGAAGTTGACCACCGTGCCGGACTCATACTCGATGTTCACGCTCTGCACGTCCGCGTTGTCCTTGTCGATGTTGTAGATGCAGCGCGCGTCCTCGCGGATAAACTGATGGAGTATCTCCTCGCCCTCGTCCTCATGCTCGGAGAACCGGGGCTTCTTGTAGTAGAGGCAGGTCTCGGCTACGCCGCAGCCGTCACAGGTCTCGGGAAGCGACGGGTTGCCGCAGAAGATCATCCGTCCGCCGTAGCAGTTCAGTGACACCGGCCGGCAGCCGACCATCCAGTTGAGGATGTCGAGGTCATGGCAGGATTTCTCGAGCATCGCCCCGCCTGAAAGCTCCTGGAAACGCCGCCACGGGCTGCGATGCATCACCGACGTGACGCCGAGGCCCGGAAGCTCGTCGGCCTGGATGGAGACGACCTGGCCGATCGCGCCGCTGCTGAGCAGTTCGTGGATCTTCGAGTAGAAGGGCGATGAGCGCAGGACGAAACCGATGAGCGTGCGACCGTTGTTGGCGCGCTGGGCGTCGATGATCCGCTCGCAGTCGCGCCTGGTGGTCGCCAGCGGCTTCTCCAGCGCCACGGGAAGGCCGCGTTCGACGCACGCGACAGCCTGGTCCGCGTGGACGTAGTTCGGCGTGGAGATCACGACGCCGTCGAGGTCGTCGTGTTCGGCGAGCATATCGCGCCAGTCGTCATACTCCGCGGGCTGACCGTCGATCTCGGAGCGCTCGATCATGACCAGACGGTGTTCGGCGACCGGATCGGACAACGCGGCGATCTCGATCTCATCGGAACTGACGTAGTGCCTGGCCCAGGCGACGCTCCTGCCGCCGGTGCCTATGAATGCGACGCGGTAGGGCATGGTTGAGGTACCTCCATCATAAGTGGTTGGCGGGCTGGAACACATATTCCAGAAACTGCGGAGACACCAACGGTAGCGCGCTGTCGTAAGCCGCACGGAGGGGCCGCCTCTGCGCGATGCGCCAGCATCGTCGCAGAGGTGACGACTGCGTGCCGTTTACGCAGGCGTCAGGTTCCATCCCGGCCCGCCGTTGTCGTAGTCCTACCGGGAATCTGAAGGCCGTGGGCTGGCATGGAAGCTGTCGCCCGCGCAAACGACGCGCGGGCGCCACTTTTCCCGTCGCCGGGGGCGGCGTCGGGAAAAGCAGCCCCTCCGTACAACCAACGGTATTCGATTCTCGCGGGTGCGCCTGCAATTCCTGAAACATGTGTTCCAGACCGCGGGGGATCTGTGGCTGTCGCCGTCCCCTTTTCACTTTTCCCTGGTCCCTCTTCACTCCGGCCTGTCGCTCCGCTTCATTCGACCCGAGTACTGAACTCCCTCTCCAGCAGGAACGCATCCTCTCGCAGGGCCTGCGCGCGATTCACCAGTGCCATCGCCACGTCCGGTGTGAGCGTCGCGCGGCGCTGGTGCTGGCTGTCGAGATAGCGCCAGCGCGCCAGCAACATGTCAAGCTGCGAGGCGCCGTCGAAGGGGCGCTCGCCGGCGGGGAGGCGCACGTAGGTCTGATATGCGTCCGCGATCAGCGACAACGCCTCATCGATCTGCCTGCCCAGCGGCGGGAGTTCGAAAGACATCTCGGCGGTCCGCAGCGCGGTCAGCGCCACCGTCCCCTCGACGGCCTGCACCGACAGCTCCACCTCGCCTCGACCACCGCGCAAAATCTCGTACGTGACGGGCGTCTCGCGCGCCTCCCCGCCCGCCAGCGTCAGCTTCGTCACGTCGAAGAAGTGCGCCCTCCGCGTGTCGCCGGTCACGCGAACGTTGAGCTTCACCGTCTGCTCGTCGCCGCTGAGGTTCGTCACCTGCACCGGCATCGTGTTCTCGCCGAACCACGGTCTGTCGATCGGCTCGACCTCGGCGCGAAGCGCGGGCCTGCCGAATGCGGTGGTCCCGAGGCCGCCGCCGGTCATCGAACTGCGTTCCCGCAGACGCGGTGTGTGCCGAAGGAGGTTCATACCCCACTTCGTCGCCACCGCCGGCGGGCCATCGGCGCCGAAGAGATACGCGATCTCCACCACCCAGCCGCCCTCGACCGTCGCGGCGGCCGAAGTCCATGACAGCGTCGGCTCCACGTCATCGTCGATGGCGTCCAACTCGACGCCCGCGGAGTTGACGGCCAGCTTGATGACATCCTCGCCATCGTTGTCCGGATCGAGCAGGACGGTGAATGACGGGTCGGCCTGGACCGCGCCGTCCCGCTCGGTGGCGGCGCACTCAAGCTCCGTCGGATTCGGGTCGCGCAGCAACGCGCCGACGTAGAGCGCCTCGTCGTCAAATCCGATGTATGCGTCGGTGACAAGGGACGGCATGCCGCCGCCTCCCAGCACAAAGGGCCCCACGGCGGCCGCGTTCGCCCACTCCGCATCCCCCAGTTGGCCGTCGATGGTCGGGGCTGTCTGGAGCCTCGGGCAGGTCACCGTGGCGGGGCTCTCCAGCGCAGCCCACACCCCGGCTGTGGCGATTACCAGCACGCCGATGACGATCAGCACCCGTCGCATCGCGTTCGCCTCCCTCTACTGTCTCACAACATTTCGACGGTTCGTCGCGCGCCCGGCGATTCCCTCCCCCCCTTCCGGACGGCGCCGCGCGCCGACGACGCCGTTGCCTTTGCCCTTCGGAGGTCGGGCGCGCACACCTCCGACGCCGTTTGCGGTGGTGCGTTCGATCTCCGTCGGCCCCCCGGGGCTCGCCCCTCAGAGCGCAGATCAACCTTTGTCACTCATGGAAAGCCGCGCGGAGGTGCGAACGGCGCGGCGTCGAATGCCTCCTCGGAAGCCGCCGCACAGCGCCGGAGGGCGCCCGCGCTGATGATGGATGGACCACGCGTACCCGGGAGGTCGTGCGATGCCCGTCTTTACCCCGCAGCAACTGCGCGAGGATCCGGAACTTTCGCCGCACTGGACGGCCTACGGCGTGATGAGCCTCGCGCGTGGCGACAGCATTCGGCCGCATTTTCATGATTGCGATGAGTGGTGGATCATCACCGAGGGCCGTGCTCTGATCACCACCGAAGGTGAGGAGCACGAGGTGGAGAGCGGTCACATGATCTTCACCCCGATGGGGGAGGAACATGGTGTGCTCGAGGTCTACCGCGACCTCAAGGGCACGTGGTTTGAGGGCAGGCTGCGCGGGCGGAAACGCCGTGGCCACCTCCACCACCCCGAAGACGACTGAGGGCCGCACGGTGGGGATCGGGTATGAGGCAGGAACGGCGGGCCGGTCAGGCGATTGATCGTGCGCGAGCAAACGACGCTCGCCCACGATCAACCCCTTCGGGGCCGGCCCCTCCGACGGCAAACGACCTCTGCCTCACGTGTGTGCAAAGGGAAGGCCGGGCGGAGGGGCGTATCTTCAGATGCGCCCGCCGTTGGCCGTTCGTCGTGTCTCGCAATCGAAGGTTCCACCCCGACTCACGCGGTGTGTCGTTCGGGTCACGAAAGACCATGGGCCGGAGTGGAACCTGACTCATTCGCGCCGCAGGACTCCCGCGAAGCGGGCGTCACGACAGCGGACGCTCGCGGGTCGTGCGGCCCCTTCCAACGCGCAAAACGCGAATCCGGTGCCGCGTCAAGATGTGTGTGGAGGCAAGCCACGCAGGACACTCCTTACCACCCCTCGAATCACAAGACACTGTCTGATAGCTCGCGGAACTGTGGCGGCGATGGAGGCTGGAAGATCATGAAGATGAAGCGCAGGCGGTTCGTCACGACGTGTCTTGCATCGGCGGGATCGGCTCTTGTGCTCGGCGGGATGTCGTCGGTGGGCGCCGCCGAGGAGGCGCACGAAATCAGCGCGAATGAGGACACCATGCGCGAGCACGCGCTCCTCGGCCGGATACTCGTCATCTACGAGGAAGCCGGTGTGATGATCGATCGGGGAGACGATGTCCCGGCCGATGCGATCACCGATGCGGCCGAGCTGATCCACGAGTACATCGGGGAGTACCACGAGACGAAGGAAGAGGAGGATATCTTCCCACATCTGCGCGAGGCAGGCCGCCACGTTGCGCTGGTGAACGAACTTGAGCGCCAGCATCGCCTGAGTCGGATGCTGACGGACCGCATCCTGAGACTCGCGGCCACCACCGACACGCCTCCTGAGCGGGACGCGCTCGTCCGCGACATGCGGCGCTTCTCGCGGATGTACCGCCCGCACGCGGCCCACGAGGACACGGTCGTACTCCCCGCCCTGCAGGAGGTCATGACGCCGCGGGAGTACGCCGAACTGGGCGAGGCGTTCGAGGAGCACGAACACGAACTCTTCGGCGACGACCCCTTCGGAAAGTTCGTCAAACGCGTCGCCGACATGGAGCGCAGTCTCGGGGTACACGACATCTCGCGCTTCTCGCGCCTCTGATCACCGGTCGCCCATGCTGAGACCGATCAACGCGATGTTCCGCCCGCAGCGCTGCGGGTCCCAGCGGTAGGACGCGAAGCGCCGGGGCTCGCAGCGCGTGCAGCCCTCCATCACCTCGATGCGCGCCGGCGAGATCCCGGCCTCGCGCAGTTGCGCGGTCGCAACTGCGATCATGTCCACGTGGGGCTTGCTCCGCGAACGATCGACGGCGCCGCGGATGGCGCCGAACTGCTCCGCGACCTCCTCCCCGACCTCGAAGCAACACTGCCGGATGCACGGACTGAGCGCCACACGCATACCTTCAGGCGAGCCGCCGAACGCGTCCAGCGCCGTCCTCACAAGCGCCCCCGGCATGCCCGCCGCGAGGCCACGCCACCCAGCGTGCGCCACGCCTACCGCCGGCGCGGCCTCGTGACTGAGAAAGAGCCCGAGGCAGTCGGCCACGTAGATCGCGAGCGCCGCCCGCACACCGTTGGTCACGAAGCCATCAACACCTCCGATGTGCACATTTCCGTCGTTCAGCGCCTCCGCGCGGATGACCGCCACGTCCCCGCGATGGACCTGCTGCGCCTCCACGAGCACGCGCTCTCCACCCATCGCTCCCAGTGCATCGTGGAGTGCGGCGTCACGGACCTCCGGCGCGGCTCGACCCACGAATCCCCCGCAGACCCCCGGCCAGTCAAGCTCATACTCCCAGGCCATCCATGTTGCTCCTCAATGCGCCCCTGCAACGGCGCAGAATGTTTCACGTGAAACATTTGTTCGCCTCCCCCAATCCGCATTCTGTCCACCACGCACGAGGTGTGAAGCCTGCCCTGCGTGAAGTTGCTCATTCATTCGCAGGGCAGGCGTTCCGCACCTCTGAGGGCGCGATCGATCGACGAACGCAACGCTTCTACCGCGGCATCAGCAGCGCCTCGGGCGACGGCGCCAGCAACGGCGGGACGCCTCGCACTGAGAGCGAGTGGTCTTCGAAGTAAAGCTCGCTCGGCCGGGAGACCTCGATGCGCCACGCCTCGCCCTGCGAGGGCTCGTCGAGCACTCCGTGCAGCATCACCGCGGCGGTGACATCGTCCTCCTCCTGCACCATCTCGCCCTCGGGGTTGAGGAGCGCGACCTTCACGGCCTCGCCCGAACCCTCTCCGGTGGCGACGATGCCGAACTCCTCGACACCCTCGGGCACCCAGACGTAGAGCGTCCCGCCCCCGGAGATCAGCCCGACCGGCGCGCCGTCGGTGGTGAGGTTGATCGGATGGGTGCTGGCACGGTAGCTCATGGACTTGCTGCCCGGATTCGCCTGCAGTTCGTGAAGCCCGGTTTCGGGCGCAGTGAACGTGATCTCGCCCTCGGCCTCGAAGGGGATCTGAGCGGTGGTGATCTCCTCACCCGACGGCGACACCGCGGTGACAGGCGCTGAGTCGGGCTCGCCGCGCCCGACCTGGCCGAAGTACGCGGTGACCGCGACCTCATCGCCCTCCTCGGCGTAGAGCAGCACGGTGCTGCTCTTGCGGAGCCGGAAGCCGGCGGGTGCGTAGTCGCCCTCGGCGGGAAGGTCGCCGACGACCGGCGTGAACTCGAAGTCATCGAGCCGCAGAAGAGGGATGTTCGGGACATCAGACGGCGGCGCCCACTCGGCAAGAAGGTCCTCCGTCAGCTCGAGCTCCTCGCGCTCGCCGTCGCGCTCAACCACGAGCGTGCCCGTGACGTCGCTGAGATTAATGCCCAGCGCCATGCTCGTGAACGCGACCGGCTCGCGGTCGATCGGGTCCCGCAGCACGAGGTTGTCGAAGTGTACGCCGCCCACGTCGCGCACCGCGCGCTGCCGGGCGGTGAATTGAATCGGGGCGGTCTCTTCGCGCTCAGTGGCCGGGTTCTCCACCACGCAGTTCTCGAAGGTCACATCCATGCCCTCGACGGGCTTGTCACGAACCGTGATGCCGTTGCCGCGGGGGGTGATGAACTCGCAGTCCACGAAGCGAATGTACCCTTCGACGGTCTGGTCGGGCGCGTTGCCGGTGGTCACACCGGCGGCGACGCGATCGTTCGTCGAGCGGCAGTTCTCGATGAGGACCGACACATCCTCGGTGTCGGCATGCATGTTCGGGAGGTAGAATGTGTAGCCGTAGCCCTCGTTATTCTCGGTGACGCAGTTGCGCATGACGAAGTTTGCGATCGGCTCACTCGGATGGTTGGGCTCAAAGTCGATGCCCGCCGCGGGCGGGGTCCCTCCGGTGTTGCTCATGATCGTGTCCTCGATGAGCACGTTCTCGCCGGTGATCACCGAGATGCCCTGGCGGTAGTTCCGGTCGCAGACGAGGTCCTTGATGTGAATGTTGCGGTTGCCGTCGCCGCCTCTTCCGAAGTAAATCCCGTCGCCGCCACTCTCGGTGAGCGTGAGGCCGTAGATGTTGATATTGTTGGTCCCTCGCAGTGAGAGGCAGTGACGCCACTCGGCCTTCTCATACTGATCGGGGTCGTCGTAGTCTTCCTGCCACATGCGCCACGTGGCGCCGTAGCCGCTCAACGTGACGTTCTCCACGCCACGGGCGGTGAAGAGCGTGTCATTGCGGCCCTTGAACTCCCCGCGCTTCGCGAGGATCTCCACGCCCTCCTCGAAGATGATCTCCTGGTTGCTGGCAAGCTCCATCGGCGTGACGATCCACGGTGAGCCCATGTCCTCGACGATCAGCTTCTCCACGCCCGAGTTGATGGCGGCCTGCAGCGCCTCGGTGGAATCCTCGGCGTCAAAGCCCCACCACGAGGCCCTCGCCTCATCCACCTCGCCGGCGAGACATCTGTCGATCATCTCCTGGTTGACCTGCTGGCATGAGGCCGTGCCGACGACCATCGCCAGCAGGGCACATGTCATTGCGATTCTTCGCATCTTTGCAGCCTCCTGTCCGATTCTCACTGCGGCGTGTCTCAGTCTGCCGCGGGTATCAGCAGCGGCGCGCCGGCCGGCGCGAGCAGCGGCGGAATCCCGCGCAGGTCCACGAAGTGATCCTCCCATGTGCTTTCTGACGGCTGGCGGATCTGCAGCATCCAGATCTCACCGCGACTCGGCTCGTCTTTCTGCACGTGGAATTGATGCAATCCGAACTGATTGTCCACCTGATCGAAGACTTCGCCGGCGGGATCGATCAGCGTCGCCGCCAGCGCCTCGCCCGCCCCCTGCCCGTAGACACGCACTCCGAATTCCTCGGTGCCCTCAGGCACGTAGAAGACGAGGTCCTTCTCCTGGCCGATGAAGCTGACCGGGTCGCTCTCGGCATTGACGACCAGCGCGTGGGACGGCTCCTTGAGCTGATAGCGGTTGCCTCCGGCGCTGCCCGCGATGGTGTACACCCCGGTCGCCGGGGCGACGAAGCTGACGGGCGTCTCCTGCTTGAAGGCCGCGCGGGCCTCAATGACGACCTCGCCGGACGGAGCGGTGACCGTCACGGGCATATTCCCGCCACCGTAGCTTCCGACCTGCAGGTGGCTGACAGTGAAAGACACTTCATCACCCGCCTCAGCGTGGAGCAGGTGCTCGCCGGTCTTGCGGATGATCGGCCAGCGGACTTCGCTCACCTCGACCGGCGGCTCGACCTCCAGCGGCATAAGCTCGACGCCCTCGAGGCTGTGCCGCGGGATCTCCACGACCGCGGTCTCGGGCATCCACTCGGCGAGACGCTGGTCCGTCAGTTGCAGGTCGGTCCGCTCACCGGCCTCGTCGAGGAGAATGATATTCCCGGTGATATCCTCGACGGGGATGCCGCCCGCCTGGTCGCCGTAGCGCATCAACGCCCGGTCGGGGAGGTCGCGGACGACGACGTCAACGAACTCGACGCCGCCCACCGGCGTGTCGGCGTTGGTGCGGGAGCCGAAGACGATCGGCGAAAGCGCCTCGGAGTCGCCCGCGGTGTCGATGATCGCGCAACGCTCGAAGCGCAGCGTTCCCTGGCGGGCGGGCCTGGAGATGTTGATCCCCGCTCCTCGACTGCTTTCGAAGACGCAGTCGATGAACTCGACCGTCCCGCCGACTGCGGACTCAAGGGTCCCACCGACGCTGAACTGCACGGCGCTCCCGTGGTCATTGACCGAGCGGCAGCCCTCAATGCGGATCGACAGCGGCTCGGAATCGGCGTTGAGCGAGCCGAGGTAGAACATGTACCCGCTGGAGTTGTTGTTCTCCGTCAGGCAGTTGCGCATCACGAAGTTCTTGATCCGCTCCTGCGGCCCGTTGGGCTCAAAGTCGATGCCCGCCTGGGGTGCGGTGCCGGAGGTGTCGCGCATGATTGTGTCCTCGATCAGCACGTTCTCGGCGGTGATAACTGAGATGCCCTGGCGGTAGT
>JBKHFA010000077.1:0-12854 GCA_046540615.1 Armatimonadota bacterium | reverse complement strand
GCGTGCAGAGCCGGGTGGCAGGCGCCGCAGGAGGGGTGTCGCTTGATTGCGTCGCGCTCGATGGCCCATCCGTCCCGCTCCACCATCAGCTCCTCGACCGTCGGCGGGGCGCACTCATAGTAGCAGCGGAAGAGCCCGCCCTCGCCCTCAAGCGCCTGCTCGGGTCCGGTGACGCCGCGCGCGGTCAGCGCCGTCGCCCACAGGGCCGACCGCGCCGCGAATCCGGGCTGGAGGCGCTTGGTCAGCGTGCAGTCGTGCAGCGCCTGCCGGTTGCCGGAGGCCTGCGCGTAGTTAATCCCCATTGCGTTGACCGTCTGCTCCACCGACAGCCCGGCCAGCCGCGCCGCGGCCGCAACCGCGCCGAAGCCTCCGTGCATCGAGGTCGGCAGCAGGGCGCCGGCGGCCGGCCGGGTGGGCTGCTGCCGGGCCCAGATGGCGGGTCGGGCGGCGACCTCCACGCCGATCGCCACCGCTTCGAGGAGCTCGCGGCCGGTGGCGTCGGCCATCTCGGCCGCGGCAAGCGCGGCGGGCAGCACCACCGACATGATGTGCAGCGTGCCCGGCGGATACACGTCATCGTAGTCCAGCGCGTGGATCATCGCGGAGTTCGCGAAGGCCGCGTTCGGCGCGGGCAGGCGGTCGCCGTGGAGGAGCAGCGACGCCTCCTGTGCGCCTCCCCACGCGCGCATCTGCTCGACGACCTCGGCCACGCCCGGCGCGTTCCATCCCGCGAGTGCGCAGCCGAGCGAGTCGAGGGTCATCTTCAGCGCCGCCTGCCCGGCAGCATCGGGGATGCCGGGCGTGTCGATGGCGAACTGAGAGAGAGTCTCGGTCAGCGTCATCGGGTCTCCTCCATGATGGCGTCGATCTCCGCCTGCAGGCGGGAGTAGGCCGCCTCGATCTGGTCCTTGCGAGTCTGCTGGCGGTCGCGGGATTCCGCCAGCGCGTCGCGTCGCTTTGCGATGAGCCGCCGCGTCTCCTCGGGCTTCGGGTCGCCGAGGTTGCACGGGGTGTCGTGAAAATGCTCCAGCCCCATGTCATGCTGCACGGCCTCGTCGCTGAGGTTCGGTTCCGGATCACCGGTGACGCGCGCGGCCTCATCGAGCAGATCGCCGGTGCACTCCCACGGCTTGATCCGGCGCTCGCGGGCCAGGCGCACCATCGTGCAGCACATCCGGTGCGCGCGGCGGCCGCCGAAGCCGCACTCCTTCACGATGCGGATCGCGAGGTCCACCGAGCCGGAGTAGCCCTCGCGCACAAGCTCCCACATGCGGTCCTCGCGGGGGCGGACATTCGGCAGCAGGTGGCGGAAGATCCCCAGCCCCGCCTCAAGCTGCGCGAGGCCGTTGCGAACGTAGCGGTCGGCGTGGTAGACGGGGAGGATGTCCTGCAGCGGCTCGTTCTTGAACGAGAAGAGGCAGGTCTGCATCTGCCCGAGGACCTGGTTGCAGTTCTCGCGGATGTTCTCGAAGCGGTTGCCGGCGTTGGCCTTGTGCGGCATGAATGAGCTGACCCCGCGCCATGCCATGTCCACGTCGAAGATGTCCCACTCCTCGGTGGTCCACACGTTCATGTCGAGGCAGACGCGGCTGAGTGTGACGGCGATGTTGCTCGCCGCAAAGAGGATCGTGAGCATCTCCTCCTGGCTGGCCTCGCAGTCGTACGCGGGTTCGATCGTCTCGTCAAAGCCAAGCAGGTCCGTGATAAGCTCGCGGTCCACGTCCCAGCGCGCCCCCGAGCATGCGCCGCAGCCGCCTGAGTTCATGTTCGTGTGCGTGTACGCAAGCTCAAGTTGCTCGAGACCTCGGGCGAAGCCGTCGTGGACGGCGAGGAGGTACGCGCCCCAGGTCGTAGGCTGCGCGTGCGCCCAGTGGCTGTGCCCGGCCATCAGTACATCGGCGTGCTCTTCGGCGACATCGAGCACACTCTCGAGGGTGGGCAGAAGCTCATCGAAGGCGTAAAGCAGGCTCTCGCGCATCATCATGCGAGCCATCGGCTCCTGGAGGGTGCGCCCGTGGTTGACCGCGAACGCGGTGTCCTCGTCGCCTCCGAGCTTCTCGCGGATCCACGCCTCACCGCCCCAGCCCTGCTCCGCGTCGGCCTCGTCGAGGATGGGGAAGAGCTTGCGAACCTGCTCGGCAGGCACGTGGCCCTTGCGGTAGAGCATCACGAGCCACGCTTTGTCCATGAGCGCACAGTAGGGGAGCCGATTGCCCGTCTCCTGCACGCGCCTGTGGGGGAGGGCGCGGTAGTAGAGCCACTCCGGCGCATCGGGGACGCCGGGGGCGTGCCGGCGATGATCGGTGCTGGCCTGATACTCCTCGGGTGTCATATCCATGGAGAACGCCTCCCTCGCTTCATTCGGCGGAAACGTGATTGAAGTCATATTCTCCGGATCGGTGCGCGAGTCCTTCACGCGCTGAACTCAGTGGCGGGAGGTCAGACAGAAGAAAGCGGCTCCCGGATATCCGGGAGCCGCCGCGTGGGTGATCGTAACGCCAGAAGGTTGCTTGCGGGAGGGCGTGGGGCGGTGAAGCGCCGACTACTCGTCATTCAGCCCGAGGGCTTCTGAGGCGGCTTCGAGATCTGCGTCGGCGAAGGTGATCACCGCAGCGTACCGACTCGCCGCCGAGAGTGCGGCAACATCCTCGATGTTGATTCCCGCGTCCGCGATGTCTCTTGTTATGTCGCAGAGTGCACCAACTTTGTCATCACCCTCAATCAGAAAGACCTGCCGGGTGGTGAGATGCACTCCCTGGTCGGCGGCAAGTTCGCGAACGGTGTTCAGATTCTCCGGGATCGCCATCAGCGCCGTGCCACGCCGCCGTTGACTGGCGATTGCGAGCATGTTGATTCCGGCGTCACGGAGCACGGAGAGCACCCTGTGAAGCGCGCCTGCCTCGTCTTCGACCTGCATCACCGCGGCGGTCACTCGTCGGATGGAATGTCCCATCTCGCCACCTCCCGACCTTTCAGTGGATGCAATTGTCATCAGCAGATTGTACCCGCGGCCCTCGCGCCTCAACCGCAGCGGCCGCAGTCGGAGGTTCGCTGGATCACGGGAAGCTCCCGCGATGTCGCTGCTGGCCCCCGGTCTCAACTCACTGTGTATATAAGAGTTCGGGGGCGAGCAATGAGGACCTTCTCCGAGACGCATTCGACGTCGAGGGCGGGGCGCTGGCCGCGAATCCGCCCGCCTCGAGATCTGTGTAAAGGTAAGACTGGGGGGAGGCGTGGTCATACGGCGCCGCCGGGGGCGCCCGGCGGCGCCGGGGCGTCATGGGCGCCGGTCAGCCATCACCCGGCGGTGACTTCCACCGGCACATTCCGCAGCCTCGGCCAGATGCGCCTGCAGTTTTCGCAGATGACGAGGTGTTCGGGCAGGTCATCCCTGTCCGCGACAACGCCGTGGCAGTCGGGATGCCCGCATCGGCCACTGAGAAGCCTGCGGTAGCGGTTCCAGATGCCGGCCCCGGTGTGAACGACCACACCGGCCGAGGCGAGGATGACAAGGCCCTCAACCAGTAGTCGTGAACCGCCCTCCATCCCGAGGCTGACCATCGCGGCGAAGCCAACCCCGATGAATGCTGCGACTGCGATGATCCCAAGCTCAACTCCGGTCGTCAGTCTGACGAGCGAGCGCAGCATCTGACTCACCCCTCGTGCGCGACCTGGTGCTCAGAGAAACACGTTCGCAGCGCGACATCACTTCCATCCGGGCGAGGTAGGGGAGCGGAGTACCGGCGTGAAAAGAGTGGGGAGCAGGGAGAGCGCCTGAATCCGGCGTCCTGAGAGGGCGCGGGCGACGCTCCGTGAACGGTGTGGCCGGTCCCCGCATCCGGCCACACACAGCTTACAATCAGCGCCGGCGTATCAGCTTCGCGCGGTGGCCTTGAACTTCATGCTGTCGAGTTCAGGCCAGGTCTTCTTGCAGGTCGGGCATACAACGTTGCCCCTGTCGACAAGTTCGCTCCGTTGCACAACGCCGTGGCACAGCGGGTTGGGGCACTTGCCGTCGCTGAGCTGCTTGTAGCGACCGAACACGCCCATGCCGCTGTGGATCACCACGGCGGCCGTCACCGCGCCGATGATACATTCGACACAGATACGTCCGGCGCCCGGGCTCATCGCCGCCGCAACGATAGCGCCTGCGCCGAGCCCCAGGAGAACGGCGATCAGTATCTTCGCCAGATCTCCTCCGGTCATCAGCCGCATCATTCCTCTGATCATCCATCTCACCCCTCCGGTCCGTGTTTGGCACGCAGCGAGCGAAAAGACGCGATTGGATGAAAGCAGTGAACGGGCTGTGTTTGATTTACGTTTCTCTCTCGTTAGTGTACACACCTGCTTGCTCATAATGTTTCATGCGGTTTTCTCACATACCTGCGTTCAGACTCAGCATCATGCCTCATCTGGCACTCGCGCGAGGGCGGACGGCGCTTGCGCGCATCCCGTGCGGAGTGCCTCCCAGTGCGCGATCATGCGTCGAGCGGTAGAGCGCGATGTGCTGTCGATCAGCATGCCCGTTCAGAAAGCAGGTTGCAGTTGTGCGTCGATTCGGCGTGTGTTATACTTCGCCGCACACACCTATGAGAGACCAGCGGACGACACATCATGTAAACGCGCTCGCCATCCTCGTGATAGCGTGTGCTTTGTCGGTTCTGGTGGGCTGCCCCGAGGGGGAGATGGGCACGCTCGACCAGATCACCATCGTCACGCATCGCTACGTAATCGATGAATCGGACGACGTCGTTCGTGTGGTGGGGCTGGCCCGCAACACGGGAGAGCTTCCCTCCCCCGAGGCGGAAATCGTCGTCAGCCTGCGGAGCCGGACGGGCTCCTTCAGAGGGCAGAATCGCGTGGGCCTTCCGGAGCTTGACGCGGGCGGTGAAGAGCAGTTCGCGCTCGCGATCAACAGCCACGGAGCCGTGGAGTCGATCGAGTTCGAAATTGTTGAGCCGGGAACAATCACCGGGGACGACCCCGAGCAGACTGAAGGCGACACCGAGGAGGCGGAAAGCGATGGCTCCTGAACTGAGCGCGGCTGTGATCGGCGCGTCCGGCATCGGCAAGCATCATGCGAAGTGGTTCGACCGGCTCGGCTGCCGTCTGGACGGATTCGCCGGCACCTCGCCCGAAAGCGTCGCTGCTACGGCGGAGACACTCCGGGACATGTTCGACTTCGATGGCTCCGGCTACCCGTCGATCGAGGAGATGCTCGCCGCGGGGCGCTACGACCTTATATCCGTCTGTTCGCCCGAGCATCTGCATTACGACCACTTCATGCGGGCGATCGACCACGGCGCCCACGTGATGGTGGAGAAGCCACTGGTTTACGACCCGGGCCTCAAGCCATCGCGAATGCTCGCTCAGGGCGAGGAGATGGTCGCGGCCGCGGAGGACGCGGGCCGGGTGGCGGCGATCAACACGCAGTATGTGGCTGCCGTCGGCTCCTACCACAGCCTGCTGAATGAGGTGGGCCTTGAGACGGGAGCGCCGCGCACGTTTTTCATGCAGATGGAGTCGCGTGGCGGCGATGAGGGCACGGACTACGAGCAGATCTTCGTCGATCTGGGCTCTCATCCGATCAGCGTACTGATGGGCTTTTGCGGTCCCGGCGCGATGGTTGAGCAGAGCGCAACCTGCGCCGTCGAAGAGAAGTGCGTCGAAGCGCAGTTCGACTACGAAATGGACTGCGGCGGCACCTGTCGGGCGCGGATTGTGTGTCGGAACCGCCCTGAGGGCGACCTCGTCCGACGTTTCGGCATCAACGACATCCTCGTTGACTACGAAGGGCGCAATGACGACGAGGGCGTGTACCGCGCCTACCTGACGTATGACGGAGAAGAGAGATGCTCCCAGGACTTCGTGGAGAGGTCGCTGGAGCAGTTCGTGGCGGCGGTCAGAGGCGACGCGCCCTCCCCGCTGTCAACCGCCCGCGACGGTCTGCAGAATCTGCGCATGCAGCTTGCGTTGCTGGACAGAGCCACGCGCGTTTAGCGGCTGCACTGTGACGCATCATGAAACAACCGCGTACCGGTTGCACCATGCCGAGGAGGCAAGTCTATGCCCAACGGAGAGACGCTCAGAGACGTAACCGAAGATGCATCCCTCGGGGCCGCCCTGACACAGCTTGATCACGCCGCGGATTTGATCGGGCTTGACACGAGCGTGCATCAGAAGCTGCGCAGCCCCAAGCGCATTGTGACGGTCTCGGTCCCGACGCAGATGGATGACGGGACGTTCAAGGTCTTCACGGGGTACCGCGCGCAGCATAACATGGATCGGGGGCCGTGCAAGGGCGGCCTGCGCTACCACCCGGACATCACGCTCGAGGACGTCATCGCGCTCTCCATGCGGATGACCTGGAAGTGCGCGGTCGTCAACATCCCCTACGGCGGAGCGCGAGGTGGAATCGCGTGCAACCCCAAGGAGATGTCGTCGGGCGAACTCGAGCGGATGACGCGCCGGTACACCACGGAGCTTGTCGAGGTCATCGGGCCTGAGAAGGACATTCAGGCGCCGGACGTGTACACCGACGCGCAGGTGATGGCGTGGATCATGGACACGTACTCGATGCAGAAGGGCTACTCCGTGCCGGCGGTCGTCACGGGCAAGCCGATCGCGCTGGGCGGCTCCCGTGGGCGCGAGGCGGCGACCGGTCGCGGCTGCGTCTTCGTCATTAATGCAGCGATGAAGCGCCTCGGCATGGACCCGAATGAGGCCACTTTCGCCGTGCAGGGCTACGGCAACGTCGGAAGCTGGGCCGCGCGGTTGCTTGATGACCTGGGACCGTCGATGGTCGCGGCATCCGATTCGCAGGGCGCCTGCTACAACCCCGACGGCATCTCGGCCGAGGAACTGCTCGCGCACAAGAACGAGACCGGATCAGTGGTCGGCTTCCTCGGCGCCGAGTCCATCAGCCACGAGGAGCTTTTCGAGGTTGACTGCGACATTCTGATCCCCGCTGCGCTGGGCAACGTCATCACCGAGGAAAACGCCCCGAATATCAAGGCGCGCATCATCGCCGAGGGCGCGAACGGCCCGATGACGCCGGATGCTGAGGAGATTCTCAACGAGCGCGACGTGTTCGTAATCCCCGACATCCTGGCGAACGCAGGCGGTGTGGTTGTATCGTACTTCGAGTGGGTGCAGGGCCTGCAGGCATACTTCTGGACTGAGGACGAGGTCAACGAGCAGCTTGAGGGCATCATGGTGCGGGCATTCGATCGCATCTGCGCTGAGCACGCTGAACGAGATTGCGACCTTCGCTCCGCTGCGATGGCGGTGGCGGTCGGCCGTGTCGCGGAGGCCGTTCAGATGCGTGGCATCTATCCCTGATCGGCGCCGCGCAGCTTCGCGTTTCAGGCCACGCACCGCGCTATCACAGCAGGTCAGTCGGAGGAATGATCGTGTCTGCAGAGGTCCACGTAGCACAGGCAGGGAGCGTTCTCGACAGCGCCCGCGAGCAGCTTGACAGAGCCGCCGCGCTGATTGATCTACCACCGGGAATCCACGAGCGGTTTCGCGAGCCCAAGCGCGTGCTGACAGTCGGGATTCCCACCACGATGGATGATGGAAGCATCCGCACGTTCAAGGGCTACCGTTCACAGCACAACATGGACCGTGGCCCCGCCAAGGGCGGGATTCGCTACCACCCGCAGGTGACCATCGAAGAGGTCATCGCGCTTTCGATGTGGATGACATGGAAGTGCGCGCTGGTGGATATCCCCTACGGGGGCGGGAAGGGTGGGGTCGTCTGCGATCCCGGTGCGATGTCTGAGCGGGAACTGGAGAATCTTACGCGGCGATTCGTGTCCGAACTGATCGGGATGATCGGCCCCGAGCGGGACATTCCCGCCCCCGACGTCAACACGAACGAGCGCGTGATGGCGTGGCTGATGGACACGTACTCGATGCAGAAGGGCTACCCTCAGCCGGCCGTTGTGACGGGCAAGCCGGTGGCGCTGGGAGGATCGACGGAACGGGGACCGGCGACGGGCCGCGGCTGCGTGTTTACAATACGCGAGATCATGCGTCGCCTGGACATGGACCCCGACACGTCGCGCTTCGTCGTGCAGGGCTTCGGGAATGCAGGCCGCGCGGCGGCGCACCTGCTGGCCGAACTCGGACCGACCCTCATCGCGGTGTCCGACTCCTCCGGCGCGATCTTCAACCCCGGCGGAATCGACGTGCAGGCGATCCTGGCTCACAAAGAGCAGACCGGCTCGGTCGTCGGCTTCCTCGAGGCCGACGCGATCGAGCAGGATGATATCTTCGGGCTGGACTGCGAAATACTGATCCCAGCCGCGCTCGAGGATGCCATCCACGAGGGGAATGCTGAAGACGTCAGGGCGAAGATCATTGCTGAGGCCGCGAACGGCCCTACGACTCCGGCCGCCGAGGAGATACTCAATGAGCGCGGAGTGATGGTGCTCCCGGATATTCTCGCGAATGCCGGCGGTGTCGCGATGTCGTATTTCGAGTGGGCCCAGGATGTTCAGAAGCTCATCTGGGCGAGCGATCAGATCAACGAGCGTCTTGAGAGAGTCATGGTCAGGGCGGTCAACGAGGTCTACGAGACGCACCTACGCCTCGACTGCAGTATGCGGGACGCGGCGATGGCCGTGGCCGTCGGTCGCGTGGCCGAGGCCGCGCGGTGGCGCGGCATCACGCCGTAGATGCGCATGGCATGTTGGGCTGATACGCAGAAGCCCGGGGACCTGCGCAGGATGATCGGTGAGGGAGATGGCAGAGGTGGCGGATGACATATCGTGCTCGACGAATGTACTCGACAGCGCGCTTGAGCAGCTCGAGGATGTGGCGGCACTCGTTGACCTGCATCCGGACGTACTTGCCAAGCTCCGGGTGCCGAAGCGGACGCTGACGGTCGCTGTGCCGACGCGCATGGATGACGGGCGGCTGGAAGTTTTCACCGGCATCCGCGTGCAGCACAACATGGACCGCGGGCCGTGCAAGGGCGGCATCCGCTACCATCCGTGCGTGACCCTCGACGAGGTCACGGCACTTGCGATGTGGATGACGTGGAAGTGCGCGGTTGTGAACATTCCTTACGGCGGCGGCAAAGGCGGCGTGATCTGCGAGCCGAGTGAGATGTCGGAGAGCGAGTTGGAGAAGATGACGCGCCGATTCGTCTCCGAGCTGGTGGAGATCATCGGGCCCGATCAGGACATTCCAGCACCCGATGTCAACACCAATGAGCGCGTGATGGGCTGGTTGATGGACACCTACTCGATGCAGAAGGGTCACTCCGTCCCCGCGGTGGTCACAGGCAAGCCGATTGCGCTTGGCGGCTCGCTGGGCAGGGCGAAGGCCACCGGGCGTGGCATCGTCTTCGTGACCCGCGAGGCGCTGAAGATGCGCGGTATCCCGATCGAGGGCGCCCGCGTGGCCGTCCAGGGCTTCGGGAAGGTCGGAGGCGCGTTCGGCGAACTGATCGAGGAACTCGGGGCAAAGGTGGTGGCGGCCTCGGACATCAGTGGCGGGATATACAACGCCGACGGCCTCGACATCGCCGCGCTGTCCGAACACGTTGAGCGGACGCGCTTGATCGAAGGATTCGACGGCGAGTATGAGCCGATCAGCAACGAGGACCTGCTCGCGCTCGACTGTGAGGTGCTGGTTCCCGCGGCACTTGAGAATGTGCTGACCGCCGAAAACGCGGGGGATGTCAGTGCGGAGATGGTGGTGGAGGGCGCGAACGGGCCGACCACTCCCGAGGCGAATCGGATCCTGCTGGATCGAGGCGTCTATCTCGTCCCGGACATCCTCGCCAACGCCGGCGGCGTCACGGTCTCGTACTTCGAGTGGTGCCAGGGGATTCAGAAGCTCTTCTGGCGCGAAGATGAGGTGAACCGCCGCCTTGAGGACGTGATGGTGCGGGCGTATCACGAGGTTCATCAGCGCTCGGAAACGCTCGACACCGACATGCGCAACGGCGCGATGGCCGTCGCGGTCGAGCGCGTGGCGGAAGCGATCAAGGCCCGCGGCATTCATCCGTGAGCGTCGCTACGGGACAGAGTGATGTGCTCGACGAGCGCCCGCCGGAACCGGCGGGCGCTCTTATGTCTGACGGGGGCTTGAGCAGGTTCAGTCGGCCAGTCGGCACTCCTGCTGCTACGCGCCGCGCGAGCAGTCCGTGTCAACAAGTAACGCACCGCTGTCCGGATGCAGCAGCACGTTGTCGAAGGAAACGTTCGTCTCGACGCCGGGAACGGTGATGATGCGCGGAGGCATGATGAGGCGAAGGTCTCCCTGCGCGAATGCCGGCAGGGAGACCACGGCGGCGAGAATGACCGCCGTCAGCGCGCGCTTCAACGATTCTCGCCCCAGTCCGGGTTCTTCACGTGCTCGGGCAGCAGGCGCACAAACGAGGTGTACGCCGGCTCCATCGAGTGCATGAGTCGATCGAGCATCAACTCGGAGAGTTCGCGCTTGACCTCAGCGTAGCCCGGGTCGTACCACAGATTGTGCATCTCGTCGGGGTCTTCCTGCAGGTCGTAAAGTTCACCGATGTGCCCGGTGCCGTGGTAGGCGTACTTGTAACGATCGGTGGTTATGAGCATACCCGCGCGGGCCCGGTTGTTGTCGATGTACTCGGTGAGCGCATGGCCTCGCGAATCGCCCGTGCCCTCGAGGACCGGGCGCATGCTCGGCGCGGCCATCTCGGGCGGGATGTCGACCCCGGCGTAGTCGAGGGCGGTGGCGGCGAGTGAGAATGTCTCGACGACACCATCGTACCGGTCGGGATACGCGTCCGTGCGCAGGCGATCCGGCAGGTGGTAGATGTTGGGCATGCGCACCACCTGCTCGAGGAAGACGCCCTTGCCCCAGCGCCCCCAGTCGCCGAGCATTTCGCCGTGATCGGAGGTCGTGATGACGATCGTGTCCTCGGCCTGCCCGTTCTCGTCGAGGTCGTTGAGGATGTTGCCCAGCATGTCGTCGATCAGCGTCATCATCGCGTAGTAGTACGCCACGCGCGTCTGGACAAGCTTCCGCTCTTCCGCGGTGGCCTCTTTCGCCGGGCGGTTCATGAACTCCGGGCGATCGGACAGTTGCATCGTGTATGTCTCGGGGAATGGCATCTCATTCGGATCGTACAATTCCGCGTACTCGCGCGGGGGGTCGAAGGGGCCGTGCGGGCCGCAGAAGCCGACCCACAGCATCCACGGCTCCTCGGGATTCTCCGCGCGGTCGCGGAGGAACTCGCGGGCCATCTCGGCGATGAAGTAGTCGATGTACTCCTCGGTCGGCAGCACGTTGATCAGTGTGCCGTCATCGTACTCAGAGGTCTGGCGCTGGTCGTAGATCTCGCGGTAGGCGCCCGGCCGCTTCTCCTCGAGCCACCGCGCATACGCCTGCCCCAGAGGCGCCGGGCCGACCTTCTCGCCCCACATCTTGCGCCAGCGGCCACCCTTGCCGCCGGACAGCCGCGTCCAGTCGTAGCCCTTCGGCTCGAGCATGTGGATCTTGCCGGTGGCGCCGGTGTAGTACCCCGCGCCCTGCAGTCGCTCCATGAACGTCGTCTCCCAGTGCGGGAGGATCGGCGTGGTGTCGATCTCGCTCTCCATGTACTGAACACCGTGCTGGTGCGTGTAGCGGCCGGTGTGCAGGCACGCCCGCGCGGGAATGCAGACGGTGTTCTGAGTGTATGAACGCGTGAATCGCGTTCCACCCTCGGCCAGCGCGTCGAAGTTGGGCGTCTGGCAGATCTCGTTGCCGTTGATACCGAGCGTGTCGTAACGCTGCTGATCGGTGCCCACGATGATGATGTTTGGTCGTCCGCACCTGTCGGGCATGAGAATCATCTCCTGGTGCTTCGAGTCGTACGTCGTTCAAAAGGCTGGCCCCCACTCCGGCCCGTGCCGTTCACTCGTCCCCCGTTGGCCCCTCGGCACGCTTGTAGGTCGAATGCGGGCAGTCCCGCGACACCGCGAGCTTCCGCCCGGGCAGCCCCACCGGACTGCAGCCGCAGAAGAAGCTCTCCGGCTTCTGGCCGAGA
The DNA here is from genome assembly GCA_046540615.1 of Armatimonadota bacterium. GTDB lineage: Bacteria > Armatimonadota > Zipacnadia > Zipacnadales > UBA5352 > UBA5352. Next base: position 832 of record JBKHFA010000077.1, on the reverse strand, counting down.
TCGTCAGTCATCTCATCCCACATCTCGCGCGATTCAGTGCTGATGTAAAGCGGGACCTCTTCGTCCCACCGACGCACCTGCTCGGTGAGGTAGTGGTAGATCTCCGCGCGGACGTCGTGGGGGAAGGGACCGGTGATGACACCCTCCATCTCTTCGGCGGCATCCTTCGCGCGCTGGACGTAGTCCTGGTCCAGCAGGTCGAGATCGATCTTCGCCTCGAGACTGTCGATCGTGTTCCACATGACAACGCAGAAGCCGATCGACTCGGGGTTGGTCTGCCCGCACATCTGCTCCAGCAGGTCCGCGTACTCCTCGCGCCAGTTGGCCATCGGGATCATCGGCTTGAGCTTGTAGCGGACCGGGATGCCCCACGATTCGCACTTCGCCCCGGCCTCGATGCGTTCGATGGCGGGCCCTGAGCCCGGCTCGATCTCTCGCGCCATGCTCTCGCAGGATGCGCTCCAGATGCCAATGAGCCGGTCGCGGTGCTCCACGTCCTCCAGCCAGTCCACGTTGGCGCTGGCGGAGTGGAAGTAGCCGTAGCGGTCCAGTTCGGCGAGCTTCGCCGCGTAGCGCCCGAGGCAGTCGTACTCGGGCTCCCACGCGATATGATCGGCGCCCCAGCCGATCATCCGGAAGCACTTCTGCCACGGTCGCTCAGCCGCCAGGCGTGGCACTACGACCTCCATGAAGTCCTCGATGTTGACCCCGACGGCCGTGAAGAGACTGGACTTTCCCATGCCGCAGTACTGGCAGCCGTGGGGGCAGCCTGACATGGTGCCGAAGTCCTCGGTCGGCCAGCAGACGTAGTTCTTCTCCCAGTCATCCTCGC
>JBKHFA010000076.1:0-12932 GCA_046540615.1 Armatimonadota bacterium | reverse complement strand
CCTTACGAGGTGCTGCAGCGGGACAGCCGCGCGCACATCGTCTTCGACCGCGAGAGCGCGACGTGGGGAGCGGCGGTCTTCGAGCCTGCGCAACTCACCACACAGATGCCCCTGGTCGAGGTGAGCCGCCCCTGCCTGGTGATGATCGAGGAGGCGGGGGAGGGGCTGCAGATGAGCGTCGCCGATCCTGACCTGAACCTGCAGGAGAACCGGAGCATACCGCGGTCGCTGCTCGTGACGGTGCGCGGCGGGTGGCAGATCACCGACACCTCGGACGACTTCCGCGTAGTCGAGCGGATCGACGATGGCACCGTGATCGAGGTCATCTGCCACGAGGGGCGCAGCTACGACATCGAACTGACGCCCGCGGGGTAACCTTTGAAAAAAGCGCAGATACCACAGCATCGGGGCGAGACTGAGCGCCATCATCCACGCCATCGGCGCGAAGCACAGGAACGCGATCATCGGCGCGGCGTACCACGGGTCGGTGACCGGGCTGGGGATGATGACCGCGGCGGAGATGCTCGCGAGCGGCGGCAGCCCCGACAGCCGGGGCGGTGGCTGACTACCGAGATGTGTGTAAAGGAAAGAGTCATACGGAGGGCCGAGGAGTGAGGCCTGAGCGTCGTCTGCGAAGGCATATCCGTGACCTCAAGGCGCGAACCGGAGGAGTGTCCAGCATGGCTGAGACAGTCTCAGGAACGACGATCGAATGTGTCCAGGGGGACATCGCCTCACAGCCAGAGATGGAGGCGGTTGTCAACGCCGCGAACGCAGAATTGCGCATCGGGGGCGGCGTGGCGGGGGTGCTGCACCTTGCCGCAGGTCCCGGCCTTGAGGAGGAGTGTCGTCCGCTCGCCCCGATTCAGCCGGGTGAGGCGGTGATCACCGGGGCACACGACCTGCCGAACGACTACGTCATCCACTGCCTCGGCCCGGTCTACGGCGCGGACAGGCCGGAGGATGAACTTCTCGCGCAGTGCTACCGGAACGCACTGCGGCTTGCCGAGGAGCACGGGATCGAATCCATCGCGTTTCCGGCGATCTCCACCGGCACGTTCGGCTATCCGGTGAATGAGGCCGCCGAGGTGGCGCTCCGGACCGTCGTGGAGACCGTCTCGGAGCCCGGGTCGGTGAAGGCGGTTCGCTTCGTGCTCTACGGCGGGCGCGATCTGAAGATCCACGAAGACGCCCTCGACCGGATCCTCCGGGAGGCGCGCGACGGTTCAGAGTGAGCGCTGCATGGCGGGGACCTGTGCCCCGCCGCTCGCGAGCCTGGGCTCGGGAGCGGAGGCTCCGCGTTCATTTTGAGCTTCCGCCGCCCTCCCTTTGCGAGGTCAGCGCCCACGTGACGATGTTTTCGAAGAACGCCTGGTAGTCGGCCAGGCTGTCGGCGTCCGCGAATGACACCTCGCCCGTGTAATACCGCTCCACGCTCGGCATGACCACGAGGATGCTGCCTGCCCCGAAATCGGTGGTGGCGATCGCGGGATTCCCGCTCGTATCTTCGAGCAGCACCTGCCACCCCTTCGCCTCGACGATGCTGTCGTACATGACCATGCCGGCGAGCGCATCAGGATCGGAGATGCCGGCGAAGATCGGGTGGTCGGGCGCTACGATCGTACCGCCTGTCGCGTTTGGCTCAGCGAGGATGACCGATCCCGGCAGGAACTCCTGCCGCCAGTTATCATCGTTAAGCTGGGAGACCACGAGCGTGCCGCCGCCGTGCACCCACTGGAGCAATCGCGCGTAGTCCTCCTGCAGTCCGGCCGCGTTAACGGCGTGGGCCTGTGTGCCGAGGAAGATCACCTCGAAGGCCGACAGGTCCGTCAGCGCCTCGATCCGCTGCGTCTTCACTCCCACGCGGTCGAGCGCTGGGCCGAGGAAGTCCTGCGCATCGGCGATGAGGCCGATCGAGTCTCCGCTGGACCCCTCCGGTGAGCACCCCAGCACCACGCGCCGGCGAGCGGCTTCATCACCGTCGATCTCTCCGATGATCGTCAGCGCAACCATCTCACCACGCTCCAGGCCTGGCGCGGCAGGCAGCCGAAACGTGATCGAGGCTTCTTCGCCGGGGGGCAGTTCCACCGCCTGCGGATCATGCAGGGCGCGGACCTGCGCCCAGCCGCGGGGCACATCCCCGACGCGAAGCGAGACGGTGAGCGGGTGGTCGCGGTTGCTGATCACTGTCACCGGCAGCGTCACGGGCTCCCCGGGCTCCACCGGCACGAACCCCGCTTCCAGCCGCACCGGGCTTTTCCACGCGCCGGTGTCGAGCGAGATGATGCCCGCCTGCTTGAGCTTGTAGATGATGTGCGGGCTGAGAGTAAGCTGGGTGCTGCCGCCCTTGCCGCTGCCCCCGCTTCCCGCCGCTACGTACGCAAAGCCCATGTGGGCGATCTCGCGGAAGGTCTCGTCGCCGGTCAGTTCATACGCGCGGAGCAGCGCCGCGGGGGTGCGGCGGCAGTTGCTCCCGGGCCTCGCGGCGGCGTTGAGGCTGTCACATGAGGCGCTGCGGAAGCCCTTGCGGTCGGGCTGCCACTCTTCCTCGACCAGCCACCGAGCGGCCCTCACCAGCGTGCGATCGATCTCCGGGTCGTGCAGGTACTCGTTCGCCATCTCCAGCGAGGTCAGCAGCAGCCCTGTGCACCACGCGTACCCGCCGATCGGCGTGGGCTTCACGTCCGAGTAGCCGGCCGGAATATCCCAGTGGCCCTCCTCCGGGTTCTGCTCGCGGATGACCTCGCGGGTGATGATGCGGGCGGCGTTGAGATAGTACTCATCCGCGGTGGCGTGGTAGGCGGCCATCACTCCGAACAGAGGCCACGCCGTCGCGCGCTCGGCGCCCTTGTTCATGCGGTAGCCGACCATCAGCTCGCCGGCAAGGTAGTCGGCGGTCTGCAGCGCGATCCGCCGGGCGCGCTGGTCGCCCGTCATCAGCGCGTACTCCAGGTTCCCGCGCGTCCACAGGTGGCCGGTGTTCCAGCCGCCGCGAAATGTCCCGCTCGGGCGGTCGCTGTCGGGGTAGTAGTCGCCGGTGTGGCACATGGCATGTGAGAACGGCACGCCCGTCGGATGACCCGACCATCCGTGCTGCACAATGTCCACGTCGATGTTGTGTCGCGCGGCCCACATCGCGTTCTCGAACCACTCGCGTTCGCCGGTTCGCGCGAACTGCATCATCATCCCGTGCTGCGTGTCATACTCGATGTTCCCCCAGTTGAAGCCGCGCTCGCCCCACCAGTCGCCGAAGTTAAGCATGCCGAACTCGCGGTTCTCCTCGCGCGTGCGAAGGAACGCCTGGAGGATTTCGTCCACGAATGCCTCGTAGCGCTCAAACTCGCCCTCCACGCGTGGGGTTATGTGCCAGAACGCCTTCGAATCCGCGTACCATCGTGGCGGCGCGGCGGCCAGCGCGGGACTGTTGGTCAACTCGGCGGCCCGCTCAAGGTCGGGGCTCTCCGGCGTAAAGCGGACGGTGAACTCGTGGGTCTTTGAGACTCCGCGGTGGAGCTTGTACGTGCCGTCAATCATCGCGTAGTAGATCCGGTCCTCGAGGTCCGGGTCGGTGTCCGCGTATGTGTCCTCCTCCAGTTCCGGCATGATGCCAAGGACCGCGGCCTCGGTGTCGATGCCGAGGCTCTTCGGCCAGAGCCGCCAGAAGTTGCGCACCGCGACGGTCGTCGAGCCGTGTCCACCCGCGACGGTCATGCTGCCCGGAGCGCGGTCGCCGGTGTCATCCCGCTGAAGCAGCCGCTCACCGGGGGAGATGGACTGCGCGCCGTCCTCCCTCGCGATGCGTCCGGCCTCCACGCCACCTGCGACCGGGATGCGCAGGTCGAGGCTGCGGATCGTGGTGAAAAGCTCGTCGCTGCGATCGTTCTCGAATGTGTGGAAGACGCGCGCCATCGGGAGGCCGGCGTAGAAGTGCATGCGGACCTCGTAGCGAAAGAGCGTCTCGCCCGAGGCGCTCCGATGTGGTCCGCGGGCGGTGACAACCACGTGCAGCGGCCCCTCGCGGGTCACGGCCAGCGTCTCCGGCGCGCCGAATGAGTTGAACTGCTCGCCGTCGAGGTCGGTCAGGACGATGCCCGCGCCATCCGTCTGTGTGATGCGCTCCTCGCTCGAGTACGCGCCGTCACCGTCAGCGTCAAGCCAGGCCTCACCGAGGAACGCGAACTCCGCCCGGTCGAGCCGGACCTTCAATGCGCCCGTGTCCACGACGATCGCGTCCTCTGCGTCGTCTACATCGACGACCTCGGCAACCGGAGCGCGAGTAACTTCCGTCCCGAATTCGAGCGCGTAATGCGCCTCGCGCGTCTCCGGGATCTGTGCCTGGAAGTCGAGCAGGATCCACTTGACGGTCCCGTCCGGCCATCTGGAGGTCACGTCAACCTGCGCGGGCACCTCCACGCCGGCGGCATCAAGCACGCGCGCGTGGTCCGGGGAGCCCAGCGCGCCCTGCGGAAACGGCACGCCCTGGCTGACGGGGCGACGGTCGCCCGGCGCGCCGGTCACGCGCAGCGGCACCCGCTCCCGTGTCACGCTTCCGCTCGGCTCACGGACCGTGGTGCTGAAGCGGACCTCCTCGCTGGACAGAAGCTCGCCGGTGGCGCCGCGGGTACGGACGCGACAGGCGTACTCGCGGTCGGGGGTAAGGGCGTCGAGAACGACCCGATGGTTCTGCTCGTAGCTCTCGCCGCGGATGACCTGATCGAGACGCCCGGGCTCGCCGAACTGCAGATCGGCTCGCGCGGGCCAGCTTGTGATCCATGTGACGATCGCGCGGCGCCCTCCATCGTCGACGGGGACGCGGACGCGCACCCGCTCAAGCGTCTCGGGAGGGCGGTAAAGCGGGTGGGATTCGGGCACCGCAACGGGGGCGTCGCGGGACGCCGGCGCGCGGACCTCGAACCACGGCGTGCGGTCGGCGTCGGCGGTGTTCTCGCGATTCTGAATGAGCACGTATGCTCGGAAGGCCAACTCGTCGCCCTCGATGTTGAGCGGCGCATCAAGCGTGAGGTAAAGCGAGTCGCCATGTGCGGCAGAGACCATCACGGGATTGGCCGCGAGACCGTGATTGCTCAGTTGGTCGGGGCGCAGCATTATGTCGGTGCCCTGCACGCCGCCGCCCTGTCTGCCGGTCTCGGGGTCGTCGTCCGCGTCGATGTACACGATGAGCGCGACATCGCCGCGCTGCTCCCACGGCTCGGTGAACTGCAAACGCCAGAGCGTCCGACCGGTCCCGAGGGAGGCCACATGGACGGCCAGCAGGTCATGGGCAATGTCAAGCCCGGCGTCCTCGTCCGGACCATCTTCATAAGCGAGAGTCATGCTCTCGGGAGTCGATGGGTCGGTCCCGAGCCGAGCTTCCACGGCGTCAGGCAGACCATCGGCGTCCATGTCCTGTCCCCATACCCCGACACAACACCCGACCAGTAGCGCGGCGGCCACAGTAAGGCAGCGCATGATGATCTCCTCAGACCCTCAGCGTTCTCAGGGCGCTCAACTCGGCCGCGCAGGATGGCCGCGAAATGCCCGGCTCCCGCCGGCATGGTGTCCAGTTCGCTGCGCAATGAATGAGGACCTTCAGCGAGACGAAACTCCACCCGCGTTTCGGAGGGCGCAGTTCTGCGCCGTCGAGCAGCGGGGCACAGGTTCCCGCCCTTGCAGCGCAACGGCGGTTGGACGCAGAGAGCGCACGCCGGCTTCATAGTTTCCTGTGAGGTATTTGTGAGGTGGAGATAAAGGATTCTGGGTGGCGTGGTCGAATATCCATTTGCGATTTAGGAATATTCTTGACAAAACACCGGATATGGTGCAGAATACGGCGCGCATCAAGGAGTCATCGCAGCATTTCTCGCACAACCAAACCCTCCATACATCACAGTAGTGACTGAAGCAGTGTGTGAGTGTCGTCATCGGGCGGAGAGTTAAACTCCGCATCGGTCGTGTGCGCCTGGAAAGCGGTGCGCGAACCAGCCCGTCGGCTGATTATTGCATCCGGGAGGGTCGAGGGATGTCCATGTGCGACACGGGTCACCGACTGCTGCTCGTGGAAGATGACGCCAATCTCGCCGATGCTATCGCGAGGAAATTCGACAAAGCGGGCTTTGCTATGCTCCGCGTCGGAACGGGGTGTTCGGGGGTTGAAATCGCCACGACGCGTCAGATCGATCTACTTATACTTGACCTGAACCTGCCCGACATGCGCGGGGAGGAGGTCCTCGAGATTGTGCGCAATCAGAGCAACATGCCTGTGCTCATCATCTCGTGCAACCGGGAAGAGACCACGAAGATCAGGGGGCTGGACCTTGGCGCGGACGGTTACCTCACCAAGCCTCTGAGTCTCAAGGAACTTGAAGCCCATGTGCGGTCGATCCTGCGCCGCAGCACCGTGCAGGCCCTTTCGGGGGAGCCTCAGGACATCGGCGAACCGCATACCTGCCTGACGTGTAACGGTGTCGAGTTGCGCCTTGACAGGCGCGAGGTCTGCGTGGAGGGAAAGCTGATTGAACTGTCTCCGACGGAATTCCAGATCCTCCGCTACTTCATCGAGCACGCCGGCGCGGCGGTGAGCGCCGACCAGCTTGTGGCCTCGGTCTGGGGCTACAACGGGTACGATCGCCACATCGTCGAGACGAACGTTTACCGGCTGCGCAAGAAGATCGAGGAGGATCCCAAAAGTCCGAAGCGACTGGTGACGGTCCGGGGCTACGGATACAAGTTTGAGAGGAATGGCGAGGGGAAGCATGCCGCCGAGCCCGCGGTACCGGCCTTTACTACGACCGCCGCGGGGTGAGCCTGTAGCCGAACCCGTCGACATGCTGTATGCGTGATGGACTGAGCGGGTCGTCGCCGAGCGCGGCTCGAAGTGAGCTTATGCCCGTCGCGAGGGTGGAGAGATCGCCCTCGCCGTCAGGCCATACGCGGGCGATCAGCAGTTCCGGCGGCACGACCCGCGGGGCGTGTTCGAGCAACTCCCGGAGTATCCGGGCCTCGACCGGTCTGAGCGGGATATCTCGCTCGCCGACCGTCACCGTGTTCTGCTCCAGCCACAGTGTGAGATCCCCCGATGACAGGCAGTGGTTGGATCGTCTCATGCGCCTCGAGGCGCCGTAGTCCTCGTCCACGTCGATCATCCTCAAAGCTCCCACTCCTGAAGCCGAAGCTGCGCGCTGCTCAAGGTGCCGCTCTCTCGATAGTTCCGACGTCTCGGTAAGGTCCACCGCCCGCCCGACCTGCATATCCACAACCAGCACCAGCGCTCCCGTGCGCTGGCTGCAGATATCGGCGAGTTCATGAGCGGGCAGCCCCGGGAGATGCGCGTGGATCAGGATCAGATCGAGGTCGTGGCTGTCCAGTACCGCCAGCACGTCGTCGGCGGTACCGGCGCCCAGCACAATGACATCTTCGGCCTCGAGCGCCCGGCGAAGCCGATCTCCCGCCTCCGGCTGACCTGATGCAACCAGCACTCGCGACATCATGAATTGAACACGCGAGATCTGTCGCGCTCTTCCCTCGTGGTGGGGTAGTCGCCCCATCGTTGACATACCGTTCAGTTCGTCGCCAGAGTGCTGATGTAATCCCGGATTGCCGTGCCGACTTCAGGATCCTCGAGGCTGAAGTGTATGAAAGTGCGGCTGTACAGCAGGAAACTGGAGAGATCGAAGGGGACTTCTCCGCTCTGAGTTCGCACGGCCCAGAGGGATTCCCGGTCATGTGCCAGTCGCCTCAAAGCGGCAATCAGATCGCACTCGTCATCTGACTGGAAGCCATTCTCATCGAGATAGTCGAAGACGATGGGGGACAGCACGAAACGGCTTATCAGCGCCTCGTTGATGCGCCGTCCGTTTGACAGTGGGGAATCGACAAGGTTCGCGACCACAAAGTGCGGGCTCGCCCCAGGGTCTCCCACCGCCTCGATCAGGGTGTGACCGGCCGGACCGGACCCGGCCTCTTCGTTCACTGCGAGCACGCCGTCCGCCCCCGTGGCCTCGAACGCGGCGGACATGCGGGACAGCAGCGACCCCGATCGCCGCCGGTGGTAGATCGGCATCTCGGTCGTCGCGTACATGAAGGGTTCGTCCCCGACGAACGGCCTGGCCATCGGCAGGCCGGGCTCATGTTCACATTCGATGTATTCCACGGTGATGTGGGGCGCCGAGTCGGGGCATTCGATGGTGCCGGCCATGACCAGTTGATTGTCGGCGAGCAGGCTCTTCACATGCTGTCTCACCGGATGATCGTTCCGGCCGATAAGCAGGCATATCTCGCTCGCTCCGGCCGCCGCAAGCTCGCTGAGCAGCACCTCCAGCACGCTGGTTCGCCCCAGGGGCAGCAGCGCGCAGGACTGCCGCTGCTGGATCGGCCAGTGTGGCCCCGCGGTCCGCGCGACACACAGTACCGCCTTTGTAACACTCATGATAGCACCATCTAAGCGTGTCAGTCCTGTCGTCGATTCCCAGCGTTTTCAGGTGCAATCGGCACCCCCGCGCGTTTCTCGGCTACTGCGCCGCGTCGGCCTCCACGGTGAATGTCTCAGTCTCTTCCCCCGACGCCCCGCAGGCGTGTTCGAAGACGGTTTCGAACCCGTCGGCAGTCCTGTCCCAGTCGTACTCCCGGGCCACACGCCCGCGGGCGATCTCGAACTGCTCGCGAACCTCGGCGGGACTGTGGAGCAGCTCCGCGAGCGCGGATTCGAGATCGTCAACGTCGGCTGTTGTGAACGTGCGGCCGCACTCGCCAAGGGCCTCGACGTTCCCGGGGATATCGCTGGCCAGCACGAAACGGCCGTAACTCAACGCCTCCACCACCGCCATCGACAGCCCCTCAAGGGTGGACGGTTGGACGTAGAGATAGGCGTTGGTGAACAGCTCCGAAAGCGTGGCGCCGGACTGGTAGCCGGTGAAGATGATGCGGTCATCAGCCTGCCTGACCAGCGCCTCCACGTAAGGGTCTTCGTAGTTGGCTCCACCGACAAGCACCAGAGGCATATCCGTCTCGATCCTGCGGTATGCTTCGATCAGGTACTCCAGGCCCTTCTCCGGCGTCAGTCTGCCGACGAAGAGGATGTAGCCGTGCTTCGAGAGGCCCCAGCGCTCGCGGATCTCGTCAGGCGGCCGGAGATCTGCTGGCGCCGCTCCGCTGGCGATGTATGTCGTCTCGCGACCGAATGTGTCGCGGTAGTAGTTCTGCAGGCGCTTGGAGACCACCGTCACTTCGTCGGCGAACCTGACGGGGATGCGAGCCGCCGCCCTCATCGCGCCGGTCGCGACTCCGCCCCACTTGGCGCCCTCCCAGTCGAGGCTGTGAATCGTCACCACCACCGGGCAGCGGCGCCTGAGCCTGAGCATCGGAGCCACAGCGGCGGCGGGCGCCGAACCGTGGATGTTGATGATGTCGCAGTCGCGCCCGCACGCATCGATCGCGGCGCTGAGAGTGTGCGTGAGCGCATCGAAGTACTTGCCGCGGATGCCGGGGGAGAGCCGGCGCTCGATGCCCCTGTAGGGCGCGGGCGGGATGTCGTCCGCCTCCCGGAGGTATTGCCGGCGGCAGTAGACCGTGACGTCATGGCCACGGGTCGCCAGGCGCGAACCGACTTGCTCGGTGTATGTCGCAATGCCCCCCGGGCAGGGTACCGATTTCACGCCGAGCATTGCGATCTTCATGGTTTCAATCTCCGGTTCGTTCTCTCGAACTCTGATCCGTCGCCCTGTCGCGCCCGCGGTGTCGTGAGCCACTCACGGGTCGAGATTCGCCCCGTCGCAGTGTATTCGCTTCCTCCGACATGCGATGGCGGCCACGCCGAGAACAATCAGGACTGTCGTTGCCGGCTCCGGCGTGCCGATCGTGAAATCGTGGGCGCCATCGAGAAATGAGCGCGCCTCCGGTCGAAGCTGCAGGTAGGTCTCCTGCCATCCCCAGTAGCCCTCGGACGAGAAGTAGGTCTTCTCGTACTCCGACGGGATCCAGTCGGCCGAAGGCCAGTAGTAATAGTAGTCCGGCGAGCTTTCCCACGGGTACTTCACGTACAACTGCGAACTCTCGCCGAAGTTCATCGCCGCCTCGTACCATGCCGACATAGTCATGTGCGCCTCGAGTGTTTCCACCAGAGCGGTCGCCAGGAGCAACTCAGCCTCATCCTCGCTCACTCCCACACCGATCCCGAGGCCCTGCTCGGGCGCGCCGAGCAGCGCGTAAAGACCGTTGTTGGTCGCGGGCGCGCTGGTGTCGATGTCATGGGAGCCGCCGACCCATCCGCCGGAGTGGCAGGCTCCCGAGATGACCACCACCGTCACTCCCGGGTCAAAGGCCGCGAAGATATCCGTGAGGTGATCGTCTCTCATTGTGGAACTATGTCCGGTCCAGCCGAAGGCTTCGTCCCCCGCGTACGGCGGGTCTGTGCCGGGATCCGGATCGTTTGCCTCGGGCCGCGCGGTACTCCCCTCGTCAGCAGAACCGTATTCCGTGTAGTTCCACCCCCCATGGCCCCAGTAGCTGAACATCAGCACATCACCGGCCTGAAGGGTGTCCGCGTACCAGGTCAGATCGTCGTACATTGAATCCCCTGAGCTTCTGTCGTTGTCATTGGCGATCAGATCGTCCCGCAGAAGATTCCGGGACGACGACCACTCAGGGTAGCGGTTGAGCGCCGACCAGAGTCTGTCGTTGTCGCCGATGAACTCGTCCGCGGCCACGCCGTAGTGGTAGAAGTCGGCGGACGCCATGCCGTGGAGGAGAATGGCAGCAGCGATTGTGAGTGCGGTTACGGGTTTGATTGTTGGTTGCCACCTTCTACTCGCCATGAATATGCGCGCCGGCATGTCCGGAGAGCATTCAGTTGAGACGTGAAATGACCTCATCTGACTGCTGCGCGGGCGGGTTCCCCGGTGGGGGCTCATTCTGTCGTTCATAGAGCCATCCTATGATCAGCACGAACGAGAGCACCGCAGCGAAGTAGACGATGATGTCCGAGAAGCCGTGAACGACGGTCCCGAGCGCAAAATCGGCGCCGAGGTACTCGGCGGTCAGCAGCACGAAGATCAGTCGTATGACGTTCGCGAAAAGCACCAGCGGAGCTATGACGAGGAGCGCAGCGAGCAGGCGGAACGACTTCAGGTCCGACAGTTCGACGAGCACGAAGCCGGTGAGAAACAGTGCAACGAGCGAGTGCATGCCGCTGCACTCCTGGGCGACCACGAAGTCGAAGCCCCGGAGATGCAGGATGATACCGTTCTGCTCGACCGGAAGTCCAAGCAGGGGGGCGACCGCCCCGGTGATGACGGCTGAGATCTGCTGCATCGGCATCGCGAGCATCCCGATGGCGTGCTCGGGGAATGGGATGGCAAAGACGAGTATGGCGATTGGAGCGGCGGCGATTCTGAGTGTCTTCATCCCGTAGACGCCGCCGACGATGCCTGCGAGGATGACGGGGAATGTGAGCCCCGCAAGCATCCGCACGCCCGTGCGAGCCGACGCCCAGTAGAGTATGAGGCCGACGATGAGCAGACCGATCCCGGCGACCGATGGCGCCTGCTCCAACGCCCTGACCCGGCCCCAGCGCCGCCAGAGGAACCATCCGGCGATGAACGGGACGGCTATGCAGTGGTAGTGTGAGGAGTCGCCGAACCATCGGCCGATGAACACCTGGCCGACCTGCCAGTACATGGCGATGAGAGCGATCAGCGCGGCGCCGGCCCAGATGAGCGTCATCGAGCGGACATGCTGATCGGTCATCTCTTCCACCCGGGCGACCGGTTCTCGGGTATCGGTGGTACACATGCTGCAGGCTCCATTCTGTATTTGGCGGGGCGCCGGGAGCGAATGGGCTTTCGGCGCCCCACCAGTATTGCGTTACGGCATGCTACGCGTGGCGTCGCCTCTTGTAACCGATCCAGCCAAGGATCGGAACGCCCTGCCCGAGCAGCAGCAGGATTGGCGACAGGCCCGGAGTTGGGCCAGTGGTCAGGCCGCTGTCACCTTCTCCGCCACATCCGGAGACATACCACTCGCGGGTATGTGGGGGGTTGTCGCTATGGAAGCTGAACGACCCCGCGAGACCCGGCAGTTTTGGATCTGTGCCGACGCTCGCTTTTCCCCAGACGATCGCGGGCATGGTGCCGATGTTGGTATACTTGTAGATATCCGTATCCCCATCTGTATAGACGGGGTTGGTATCCCAACTCGGCCTTTCGCCCGGTTTGATGACCTCACCCGGATTCCAACTGTACTTGTCGGTGTCCGTATGTGAGATCGTCGCGAGATCAACGCCGTAGGCGCCCTCGAGCCAGAATGCGTCGAGATTGCTCGACAGGTTGTCGGCGATCTCCAGATCGTACGAGTAAATGTACGATCCGCCCGGCTCGTAGGTCACCGTGACGTCGAACGTGAACCCGGACCAATTTGGCGTCGCCAATGCTCCATGACCGGCGAGCATGAGCAGTGCGGCACAGAGCAGTGTCACTGCAAGTCTGCGGTGACTTGCTTTTTCATGCATCCGTACTACCCCCTGTTCGTATCACATGTGTTCATCAGATGAGATCAGCGAACGTTGTCCGGCGTGACCACTCAGATCTCCGTCGGCAACATTCCTGTGCCGGTCCCGCGTTCATCGCTCGGGAGGTCCCGGCGTATGGGCCGGGACCTCCCGTGTCCCTCCAGGTGAAGGTTCAGAGGAAGCTGATCTGCCCGCCTCCCGTGTCAGTGCGTCCAGTTGAGTTCAGGGCCGCCGAGGACCGGATGGTCCTACTCGCGGCGCTTGCGCAGCGCGGCCGCGGCCGGGAGACCCAGCAGCAGCAGAACGGCGCTGACCGGTTCGGGCGAGGGGCCGCAGACGGTGCCGGTTTCGAGGTGGGCGTTCTCCAGCCCCCACTGTCGGTTCACCGGCGGCGCTTCTGCCAGGAACGACGTGTAGAACCCCAGTCCGGGCT
>JBKHFA010000075.1:0-13004 GCA_046540615.1 Armatimonadota bacterium | reverse complement strand
CTCGGGCGGGGGAGGCCGTCGTTCGCATCTACCTACAAAATCCGGTCGCACCCAACAGACAGTGGGCCTTTGACAATATGATGCCGCGCCGGTAAACTCCTCGCTTAAACACGTTCCGAAGCCATCGAGGACGTAGAGGGAGGCGTATCGATGCGCACGCTCATGGAGCAGAAGTGGCTGTCGCTGGTGCTGGTCGCGCTTGTGGGAGCGCTGGTTCTTGTGGCCGGCTGTCCGAGTGGGGAAGAGACTGTCCCACCCGAGGACATCGTGCCACCGGATGTTGAGGACGAAGGCGCGCTCGAGGGAGAGCCCATCAAGATCGGAGGCATCTTTGCCACCACCGGAGCCGGGTCGGCCCTCGGAGAACCCGAGGCGAACACGGCGATGATGCTGGAGGAGCAGATTAATGCCGAGGGCGGCATCAACGGTCGCGAGCTTGAGATACTTATCCGCGACACGAAGGGGCAGGAGACTGAGGCCCTGACGGTTGTCAAGGAACTCATCGACAAAGAGGATGTCGTGGCGATCGTTGGTCCGAGCCGATCGGGCCCGACCATGGCAATCATCGAGGAGATTCAGTCCTCGGAGATTCCGCTGCTGTCCTGCGCGGCGGCGCGAGCGATCACCGAGCCTGTCAAGGAGTGGGTCTTCAACACGCCGCAGAGCGACGAGGACGCGGTGACGAAGATCTACGACTATCTCGGCGAGCAGGGTGTCGAGCAGATCGCCGTCATCACCGCCAGCAGCGGCTACGGCCAGCAGGGCCTCATCCAGCTTGAGGAACTGGCTCCGGAGGCCGGGTTTGAGATCGTCACGAAGGAAGAGTTCGCCGACAGCGACAACGACATGACGGTCCAGCTTACCAAGATCAAGAACTCCGATGCGGAGGCGCTGATCTGCTGGGGCATCGGTCCGGCGCCGTCACAGATCGCCAGGCAGGCGAATCAGCTTGAAGTCGGCATGCCCGTCATCATGAGCCACGGTGTCGCCAACCGCCGCTTCATTGAGGGCGCGGGCGAGGGAGCCGAGGGTGTCATCCTTCCCGCCGGCAAGCTCCTCGTGGCCGATCAGCTTCCGGACGATGACCCGCAGAAGGAACTGCTGCTTGAGTACGCTTCGAACTACGAAGACGCCTACGACGAGTCTGCCGACACCTTCGGGGGCCATGCCTGGGACGCGGTCATGCTTGTTGTGAACGCCATCGAGAATCACGGAGCCGAGCCGGCTCAGATACGCGAGGGCGTCGAGACCACCGAGGGCTTCGTGGGCATCGGCGGGACCTTCAACTTCTCGCCCGAAAATCACTACGGGTTGAACCCCGATGCGTTCGTGATGGTCACCATCGAGGACGGCGACTGGGTGCTGATGGACTGAACCGACCGCCGTTCAGCGCGGCCGAACGGCCGCTTTCCGTGTCTGCGGGCGCGCCGGCTCATACCGGCGCGCCCGCCCCTCAAGAATTTTTTGTGGCGCCAGGACAGGTCTTCTCCCTGCCGGTCGCGAATAATGCTCCGCCGACTACCCATCGCGGGATGTGAGCCGAGCCCGGTTGAGGGCGCGGCTCGTTTATTTCCCGTCGGCGCATGGAGTGCATACCTCGATGACGGACGTTCAGGTCTGGCAGTTTTTCCTATCCGGCCTCACCACAGGCGGCACATACGCCCTGATCGCCCTCGGCTTCTCGCTGGTGTACAACGCCACCGGCGTGATCAACTTCGCCCAGGGCGAGTTCGTCATGCTTGGTGGCATGATCACGGCCGCGTCCATGTCCGCATGGGGCCTTCCGCTGTGGCTGGCCGCGCTGATGGCGATCACAATCACCACGCTGGTGGGCCTGATCCTCGATCGCGCCGCGATCCGCCCGGCGCGCAACGCCTCCATCGTGGTGCTCATCATCATCACGCTCGGCGCTTCGATCTTCATGAAGGGCCTTGCGAGCATCATCTGGGGCCCGGACGAGCGTTCGCTCCCGGCGTTCAGTGGTGAGGCGCCGCTCAATGTGCTCGGCGCCACCATCACCCCGCAGTCGCTGTGGGTTCTTGGCGCGACGCTTGTGACGGCCGTCGCGATGTGGATCATCTTCGAGTACACCATCGTCGGGAAGGCGATGCGGGCGTGCGCCATCAACCCGCACGCCGCCCAGCTCTGCGGCATCCAGTTATCACGGATGGTCTCGTGGTCATTCGGGCTCGCGGCCGCCATCGGCGCGATCGCCGGGATCGTGCTGGCCCCGATCACGATGACGCAGTATGACGTAGGGATGATGCTCGGGCTCAAGGGCTTCTGCGCGGCGATTCTCGGCGGGCTTGGCAACGGCCTGGGCGGAATTCTCGGGGGCCTGATCCTCGGCGTGCTCGAAGCGCTTGGAGCAGGCCTGATCAGTTCACAGTACAAGGATGCCATCGCTTTCATCGTGCTCATCGCCGTGCTGCTTATCCGCCCGAGTGGACTGCTCGGCCGCGAGGGGGTGACCGAGTAGATGAATGAACCTTCTGTCGAACCGCAGCAGGACGTGGAAGCCGCGACACCGAACGAGGCCGAGCGTCAGGCGCGCCGCCGCCGCGCGGAGAAGTTTCAGATTCTTCTCTTCTTCGCGGGCATGGCGCTGCTGCCACTGGTGGTCACCAACTCGTATTACATCCACGTATTCACGTTCATCGGTCTGAACCTGATCGTGGCGACCGGCCTTAACCTGCTCATGGGCTACGCCGGTCAGGTCTCGCTGGGGCACGCGGCGTTCTACGGCATGGGCGCGTACGCGTCGGGGATCCTGACCGCGAAGTACGGCTGGAACGCGTGGCCTGCGATGGGCGGAGCGCTGCTGCTTACGAGCGCGGTCGCGTGGGTGATCGGGAAGCCGACGCTGCGGCTCAAGGGCCACTACCTCGCGATGGCCACGCTGGGCGTGGGGATCATCGCGACGGTCGTCATGCGGCAGTGGGTGTCGATGACCGGCGGTCCGGCCGGGATGCAGACTCCGGGCATCACGTTCTTCGGCCGGGAACTCGAGTCGCACATGGATGTGCATTACTTCTACTTCGTCTGGGTGTGCGTTAGCATCCTGATGATACTCTTCGCGAACCTCGTCGCGTCACGGCCCGGCCGCGCTCTGCGCGCGCTGCATGACAGCGAACTGGCCGCGCAGGTACTCGGGATCGACACGTCGGCTTTCAAGGTTCGGGCATTCGTCATCAGCGCCGCCTACGCCTCGATCGCCGGCAGCCTTTACGCCCACTCGTCGATGCGCTTTTTGTCGCCGACGCCCTTCGACTTTCATACCTCGATCGCACTGCTGGTGATGGTGGTGCTCGGCGGCCAGGGGACGCTGTGGGGGCCGGTCCTGGGCGCGGTCACCGTCACATTCATTCAGGAGGCCCTGCGCCCGTGGGCGCAGTACGACATCGTCGTCTACGGTCTGCTGCTGATGGTGCTGATGATCTTCATGCCCGGCGGGCTTTCCCGGGGGCTCAGCACGCTGTGGACGTGGACCGTGCGCGTTGCCCGCCGGATCAGAGGCCGCGGCAGGGGAGGCGATGACAGTGAGTGAACCGCTGCTGCGCGTACGCGGGTTGACGAAGACCTTCGGCGGCCTGACGGCGGTCAGCGACGTTGGCTTCGAGGTGCGCGAAGGTCAGATCAAGGCATTGATCGGACCCAACGGCGCGGGGAAGACAACCATCTTCAACCTTCTGACCGGCGTGCTGCAGGCGGATTCGGGCTCGGCTGAGTTCCTCGGCAACGAGTTGATTAACTATCCAACCCACCGCATCGCCGCGCTCGGGATCGGCCGAACCTTTCAGACAAGCCTGCTCTTCGATCAGATGACGGTCCTTGAGAACGTGATGGTCGGCCACCATCTGCGCGGAAAAGCGAACATGATCACCGCTTCGCTGCGTATCTTCGGGGCGAGCGCCGAGGAGCGCGAGTACCGGCAACTGGCGATGGACGTGCTGGAACTGGCGGGCCTGGCGGATCTCGCCGGCCGGTCGGCGGCTGAGTTGCCGATCGGACAACGCCGCCTGGTGGAGGTGGCGAGGGCCCTCGCCGCGCAGCCGACACTGCTTCTCATGGACGAGCCCGCCGCCGGCCTGAACATGCGCGAGACCGACGAGATGGGCGAACTGATCCAGCGGATACGCGCCGACGGGGTGACTGTGCTGCTGGTTGAGCATGACATGTCGCTGGTCATGAACATCTGCGAGGAGATACTCGTGCTCGACAGAGGACAGTGTCTCGCGGAGGGCGCGCCCGAGGATATCCGCAAAGACGAGCGCGTGCTGACGGCGTATCTCGGCGCGGAGGCGGTGGACTGATGCTGCGACTGACAAGCATCGATGCCTCTTACGACCGGGTGCAGGCGCTTCGGGGTGTCTCGCTGCATGTCGATCCGGGCGAGATCGTCACGCTGATCGGCGGGAACGGAGCGGGCAAGAGCACCACGCTGGAGGTCATCTCGGGGCTGATCCGCGCCGACCGGGGCACGATCATCTTTGACGGCGAGGACGTGACCGGGTGGTCGCCGGGCAAGCTCGTGCGCGGAGGGATCGCGCACGTACCGGAGGGCCGGGAGGTCTTCGGAGGCCTGAGCGTCGAGGACAATCTGCTGCTTGGCGCGTACTCGCGGCCGCGGGGCTCGCGGGAGGAGATCGCGGCCGATCTGCAGGCGCAGTTCGAGCGTTTTCCGCGCCTGCGGGAGCGGCGGCGGCAGCTTGCGGGAAGCCTCTCGGGCGGCGAGCAGCAGATGCTGGCACTGGCCCGAGGGCTGATGAGTCGGCCGAAGCTGCTGATGCTCGACGAGCCCTCGCTGGGCCTCGCGCCGATCATCGCGAAAGACTTCTTCGTCGCGGTGGAGAAGCTGAGGGACGAGGGGCTGACGGTCCTGCTGGTCGAGCAGAACGCGCGCGCCGCGCTGCGCATCGCCGACCGCGGGTACGTGGTGGAGACCGGCCGCATCGTGCTCGACGGCAGCGCGCAGGACCTGCTGGACAACCCTGAGGTGCAGCGGGCGTATCTCGGGCGCGCATACGGAGAGATCTGGGAGTAGGCGAGGGGGGCAGTCCTTGAGCCGGCATGGCGATCGTCCTGCGAACGGCGCACGGGCGAGACGCCCGTGCCACGTAACAACACACACGGCCGCAGGCCGCATGATCGAAGTCAGCAAGCGAGGTGGTCGATGTGGACCGCGAGATGTGGGAACCTGAGGTCGAGACGATGCCGCGCGACGAGGTCCTTCAGGTGCAGCTTGAGCGCCTGCAGGTGACGCTCAACCGCGCGATGCGCAATGTCGCGTTCTACCGTGAGCGCTTCGCCCCGCTGGACTTCGTCCCCGACGGAGTGCGTTCGCTCGAGGACCTCGCTCGACTGCCGCTGACCAGCCGCGCCGATCTCTCGGAGGGCTATCCCTACGGCTTCTTCGCCGTGCCGCTGCGGGAGGTCGTGCGGATCGACACCGCGCCGGGGCTCACCCAGGGGCTCGCCGTCTCGGCGTACACGCGCAACGACCTCGAGCACTGGGCGCAGCTCACCGCGCGCGTGATGACGATGGCGGGCGTCACCGCAGACTCGGTGGTGCAGATCCCCTTCGAGACCGGCATGTTCGACGGCGGCTTCGGCTTCCTGCGCGGCGCCCAGCGCATCGGCGCCTCCGTGATCTCCGTGCCGGGCGGCGACTACCGCAAGCAGGTGCAGGTGATGCATGACTACCGCACCACGGTGCTCGCGTCGCTGCCGTCCGACGCGCTCCACCTCGCCGAGGAGCTTGAGCGCGCCGACCTCGGTCCGCGCGGGCTGTGGCTGCAGGTCGCGCTGATCGGTGGGGAGCCCTGCCCCGAGCGGGTCCGCATGGAGATCGAGGAGCGCCTGAGCGTGCGCACCGTCGCCAACCACGGTGAACGCGTGGCCGCGTCGCCGGGTTTCGCCGCCGAGTGTGAGGCGCGCGCGGGGCTCCACGTGAACGAGGACCACTTCCTCGCCGAGATCGTCAACCCCGACACGCTCGAACCGCTCGCCGCGGGCGAAGAAGGGGAGCTTGTCATCACCACGCTGGAGAAAGAGGCGCTGCCCGTCATCCGCTTCCGCACCGGCGAGCTTTGCAGCATGATCACGGAGCCCTGCGGCTGCGGGCGTACCTTCGCGCGCATTACATCGCCGGTGGGGCGGACGGACGACACGATCATCGTCCGCGGCATCGGCATCGAGCCGCGCGCGGTCGGAGAGACCGTGGAAAGCGTCCTCGGTGTCAGCACCGATCATCAGATCGCGGTGGGCGAGCGGCATTTCGACGACGTCGAGGTTCGCGTCGCCGTCCCCCCGCAGCAGGCAGGGAGCGAGCGCGGCCTCGTCGAACTCGGGCGCAAGCGAGATCATCTCGAGCGCGAACTCTCGTCCGTGCTCGGCCTCGTCGTGCGAGTCTCGATCGTCGAGCGTAGCACCCTCGAGGGGCCCGACGGCGCCCCGAGCACCGTGCTCGACCTGCGCGAGCGACGGTAGCCACGGCGACGGCTGCGGACTCCTGCTGAAGCGCCCCGCGACCCTCCTCCGCGCGAGGAGCGCAGGCGAGCCCTGCGCCCGCGGTTGTTCGAGCATGCGACACGCCTCACGCTCCGATGCACCCGTCGTGGCCCGCTCAGATGCGAACCTCCCGTCACTCCCCGGCGTCGGTGACAGTGCCGCGCGTAACGTCCAGCGGTCGCTCGGACAAGTACCACGTGCGGGCAGGCGTTCGCCCTGTGCTCGCCGAACGCGCCGTGCGAACTATCATTCGGGCTGTCATCAGGAGTGATTCTTTTGCGGCGACTCGCAGTCATCGCGCTGATCCTCGGCGCGTGCTCGCTCAGCACCGCCAGTCAGATCGAGATCATCGAACTCATGTACCTCGACGCGAACGAACTGGCCGTCTCTCTGCAGGGGGGCAGTAACGCCTCGGACGCACTTACGCAGGAGGCCACCGGCTTCGCGCTCGACGTTGTGAATGACGTCTCCCGACGGGCGCAGGGGCGCAGTTCAATGCCGGATTCGCTGGCATACTCCCGCGCCCGGTCGGTCCCCGGCGGCGCGGCTCAGGATATGTCCTCTCTGCTCCCCGACGGCCTCGCCGGGCCGCCCGTCGCCGCGCCGAATCAGAACGCGCTGGTCGTGCGCGGCGAGATCGGCGCCATCGACCGCCTTCGCGAGACGATCGCGATGCTCGACGTCCCCACGCCGATGGTGAACGTGGATCTGCTGATGGATCGGATCACCCGCAGCCGGTCGCGGGAGATCAACCCGCACCTGCAGTCGTGGGGCTGGGGAGGTGACGCCTCGGCGGGAAGTCTCCGCGACCCTGTCCTCGGCTTCCGCGCCGGGGGGGTGCGCGGCCTGCTCGGCTACGACGAGGGCTCCAGCCGCAGACAGGTCCTCACCGGGTCGAACGTGACCGGCATGAGCGGCACACCGCTGATCATCTCCGCCGGGGAAATCCGCCCGCAGATCGCGACCGATGTCTGGTACGATCCGTGGGGGCAGCGCCGGGTTGAGCAGTACGTCGAGGCGGTCTTCGCCGGCATGACGCTCTGGGTGCTGCCGACCGTCAACGCCGATGACACCGTGACGATGGTGCTGCGACCGGTCCTCTCGGAGGTCGTCGGGCCTGCGCCGCAGATCGGGGCCGGTGACATCGTCCACCGGACGATGGTGGAGACGACGGTGCGCGTGCCGGACGGACAGCCGCTCGTCATCGGAGGGCTCGACCGCCGAATCGACGAGATGACTCGCAGCTTCCCGGCCTCTCGTGGAACCCAGCGCGCGGACAACAGCTCCGTCATCACGGTGACGCCGACCGTCATCCGAATGAGGGGCACGGGCAGGTAGAGTCAACCGATGTGCGGCTTGAGCTGCGCCTGCGCTTCGGCGGCGGTGAGGCCGACGATCTGCACGGTCTTCCTGCGGGAGGTCTCGCCGGACAGGATCGCAATGTCCATCGGGGCGACGGCGAATACCTCGGCGAGGTAGCGGAGGAGATGGTCGTTCGCGCGGCCATCCAGCGGCGGAGCGGTGATCTTGACGGTCAGGTCAGTCCCGCGCCAGCCGACGACCTCGTCCTTCGGCGCGTTGGGGATGACCTTCAGAGGGATCTGCACCGCGTCAGCCATCACGCTCGCTCCTCACGCCGACTGCAGCAGCATGAACGCCATGACCAGCCCGTTGTGCAGCCCGTGGGCGATCATCCCGGGGATCAGCGACCGCGAACGCTCGTAGAGATAGCAGAGCATCGCGCCGATGAGCATGATAACGAGGAATGCCTCGACGCTCAGATGCACAGCCGCGAAGAGGGCCGCGGCGACGATGATGGCGGCGCGTGGCGTCATGATCGCGCGGAGACCGCCGTAGACGTAGCCCCGGAAGATCAACTCCTCGAAGATCGGGGCGAAGATGCAGACCAGGACGAAGTAAATCGCGATCTCGCCGGGCGTCTCCGCCGCGCCAATGATCTCCTCAGTCGTCTGCGCCAGTTGCATCGAGCCGCCCATCAGCCATCCGAGCAGCAGCGCGAGCGCGACCATCAGCGTCAGGAAAGCCGCGTACCCCGCCAGGCCCGTCTTGATCAGGGAGAGACCCTGCTGCAGCCGCAGCCCGAGGGCGCGCAGCGGGCGCGATCCGCGCGCGCGCACCCGGCGCCAGATGACCGCGATCGTCACCCCCGACACCAGCAGGTATTGAATCCCCATCAGGATCGCCTTGCCCAGCGGCCAGTCGCCATCCGCCACGAGGCGTCCCGGTCCGATCGATGTCAGCAGACCGCCGACCACCATCATGAAGAGCAGCACCGCGACCGCCTCGACCGCGTCGATCACCGTCCACGGCACGAGGAACGGAAGTTTCGCCTTCGGCCTGGCGACTCTGAACCCCATGCGGAAGCCGAGGATCGCCAGCGTGATGATGCCGAGCGCAAACAGCAGGCCGCTCACGACACCGATCGCCGCCAGGCCACCTGCGAACCGCACCGCGCGCGCGTAGCGTCGCTGGGCCACCTCCCGGCCCATCTCATCCGCGCCGAGTCGGGCGTAGGCGTCCACCAGGGCGAGGTCGGCCAGCCAGCCGTCACGCGTGGCGATCAGCGTGATCTTCTCGCGCAACTGATCCTCTGACAGTTGCTCTGCCGCGTAGACGTCCGCGAGCGCGTGATAGTAGTCGCTGCTGTCTTCGTGGAGGCTCGCCGCCAGCGCGAACATCTCGCCGGCGTATTCATCGTAACCCCGGTGCCCGTAGACAACACCCAGGCGCAACGCGGCGGCGTGACTCGGCCGCGATGCCAGCACCCGCTCTTCCCACCCGGCGACTGCCCGCTCCTGCATCTGCCGCGCCGTCTCGGCGCCGCCGAACGCCGCCGGCCGGCCGATCTCATCGAGCGCCTCACCCAGCCGCCACGACAGGTCCGCCTCCATCACCTGCTGGCGGGAGAGACGGTACCAGCGCTCCGACGGCATGCCCGCGCGCTGGTGGTGCAGCCCGATGAGGACCGCGGCTGCAGCGAGCATCGCCGCGATGACGGCGATGCGCGGAAGCTGCTGCTTGAAGTCCCCGATGGCCGGGTGCCAGGTCACGTCGCGCGCTCCTCCTGCTTGGTCCCACGCTCAGAATCACAACATCGCCCGAAGAAGCAGTCTCCGGGCGAACTCGATCAAAAGCCACGCGATCAGTGGTGAGAGATCGATCGGCATGCCGCGCTGGTACTTTGCGAGGAAATTGCGGATAGGGCGCAGCAGGGGCTCGGTGGCCGCGTAGGCCACCCGATGGACTTTCATCAGGAGTGGATGAGGTCGGCTGAGATTCAGCCAGCTGAAGATCACGCGGATCAGCAGCAAAACGTAGTACGCGTTGAGTATCAGGTCGATGGCCCGGATGATCTCATATCTCGCCACGACGATGTCCTCCGACCCCGATCACCCGGCGTCCCGGTCGCCCAGTTCGCGGGCGCGATCGGCCGCGGCAACGACCGCCTCGATCACCGCGGAGCGGAAGCAGCGCGACTCCAGCGCGGCGACACCCGTGATCGTTGTTCCGCCGGGCGATGACACGAGATCCTTGAGCCGCGCAGGACCGCCCTCGTTGTTGAGCACCCACTGCGCCGCACCCAGCGCCGTCTGCGCCGCCAGCCTCTGCGCCTGATCGCGCGAAAGCCCGGCCTTCACACCGCCGTCCGCCAGCGCCTCGATGAAGATCGCCGCGAACGCCGGCCCGCTGCCCGACAGCCCGGTCACCGCGTCGATCAGCTTCTCCTCAACCTCCACGGCCTCGCCGGCCGCGCTGAGCAGGTCGGCGACGAAACGCCGCTGCTCGTCGGTCACTTCCGACCCGGCGGTCCACGCGGACGCGGCCTCCCCCACCGTGCAGCAGATGTTCGGCATCACCCGCACGATGTTCGGCGCGTCTCCGGCCGCCTCGCGCAGCGTATTGATCGGCACACCCGCCGCGATCGACACAAGCAACTGGCCCTTCCGAAGGTGCTCCCGGACCCCTGCGAGCACCTCGTGGATCACCTGCGGCTTGACGGCCACCAGGACGCTCTCCGCGTTCTCCACGACGCGCACGTTGTCATCGGTCGCGTCACAGCCGAGATCCGCGACCTCGAGTCGGCAGGCCTCACTGACGTCGGAGGCGATCACCTCCGCCGCGGTCACGATGTCCCCGCGGATGGCGGCATTGAGCAACGCCCGTCCCATCACGCCGGTGCCAATCACACCGAGGCGGTACTTCATCACACTGTCAGCCATCAAAGAAACCTCTGCTCCTGACCGTTCAGAGCGCGGCCGAACGCAGGTCGCCGCTCTCGTCGTCCTCCTGCGGGATCGGGCCGCCGCGCGTCGCGGAGATCGAAAGCTGCTCCACCGGCACATCGTAGGGCGAGCAGATGAAGACCGAGCGCGCGACCTTCTTCATCGAGCCGTCAAGCCCGTAGACGACGCCGCCGAGGAAATCAACGATCCGCCGCGCCTCGGCCTCAGGAACGTCCTCAAGGTTGACGATGACCGGAAGCTGGCCCTTGATCTGATTCGCCACCTGCGGGGCCTCGTCAATCGTCTCGGGCTTCGCTCGGATGATCGCCATGCCGCTGTACTCCGTCCGCTCTGTGCGCAGGGGGTACACGCCATCGGGCTCGTCTTCCTCTGATCGGGGAACATACCCGTCCATCTCGTCGCCGAACTCGAGGTCGCCCCCGTTGAGCCCCTGGTCCACGCCGAAGAACTCAAGAACGTTCGCCACAAATCCTCTCGACATCGTCGATCCCTCCAGTATTGCTGCGGTGACGGCTGTGATCATTGCTGTTGCGATGTCGTGTGCCCCGTCTCGCGTCTTCGCATAATCTTCAACGCGTGGCGAAGCGCATCCTGTTGTGTTTAGCTGTCATAGTCGCGCGGACCGAAGATCGCTGTCCCCACCCGCACGAACGTCGCCCCCTCTTCAACCGCTGTCTCGTAGTCGCAGGTCATACCCATCGACAGGTGGCGCATCGACTCGTCGGGTATCCCGCGGTCCACCAGTCGATCCCGCAACTCCCTCAGAGCGATGAAATACGGCCGGTTGCCCTCCGGATCCTCGCAATACGGCGGCATCGTCATCAGACCCATCAGGCGCGCGTGCTCGAGTTCGCCGAACTCCGCTGCCAGCGCGTATGCCTTCTCCTCATCTACGCCGAACTTACTCTCCTCACCACTCACATTCACCTGAATCAGCGCCGGAACTTCCCGCCCGGCCGCCCCCGCTCGTTTGTCGATCTCCCGGGCCACCCGCGGGCTGTCCACCGAGTGCGCCAGCGACACGAAATCCGCTATCTTCCGGACCTTGTTCGTCTGCAGGTGGCCGATCGCATGCCAGCGAACGTTCTCGCCGGCAAGCGCCTCGGCCTTCTCCTCCATCTCCTGCACGTAGTTCTCGCCAAGATCGCGCGCGCCGGCCTCAACCACTGCCCGAATTTCGTCCACGCTTCGTGTCTTCGTGACTGCTACCAGGTTAACCTGTGCAGGATCGCGACCCGCCCTCTCGGCGGCATCCGCGATTCGCTCCCGGACCTGCTGCAGATTCTTCGCTATCCGCTCGTAGCGCAACGTCGCGCCGCTTTCCTGATGCTACTCCTCTTCGTCATCGCCGAAATCGATGACCCAGCCACCGAGTTCGTCCTCGTCCTTCTTCTCGGCCGACTCCTCGCCGGCCTCCTCCGCCGCCTCCTCCTCGGAGACCTCATCGAGTTCGAAGTCGAGATCGCCGAACTCATCCTTCTCCTCGGGCGCCTCCTCGGGCTCCTCGACGGCCTCAAAGATCGGCTCTTCCCCCGCTGCCTCCTCCACGAGCGGCTCAAAGGCCGGGCCCTCTTCCTCCTCCACCGACCCCTCCTCGCCGAGGTCTATCTCCTCGGCGCCGGGTGGCGGGGGTGGCGGAGCAAACTCGCCCGCGGGCTCGAAAAGCTCCTCGCCAGCCTCCTCCTCGTCCTCCCCGCCGAGGTCGATCTCCTCAGCGCCCGGTGGCGGAGGCGGCGGGGCCTCCCCCACCGGCTCCTCCTCTACCTCGGGTTCGGGTTCGGGTTCAGATTCAGGCGCCGGCTCCGCGCCAGAAGGCGCGACGAAATCCTCTTTGGCCTCGGAGGGAGGGACCTCCTCAGGCTCCTCCTCCTCGAAGTCGATTTCGGGCACTCCCGCCGGAGCGTCCTCTTCCTCTGCTTCCTCCGCCCCTCCCACGAAATCTTCCTCCTCGAATCCGAGGTCCTCCTCGCTTCCGAGAATGAGGTTGATCGCGTGGCCCAGGGTACATTCAGGAAGGTCGCCGAGGTCGACGATCACCTCCGCGCACTCGGCGCAGAAGCGAGCCTCCTCCGCATTCTCGGCGCCACAGGCGCCGCAGGTCACCCCGCCGGGCGGCCAATCGAGAGGATTAAAGCATCGGAGACACGCGCCGCGTGTGGACTGATTCTCTGCGGCGCAGCGATTGCAGTAGACCACCGCCACAGTAATTCCACCTTACCGGCAGTGCGT
>JBKHFA010000074.1:0-13039 GCA_046540615.1 Armatimonadota bacterium | reverse complement strand
CGAGAACGACGCACGGGCGAGACGCCCGTGCCACGTGAAGGTCAGTACGCCGCCTCGGTCCGCAGCAGGCGCGTCTGCGGGCCCTTCAGCGTGACCTCAAGCTCCGTGGTCGCCGCGGCGAGGATCTCGCCGGTCACCAGGTCGATCACCCGCGTCGGCTCATCGAAAGTCAGCGTCTCCGTGCGCTCCACCGCCGAGTGCAGGCCGATCAGGTCGCGGCTCACGTAGCTCGGCTCGGTCCCCGTGACGGGCACGCGCACGCCCGCGTCCTCGCATATCCGCTTGAGCAGCATCGGCGAGAGGATCGGCGCCGCTGAGTAGACGCTCGTCCATCCATCCATGCGCTTCACAGCCAGGCCGGGCTCGCCACCATCTGTCCAGCGACCCACCACGTCGAGGCCCTCTTCATCCGGCACGAAGACCGGCCCGATCTCGATCCGCGGCTGCCGGGCGTCGGCGTCGGTGACACCCTCCGCCCACGGGTGCTCGGGGTTGAGCCGGATATCCCATGAGCGCATCTCCGCGATCTCGCGAAAGTCCATCCCGGTGAGTTCAGAGATGCGCGAGACATCGAGGTCGTCCTCGATGTATCCGGGCGCGTAGAACCACGCGAGCGTGCGGCCGTCGGACTTGAGTTCCTCGTTGAGATACGCGCGCTCGTCGGCGGTCATGTGGAAGCAGTTGAGGAAAAAGTACGCGGACATCTTCGGGACCCGACCGGCGACCACGTCGTCGAGCAGGTAGATGCTCCACGGCGCTCCGACGCGGTCGAAGTATGCTTTCTGCTTGTATACCAGCCACTGCATCGCCTGAATCTGATGGCTGAGGTACGCCGCGGGCGTGTCCTCATCGACGACCACCGCGATCCCGTCGGTCTCCGGCGAGCGGTCCCACTGCACCCAGCGGTCGGCGATGTCGCGAAGCTGCTCGATCACCTGCGCCTGACGCGGGTCGCTGGAGATCCACCCGCGGCTGAAGTCATACCATCGGACCGCGAGGCGCTTCGTGGCCGCGCTTGCGAAGGCGCGGCGAAGCTGACTGACGGTGCCTTCGAGGTGATCGGGTGCGCCATGCCCTCGCTGGCGCTCGTCCGTGACGAGATGTGTGCGCAGGTCGCTCTCCATCGCCCAGAGCTTCCCCCGGGCGAGGACCGATCCGACCGCGCTCATGATCGCCGTGGGCTGCCCGACCTCGCGGAGCGAGTAGTCCCACGGGGAGATGAGAAAGTCGCAGGAATCCGAGTCGATGATCCGCGACAGCGCCATGTGGCCCGAGTCGCCGGCCCTCCGGGCGCCGCCGAGCATCGTCACCACGTAGCCGTAGTACGTCCCGGCCAGCGCCTGGCCCTTGCTGGCGCGCTTGATGATGTCGAAGTAATGCAGGATGCCGTCGGCCATCACGTCCTGGTAGAAGAGGTAGAAGTCGATGACGTAGCGGCCCTCACTCGGGTCGCGGAAAAGCATGTGACCGGCGGTGTCACGCTCGATAACCGTCGGGATCGTGACCGTGTCGAGCGTGGCCTCCGGCATGCGCCACGCCTCGCGCAGCGCCTCTTCGCTGTCGTAGCGCTCGCGAACCCAGGCTCGGAACTCCGCCTGCATCGGCTCGGAGTAATCCGTCGGGTCGAAGTCACCGACCGAGCCCCAGTGCTGCCACTCCCACGAGACGCCGGATGCGGGGAGGTAGCCGATGATGCGGCTGGAGTACGACGCGGACCGGCAGTGTTCGACGAAGCGCCGCACGGCCTCGCCCGAGGCCTCTCGCCACTGCTGTGACGCCAGCGAGATCGCGCGGCCACCATGGTGGTACATGCCGACTTCGGTGGAGCCGTCCTCGGTCCGCGCCAGTTGGTCCTCGTGTTCATCAAGCCACCACTGCTGATTGCGACCGGAGATCGTGAATGCGGGGATGATCAGCGCCTCGGGATCGTGCATCAGGAGGCTCATCACCTTCGCGTCCCAGTCCTCGTAATCCCACTCGTCGGGCCCCTGCCAGCCGATCTCGTCGGCGCGCAGGAAGTAGAGGTGGACGCCCGCGGAGGCCATGTTGCGGATGCGTCGCTCGCCGACGATGCTCTCGTTGTAATGCATGAAGGGGTGGGGATTGCCGTCGATCATCAGCGTCGGGCTTCCGTTGTGATGCTCGATTGCGACTCGCGGTCGCGACTCTGGACTTGCCGCTCCCCGCACGCGCACCTCGCCGATGACAGCGTTTTCAGAGTCCGTGTACTTCATCTTCGGGAAGCCCAGCAGCACCGAGTACGTGCCGGGCGGGACGAAGCGCGAGAGTTGCACGCGGATCGGGCCGATGGTGACCCCGGTGGGTTCTCCCTGCGCGTTCTCAAGCCGGCGCGTCGCCTCGGACACCTCGCGCGTCCAGCACAGGACCTGCGCCCCCTCTCGGAGCAGAGCGAGGCGGACGGGGTTGTCGGCGGCCGTCTCGGGTAGATGGGAGATTGTCGCGGAGACGGTCAACCTCTCACCTGCCCGGACCTGCGCGGGTACGTCGGCGTTGCGCAGCGTAACCTCCTCGCGCTGCCCGAGGTATTCGTAAGGGAGGTTCCCCCACGGATCACTCCCCGCGGCCGCGATCACCGAGGCCGCGGGCCAGTCGCTGGCGTCGAAGTCCGGATCCGTCCATCCCTCGGGGGCCTCGCTCGCCGCCCGCCAGTCGTCTCCTGTGCGCAGCGTCATTGAGCCACGCGGCCACTGGATCGCGCCCTCGGCCAGCAGGCCCTCGGCGCTTCGCGCATCCCGGGCCTCGACGGCGATCACGTTCTCCCCGGCGACGAGGTGTGGCTGGAGATCGACGACCTCCGGTTCGCGCCAGCCGTCCTCTTCGTCGCTCTGCGCGACTTCCGCGCCGTTGAACCACATGGTGTACGTGTCATCCGCGGTGATCTGCAACTTTGCGGAGGTGACGCGCTGGGGCGGCACAGGAAGTTCGAAGCGGCGGATGAAGTACGAGTGGACGTCGTCCTGTCCTCGCGTCGCCTCCGCCCAGATCCAGTGTGCGTTCCAGCTTTCCAGCGGCTGCTCGCAGGAAAGCGGGGTCTCGACGACATGCTCGAGGACAACGTCATCCCACCAGACACGGGCGGCACGGGCCTCCACCCGGAGGGTGACGTCGGCCCGAGCGGCGCGCGCGGGCGTCTCGAACTCACCGGTGATCTGCCGGCGGCCCTCCTCGTCAGGTCGCCCGGCGCTCAGGCGGACCTGCTCGCCGAGCGGCTGATCGAAGACATCGTAGAATCGGATCTCCGCGGCAAGCTCCCGGACGCGGCCCCGCACCCTGGTGGCGATTGCGCTGAAGCGGTAGAGTCCGGTGCGGTCGATCGGCGCGCGGACGGTGGCGGTGGCGACACGCTGATCGGGCGGCGATGTCTCGATCATCAGCGAGCGGTCGCCATGCGCGAGATGCTCGGCCGACCACTCAACGTCGGCCGCGTCGATGGCCCACTGATCGGGGACGTCATCGCGATCGAAGTCATCCTCGAAACTCGCGTTGGGCGCCACGCCCCCCGGCGCGTTCGTCAGGCGCACGTAGTCCAGGCTGATCTCCGCATCGGCGGGGTTGAGGATATCCAGCCTGATGCGGGAGATTGTTCCCTGCCATCCAGCGACATCGCCCAGCGTCGAGCGGTAGACGCGGGGCTGATCGGAGGCGAGGACGGTGTGCCGGAGCTTTGTGTCATCTCTGAACGAATCATCGGGCCCGTGCCAGAAGATCTCGCCGCCGCCGGTGACAGTGCTGGAGACTCGGAATTCGACGACGGAGTAGTCGTCGGCGTCGATGTTGAGTTCCGGCGAAAGAAGCTGGGCGTCGTACTCGGTCACCCCGCGCACCATGCCGTCGGTGACCTCCACCGACTGGAAATTCTCGGGCGCCCAGCCCTCGAAATCACCGTCGGTGTCGAAGCGCCAGACGAGATCGTCGGCGGCCCAGGCGAGGTTGGTCATGAGGAGCAGCAGCGTGGCGGCAAGGATGCGCGTGAGATCACGTCGCGGGCGTGCGGACCGCGTGGCGCGAGAGTGTCGTCGCCGTGTGCCGTCGGAGGAGCCGCCTGAGGCATGAGTGCCGTTTGGGAAGGCCGAAGTCGGCCGGTTGGTGGTGGACCGCGGGCCGACTTCCCCCGCCGCACACGGCGCTGCGGGCTCAGGCGGCCCCTCCGAACGGCAAACGACGCGTTCGCGGACAGGATCTGTGAGGCCCCGACGCGGGGTTGACGAACGTGTCTTCAGCATGGCGGCCTCCGGCAGTGCGATCAGTGACCAATTCGGTCAAAAAGCGGCTGGCAGTACTCCTCGGAGTAGCGCGTGCAGCGGTAGACGCTGCCGAGCGCCCCCGCTTTTCGGTGAGGATTGACGAAATCCCAGACCACGTCGCGCTCAGGGGTGACCTCGAAGAGGTGGGCCCGGGAGCCCTCGCAGATGAGGGTGTTTCCGTTGGGCAGGCGTTGCCCTCCGGAGATGTAGGGCGAGAAGAAGTCCTCCGGGTCCTGAGAGCGGTACTCCCAGACGATCTCCTCGGTGAGAGGATGGACCTCGATGACACGGGAGAAGCCGCGCATCGTGCCGTTGTCAAAGAGCATTATGTGGCCGTTGGGGAGCATGTGCGGCTTGTGCTGGCCGTCGATGATCCCGGGCCCCCACGCCCAGACGATCTCGGAGGTGTCGCGATCGATCACGCCGATGACGTCAAGGCTGCGGTAGCTGAAGACGATGTTGCCGGGCTTGAAACGCTCGAAGCGGCCCCCCGCGCGCTCCTGCTCCCATGTCTCATTCGGCGGAATCACCTGCAGCGTGTTGTTATGCGCCCAGTCGAAGGAGAAGTCCTCCTCAAGCCGGGAGGTCACGTGGTCCCAGCCATCGGCGGGGAGCAGCGCCTCGAGTTCCTCGAGGTGGTGCTCACCATGCCACTCCCAGAGAAGTTCCTTCCGGCGGTTGATCTCGATCATGTAGGGGCAGCGCTTGAGTTCCGTGCCGAGTTGAGGCCACATGTGATCGCGGATCGTGTGCATGAGGATGCGGCCGTCGTCGAAGACCTCGAAGTCATGGTCGATCCGGCAGTGGTAAGACCAGACCACTTCGCTGTCGGGCGTGAGTTCGCGCAGACCGGCCCTGAAGATGTCCGAGCGATCACGGGTGGGGTAGATCAGGTTGCCGTCGGGCAGCAACTTGCAGAATGACTGCAGTGCGGTCTCAACGTACCAGCGGTGGACGATCTCGCCGTCCATGTCGATCAGCAGGATTTCGCCCTTCCCGTCCGGGGACTGCGACGGGTCCTCCCAGCTTTCGCAGTAAAGCGTGTACCCTGTCCATGTGCGATGCTGATCGTATGTGAGCACACCTCGGTTCTCCATCGGCTGCCTCCCTGCCGGCCATTCGGCTGTCTGTCTGAGGTATTTCTCTTCTTCGCTGCGATGACCTTGCGCAGGGGTACATGTTCACGGCCGGGGAGTGCGACATCCCCGGCCCGCGAGGGCCCCTGCGCACCACGGCCGCCGACCCGTCACAGCCCATCGGTCAGTCGGCGAACAGCTCCCGAATGAAGCTCAGATTGCGCCGGCCGCTCTCGAATGCGTCCTCGTCGGTGTAGTCGAGATCATTGACGACCCATCCGCTGAAGTCGCTTTCGATCAGAATACGCGCCGCCTCCGCGAGGTCCACGATTCCGGCGCCGAGGTCGGCAAAGCGCCGATCTTCACTGAGGTCCTTGAGGTGGACGTAGCACATGCGGTGGACATAGCGCCGGAAGGTGGCCGGGACGTCGAAGCCACCGAGCGTGAGGTGCGCGGTGTCGAGCGTGCACCTGAGTTCACTCATCTCGGTGGCATCCATCAGCGCGTGGAACTGCTCCGGATACTGAAAGAGCGTGCCCCAGTGCTGATGCCAGGTGCAGGCCATCCCGGCGTCGGAGGCCATCTGTGCCACCTCGGCGGCCGCCTCTGCGACCCGCGCGATCGAGTCCGCTCCGGTCGGAAGGTCGGTGCTGCCGCCATCGAGCATGAGCACGTCGGCGCCGACCGTCCGACCGAACTCCAGCGCCTGCTCTGCTCGGTCGATCCAATCCTCGATCTCCTCACGGCTCTCGAATCTGCTCGGGTGGTAGATGCCCGAGAGACTGATGCCGAGGTCGCTGAGGCACTCGCGGCACGCCTCGGCGCTGCCGAAATGATCGGCGAGCGCTGACGAGGACCACTCGAAGCCGTCCCATCCGACCTCCCCGATGTGCTCCAGCGCCTCGTCGGCGCCAATGTCCTGCCTGAGATAGCTCGCGGGATGATAGGCGAACCGAATCATGGGACACCTCCATCGTCCGGCTTCGGACTGAAGAAATCAGGACACGTCCATCTGCTCGCCCGGCCTGAGGACCGTGCAGTCGATGCCCAGTTCTGCCAGGCGGTCGGCGAACGCATGCGGGTCCTGCTCGATCACATCGAAAGCCGAGTAATGCATGGGGACTACCGTCTTTGCTCCGAGCATTTGCGCGGCTCGGACGGCGCTGTCCGGGCCCATGGTGAAGTTGTCGCCGATCGGCAACACGGCCACGTCGATGGAGTTCATCTCCCCGATCAGCGCCATGTCTCCGAAGATCCCGGTGTCGCCCGCGTAGTACACGGTCGTGTCGCCAACTGTGATGAGGAACCCGCAGGCCGGTCCGGTGTATTCGATGAGGTCGTCGGTGATGACCGCAGAGCCATGCAGCGCCATCGTCAGTTGCACATGACCGAAGTCGAACTGCCGACCGCCTCCGATGTGCATCGGAGCGACCTCCACGCCGTGGCGCTGACAGTACATACAAAGCTCGTAGGGTCCGACAACGGGGACATCGAGACGCGATGCGATGTCGATGGCGTCACCGAGGTGGTCGGAGTGCCCGTGTGAGGCCAGGATAGCATCGACGGAGACCTCGTCGGCCGAGATCGCGGCTTCGGGGTTTTCTGAGAGCCACGGGTCGAAGATAACGCTGTGCTCGCCCGTGTCGAGGATGAAGCAGGCGTGTCCGAGGGCCTTCAACGTGATCATCGGTCATTCACTCGCTTTCCGGACAGGAATCTGGCGATCTCCCGTGGTCGCCAATTCGCGGCGCGCTTTCATATCCCTGCACGCCGCTCGAATTGCGGGCAGAGGGCCCCCAGGTGCCCTGTGTGTGCCCGGGCCTTTGCCGTGTTGCGGGAACCTCGCGCAGGTGCGGGTACACGCCGAGGGCCGGGGAGCGTGATATCCCCGGCCCGGTGCGTCGGTTGAGAGCTAACCGACCGGGGCCGGGCCTGTGGATGGCCAGCCTGCTTGCGAGAACCCTGCGATTGCGAGTAAAATCAGGTCGTGGTGAAATCCGGCGATGACCGCGACCATGCGTGTGGGAGGCGTAGCATGCCGAAGGGACATCCGTCGCACATATCAGCCCGCGAAGCCGAGCGCGGTCCCGGTGTCAGGCGAGCAGGCGAGTTGTTCGTCGTGGTGGTCGGCTGCGGACGCCTCGGCGCGCTGGTCGCGAACCGCCTGAGCCGCAGCGGCCATCACCTGACCGTTGTGGACAATCGCGAAGAGGCGTTTGCAGGGCTCTCTCCGGGGTACAGCGGCTTCCGTGTTGAGGGGGACGCGACGGCGCTCGCCACACTCCGCGAGGCGGACGTCGAGCAGGCTGACGTGGTGGTGGTGGCGACTGAAAGCGACAATATCAATCTGATGGTTGGCCAGGTGGCGCAGAAGTTGTTCGGTGTGCGGCGGGTGATGTGCCGGGTGTCAGAGCCCGATCGCGAGGAAGTTTTCTACGAGCTTGGGCTTGATACGATCTGCCCGGCGATGCTGGTCGGGGACGAGATCGTCGAGAGCCTTCGCCGCGATCCGGCGCTTGAGAGGTCGCAGAGGTCATGAGGGTGCTGGTGGTGGGCGGAGGGAAACTTTTGTACTTTCTCAGTCGGTCGCTGATGAGCCGGGATCACCGGGTGACGATCATCAACCGCGACCAGGACGAGTGTAAACGCCTTGCCCGAATCCTCCACGCGGTCGTTATCTACGGCGATGGGAGCGCCCCGCATGTGCTTGAGGAGGCCGGGGCGTATGAGGCCGACGCGGTGCTGGCGGTCACGCCCAATGATGAGGATAATCTCGTCATATGCCAGACGGCGAGCGTGCGCTTCAATGTTCCGCGCGTGCTGGCGCTGGTGAATGACCCCGATCACGAGGAGACTTTCCACGCGCTCGGCGTCTCCGCGGTGTCGCCTACGCGGATATTGTCACGGCTCCTTGAACAGCAGATGAGCTTCGAGGATGTGGAGCAGCTTATCCCGGTGGCCGAGGGCCAGATAAACGTGACTGAGTTGACCCTTGATGAAGAGTCACCGGCCAGCGGCATGGCTCTGCGAGACGTGTTGCTTCCTGATGAATCGCTCATTGCGGCTGTTTTGCGCCGTGGTCGTCCGATCATCCCGTCCGGCGCAACGGTGCTTCGGGAGCGGGATCAACTGATCGTCATCTCGCTGCCCGAGAATCATGGTGAAGTCATGCGGCTGCTGATGGGTGACGATCATGACTGACCGGCGGCGCCGGTCCCATCTGCATCTGCGGAAGCGCTACCGCGCAATCATCTCCTACACGGGCATGATCCTGCTCATCTGCGCCGGGTTGATGGTGGCGCCGCTTGCGTGCGCGCTGGTCTGGCCGTCGGAGCTTCGTCTCGCCCCGGGCTTCATGGGCCCTGCGCTCGGCCTTGGCGCCGTGGGGGTGACGCTGTGGCGCGTTTTCCGTCTCCGTGAGCCGACCGCGTTGACCACCCAGCAGGGCAGCGTGATCGTGGTCCTGAGCTGGATGATCGCCTGCATCGCCTCGGCATTCCCCTTTATGATCGTCGAGGGGCTCGGTTTCACTCACGGGCTCTTCGAGGCAGTCAGCGGCTGGACGACCACCGGCCTGTCGGTGATCGATGTAACGCAGGCGTCTCACATGACGCTGATCTGGCGCAGCCTGATGCAGCTTGCGGGCGGCGCGGGCCTCGCGATCATCATGGTGGCCTCAATCGCCGGTCCGACCGGCACCGGTCTTGCGATGGCGGAGGGGCGGAGCGAGCAACTGGTCCCGCATGTCCGCGCATCGGTGAAGCTGGTGCTCACGCTTTACATCGGCTATGCGCTCGTGGGCGTTCTCGCCTACTGGATCGCGGGGATGGGGCTGTTCGACGCGATCAATCACTCGTTCGCGGCAGTGGCGACCGGTGGCTTTTCCACCCGACCGGAGAGCATCGGCATGTGGGACGAGATGCGTGTCGAGGCTGTGACGATCCCCCTGATGCTGCTGGGAAGCCTGAACTTTCTGACCGCATGGGGCCTTCTGCGCCGGAGATTCCAGCGGGCCACCCGGAGCGGAGAACTGAGACTGGTCGCAGTGGTGATCCCCGTGGCCGCATTGCTCCTTTTCGCACTCGTCACCGGGGGGCTTTACGCGGGAGAGAAAGCCGGGCGGGTCGCGGTTTTCGAAAGCGTTTCAGCCCTGACCGGCACGGGCTTTGCGACCGTCTCCTATGAGGAATGGAGCGGATTCGGCCTCCTCATCATCGTCACGCTCATGTGTATCGGCGGTGGCGTGGGCTCCACCTCCGGGGGGATCAAGCAGTACCGGGTCTATGTACTGCTCAAGTCGCTCTTCTGGAAGATACGACGGGCATTTCTGCCACCCACGACCGTTTTTGAACGATGGATCTGGCAAGGCGATTACCGCGATTTCATCGATGAGCGTCGGCTGCGCGGGATCGCAGATTACTTCTTCCTCTACGTCGGCTCGCTGCTTGTCGCGACCCTCGTCATCGCCGCTGCGGGTTTCGGTCTTGAAGAATCGCTCTTCGAGGCGGCGTCGATGCTCGGCACCGTGGGTCTTTCGGTCGGCGTCACCTCAGCGAACGCGCCGTCGGCGGTGCTCTGGACGGGCATCATAGCGATGTTTCTCGGACGGCTGGAGTTCTACGTGGTGGTCATCGGGCTTGTGAAGCTCGCGGTGGACGTCTGGAAGATCGCTGTTCCGCGCCGCTCACCCCCCACGGGACCGACCGGGAATGACCGCGACCCGACTACCGACGACTCCGAGCAGGCGTTGTCAGATGAATAACACGAGCAGTTTCGACCGCGCTCGATGATTGCAACCACGCACGATGGAGGCACATGATGACGGCACAGACGATGCTCGCGACGCGACCGCTGTGGTCGGCAACACCCACGCCACTGACCGACGATCTGCAGATCGACCTCGTATCCACCCGTCGCCTGGTCGATCACCATCTGCGACTGGGGGTGGATGGCCTCTTCATCCTCGGATCGTGCGGCGAGGGACCGTGGCTGCCGCGCGAGCAGCAGCGAACATTCATGCGTGAGGTCTGCGAGTACAACGCCGGACGCATGACCATCGGCGCGCAGGTGACCGACAACTCCGCGCCCCGCATCATCGAGAATGCCAGGATCGCCGCCGAGGAGGGCGCGGACGTGGCCATCATGGCGGCTCCGTGGAAGTTGATGGGGCCGCTGGCGAAGGACAGGCTGCGCGATCTCTACCTCGACGCGATCGAGGGCAGTCCGCTGCCGATGGGGATTTACGACCTCGGCGAGCGTGACACGACCTTCGTTCCGCTGGAGGTGCTCTCGGAGGCTTTGCAGCACCCGAAGGTGGTGGCGCTCAAGGACAGTTCGGGCAGCGAGGAGCGGTGCGAGGCGGTACTCGAGATTCGCGCCGAGCGGCCCGAACTGCGCGTCATGTCCGGCAATGAGTTCGACCTGCCGACCTACCTCGGCACGGGCTACGACGGCCTCGTGCTCGGCGGCGCGATCTTCAACGGCTATCTCGCGCGGCAGATCATGGACGCGATCGCTGAGGGCGAGATGGAGCGGGCGCGGGACCTCCAGGAGCGGATGAATGCGCTGATGTACGACGTCTACGGCGGAGAGACGATCAGCACGTGGCTGGCGGGCCTGAAGCATCTGCTGGTGCGGATGGGCATCTTTGAGACGCGAGTGAACCTGCTGAAGTACGAATTGACCGACGAGTGCGCCGCGCGCATTGAGGATGCGCTGGAGCGGGAGCATGACGTCCTGCTGCCGGAGAACTGACTGCCGCAAG
This sequence comes from Armatimonadota bacterium, assembly GCA_046540615.1. Lineage (GTDB taxonomy): Bacteria > Armatimonadota > Zipacnadia > Zipacnadales > UBA5352 > UBA5352. The sequence goes on along the minus strand of JBKHFA010000074.1, from coordinate 1,934 downwards.
TCGAGGAGCCCACGGGAGGACCATGATGGCGGAGATCACGGTGCGTAGCGCGAAGCAGATATTCTTCGGTTCGGGCACAAGGCACGAACTCGGCGAACACGCCGCGCAGTTTGGCGACCGCGCGCTGATCGTCTGCGGACGGACGGCCCTGCGGGAATCGGGGGCGCTCGATGAACTTTCGGATTCACTCGAAGGGGCGGGCGTGTCGGTCAGCGTCTTCGATGAGGTCGAGCCTGAGCCGTCGCTGGCCACGGTCGAGGCCGGTCGCGCGGCGGCGCGGGATGGCGACTGCGGCGTGGTGATTGCGGCGGGCGGGGGAAGCGCGCTTGATGTCGGCAAGGCCGTCGCGGGGCTTGCGGATGATCCGGAGCCGGTGCAGCACGGGCGCGAGGTGTCGGGGATCGGCCGCCCGTGCATTGCGATGCCGACGACGTCGGGGACCGGCGCGGAGGTCACGCCGAACTGCGTGCTCACGAACACGGAGACGGGGGAGAAGGCCTCGATCCGCGGCCACGGTCTGCTCCCTGAGATCGCGATCGTCGACCCCGAGTTGACGCTGAGCTGCCCGCCTGGTGTGACTGCTCACTCCGGTCTCGACGCGCTGACCCAGGCGATCGAAGCGTTTGTCTCGACCGGCTCGAACACGATCAGCGCGCCGATGGCCGAGGAGGGGACGCGGCGCATCGCCGGGAGCCTGCGCCAGGCTGTCAGCGACGGGTCGAACCTGCAGGCGCGCGAGGACATGGCGCTGGGGAGCCTGATGGCGGGGCTCGCGCTGGCGAGCGCGCGACTGGGGCTGGTCCACGGGCTTGCGCATCCGCTGGGTTCGCTCTACCACCTGCCGCACGGACGGGTCTGCGGGGCGCTCCTGCCGATGGTGGTCAGGTTCAACCTGGAGGCCGCAAAGGCGCAGTACGCCTACCTCGCGCGGGCCATCGGTGTCGGCGAGTCGGAACGCGATCTTTACCACTGGGCGGCGCGGCTGGTTGGTGACCTCAACGCGGACGTGGACTGGGCTGAGGCGGGCCTCGCGAGAGCCGACTTCGATGAGATCATCCCGCCGGCCCTCGAATCCGGCTCAACCGCGCATAATCCAAGGGCGGTCACCGAGGAGGATCTGCGCGGTCTGCTGGAGGAACTGATCGCGAGTTGATGCGAGTTCTTTGAGAGCGGGCGCATGCGGTCGGGCCTGAGTCAATCCACCAGCGCCCGGACTTCGCGCTCGATGATCTCATCTATCTCCGGCACGAAGGGCGCAGGGCGCTCGTGGAAGCACATCGAGCCGAGCGCCTCATGCCCGCCCTGCGGGAGCATCTCGGCGGTGGGAATGTACGCATCGGTGTACGTGCAGTAGCCGAGGAAAAGCGTTTCCCTGTCGGGGAAGAGGTCCTTCACCGCGCGGCCGACCTCCGCCGTCACCTCGCCGGACATCGCCACCATCTGCAGGTCCTCATTGAGCCGCCAGTGCGTGATATGCATGCGGAAGGCCGCGGGGATCGTCCCCGTCCGCATCTGCTCCAGCAGGTCCCGCGCCCACAGCCGCACGATCGAGCGGTTCGCCGGGCGGAAGCCGTCCGGGATCTCCGTGTCATACGGGCTGGCCATGTTCAGAAGCTCATCGCGCGAGGGGATGCGCGCGTCGTCATAGGGAAGCGCGAACTCCCGCTCGTTGGTCGCCAGGTCAAGCTCGATCGGCTCCATCGCCCCCGAGCGCACGAACTCCGCGATCCCGCCCGCGACCTCGCGCCAGTAGGCCTCGTACTGCTCCTCGCCATCGCGCTCATGCATGCGCGGCATAACGCTGCCGCCCGCGCCCTGCGCGAAGGCCGTCATGACGCCCGCATCAAGCTCGTCCTTGAGCCCTTGCGCGACCTGTCCGGGCCAGTCGGCGCTGATGAGGAGCTTGTTCTTCGAGGTCGGGTGACACGCGTAGG
>JBKHFA010000073.1:0-13126 GCA_046540615.1 Armatimonadota bacterium | reverse complement strand
GAGATGCCCATGATCGCGCCGCAGAGAAGGGCCGCCGCGAATCCGGCGGCCCGTGAGGTTTGCCCGTCGGCTGTCTCACTCATCCCGGCCTGTCTTCGCCATCGGGAACGCGAAAGCCTTCCGTGGCAGTCGAGTTCGCAAAACGCCAGGCGATGATCTCATCTCAGGACCGAACTCCCCGGCCGGTGCTCCCCGCTTCGATCTTCAGCTTTCACCGCCGGGGCCATCTGCCGCGTCTTCCTCCAGCAGCCGCCTCACAGCCTCCGCGACCTCGTCCGTGGCAGGGCCTTTGAACTCGTAACGCACGATGCCGTCACCGTCGATCACGCGCGAAGACGGCAGCGTCCTCGTCGGCAGATACTCCTCAAGCAGTTCATCATCCGCCAGCGCCATCGGCAGCGTCAGGTCCGGTTGCCCCTGCAGAAACGCCTCCACCGTGGACATGTCGCCGTCCGCCGAGAGACCGAGGTACTCCACCTCGTCCTGATCCCAGCGTTCATAAAGCTCCTGGTACTCCGGAAACTCCGCCACGCACGCAGTGCACCAGGTCGCCCAGAAGTCGAGCACAAGGATCTTTCCCTCGTAATCCGAGAGACTCACCTCGTCCCCATCCACGAGCGGGACGGTGAAGTCAGGCGCTTCCTTCCCCGGCTCAGCCTCCTCGATCTCAGGAGCCTCATCCGCCTCCCATGCCTCATCGGTCTCCGGGATCTGCACCGTGTCGCGCACAGCCTGCTCTTCGCCGCATCCGGCAAGCAGCAGGAGCGCTCCGACCGTCAGCACTGCAGCAATTGTTGTCGGTCCGCGTCCCATCCTCAATTTGACCCACCTCTCTGCATAATGTCCGCATCAGCCCCGGCCGGTGTGGCCGAAGCCACCTTCGCCTCGCGCGCTCTCGGGCAGTGCATCGACCGACCGCAACTGCGCGCGTGTGACCGGCGCCACCACCATCTGCGCTATCCGCTCACCGCGCTCAACCACGAACGCCTCGTCACCGAGGTTCACGAGAATCACCGCGACGGTCCCGCGGTAGTCGCTGTCGATCGTCCCCGGGGAGTTGAGCACCGTCACGCCATGCCTCAGCGCCAGTCCGCTGCGCGGACGCACCTGCGCCTCGTAGCCCTGAGGCAGTGCCATCCGAAAGCCCGCGCTGATCAGCGCCCGCCCGCCCGGCTCGATCGTCACGGGCGCGTCGATCGCGGCCCGCAGGTCCATCCCCGCCGAACCCCCGGTCGCCGCCGCGGGAAGCTCAAGTCCTTCGCCCTCGGGTTCGACGACCACGTCGATGCTGACCGGCGTGGCATCACTCAAAAGATTCACCGCCTGCCTGTCACGTTCCTGTCGTATTCCATGCCCACGGGGGCGCGAGGCAGCAGTATACCACCTGCGACCGCGCAGGGGCAAACTGATGAGCGGAGAAAGAAGACGCGTCACAACTCCGGTCGTGGGGAAGATTCGCCGAAGCGAGGTCGGCCGACACGCGCCCGCTCATCGGTAGCCGCGCTCCCCGCTCCACTCCTCGAGGAAGTTCCCGCGGCCGTCGTCCTCGCGCACGATGCGAGGCTTACGCTCCACCAACGCCAGCCATCCTGTGTGCGGGCGCGCAAGCTGCATTGAGAGCAGCTTGAGTTCGCCGGGTTGCAGGCTCACGAACACGACCGGGCGGTTGAGCGTGATTGCGTCCTCGCTGAACTTGAACATGCCGACGTACTCGCGGTGCACGCCGCCAGGTCCTACGCTGACTGTGTGCAGGTCGAGTGGTTGAGTGCGAACTTCCACCGCCAGGTCGATCGGCGCGCCGGTGTTGTTCCACAGCGCGAGTATCCCCTCGTCATTGCGGATGAAAGGTCGGAATCCGATCTGCGCATCAGGCGCGCTGCCGATCTCCGGCGACTGTCTGAGGACCGTCAGCGGGACGGCCGCCGCCAACTCCCGCGACAGTTCGGCGTATGCGCGCGAGACCGGTCCATCAAAGCCGCCATCGTCGTCGAAGGGACAGAACGCATCGCTCCCCCCAGGCGCGTCCTGGGGCCGAGCCGGGACCGTCCATCCGGTCGCGCCCTGGTAGGCGCAGATCACCAGCGCCCGTGCCAGCATCGCCGCATCGGCCTCCTCCGAGCCCGTGGTGCGAGCCGCGAGTTCGCCGAAGAACATCGGCAGGCGCGCGCCGGCGCGGATTGCGGTGGACACTACGTCCACGCCGAGGGCCTCAGACAGAGCCGCCCACGACGGCTGCGGGCTCTCGAGGGGCCTCCGGTCGAGGAGCACCTCGCGGACCGGCCGCGCTTCCAGCATCGGCAGACGGAGCGTCGGCGCCGAGATGGCCCCGTCGGTCGCGAGGTCGAGGATGGGGGTGAGGTCCGCCTCTGCTATCTGCGGGGGAGGGCCGGGATCGAGGTCGGCGGGCGGGCCGAGCATCGAGATGCCGTCAGCGGCGTCATCGAGCGCCGCGCGGAGCCGCATCGTGGTCGAAGCAGCGTCACCGTCGGGTGCGCTGCCCCGGGGAAAGTGGAGCGCCGCGAACTCCGCGCGCTCGGCCGCCTCAGCCGCAGCGGCGCGCAACGCCTCATCAGTCCACGGGGGCGTGATCAGTCGCACCCGGGTGAGGTCGTCCGGGAGCGTCGCCGTGTCAGGCGCGGCGACCATCGGGATCGAGGCCCGCTGCAGCGCATCGGCGAGTGTCGTGGGAAGATCTCCATCCGCGAAACTCACGCCCGGCGCCGGGTAGGAACGTTCGACGCTGACGCGAATCGGCGCTGAGGCCTCGTCGTCGCCGCTGCGGAATGTCAGCCGAGCCCATCGCGTTCCGACGAAGAACGCCTGCAGCGACGTCTTGAAGACCGTGTCGCGGTCAGGTCGGATCGTCACCGTGCGCTCGGGCGCGAAGAAGCCGGGCGGGCCGGTCGCGGAGACGGTGAGCGCGCGATCGGCCGTCGCGCGGCTCCTGACGATGAGTTGCACTGAGCCGCGATGGCCCCGCGACGCGGTGGCACGGGCGGGCATTCCGACCTGCAGCGCGCCGACTGAGACGAGCAGCTCACTGTCGCGGCCGATCGGTCGCTCGACGGCGTCCAGCAAACCCTCCGGCTCCCAGCCCTCGGGCAGCGCCTCAGAGATGACCGCCGCCTGCTCACCATGCTCTGACTCGGGCAGTTCGATCGGCGTCACCGAGACGCGGTCGATCAGCCAGCGCTCCTCGTCCTCCACGGCGATCACCACCGACGCGGGCTCATCGGGCGGCGGGAGAAGCTCCGCCGAGAGCGTTCGCCAGCGCGATCCCGCTTCGGCGGCGGTCACGGCAACCTGCGGGCGCTGCGTGTCACCGGCGGTCGCAAGGGCGACGCTGAGCGAGGAATCGGCGTTCGCCCCCGGCCCTCGCAGACGCACCTCCACCCGCTGCCAGCCCGCCAGCGGCTCGGCCGATGCATCGGAGACGGCCGAGCCGTCGCGCAGTGAGAGCGCGCTCCGCTCCAGCCCGCAGCCCTCCGGCACGCTCCACCCGTCGAGGCCGCGGGAGAAGTCGGGGTTGGTCGGGAACTGCGCCTCAGCGCGCGCGGAAGACAGCAGCAGTGCGCTGATGAGGAGGGCCGTGGAGATGAACGCCATCACCGGGTACGCTGTCGCCTGTCGAGCCATGGGCGGCACCTTTCTTCGACTTCAGATACTCATCGCGAGCAGATCACGCGTTGTGCGGCTGCGCGCACATCAGATGGCTTTTCCGTGCGCCGAATGTGACGTGAGCCGCGCCGCTCTCTCCTCAGGCTCCGCGGTCAGAAGCCGGCCAGTTCGAAGAGCGCGTCGTAGTAACTGCGCCACGCGATGACCAGCGCGATCAGAGCGATGGCTGCGCCACCGACCAGCGCGACCGCGGCACTTCCGCTGGAAATCGCGTTGATCGCGGCCTCGCGTCGCTCGACGGCGTGGTCCGCTGCGGCGTCAAAGCGGCGTTGAAGGTCACCGGTGCGCTCGCCGCCGACGATCATCTGCCGGATGCGTCTCGGCAGAAAGCCCATCTGTGCGACCGCCTCGTCCGCGCTGAGGCCCGTGCGAATCTTCCTCGCCGCCTCGGCGGCGGAGCGGCGCATCGACGCCTGACCGGTGGCCCCACCGGCCAACTCCAGCGCCTGGTGCAATGTGACTCCCGCGCGCTGGGCGAAGTTCATTGTGCGCAACAAACGCGCCACGGCCGACCATCGCGGCAGGGAGCCGAAGACCGGCAGCGCAAGGACTGCTCGAGATCGGAGACGCTCGTACGCCGGGACGGCGCGCAGAGCCCGCAATACGAAGATCAGCGCGACTGCCGCGCCGAGGACGGGCAGAAGTCGCGTCGCCGCAAGCTCGGCGTACCAGCCGATTCCGCGCGAGATCATCCACGGGAAGGGCGCGACCAGCAGCGCAAGCACGAGGACCGCGCCGTAGTACACTCGCAGCCACTTCAGACGGCCCTGCAGCCGCGCCTCGGCCTCGAACTGCTCCGCGAGTTCCCGCAACGCCTCGGGGAGCGCCCCAAGCTGCTCGCCGGCGCCGATCATGCCGCTCACGTACGACGGGAAGATGGCAGGATAGCGCACAAACTCGTCGGCCAGCGGCGCGCCCTCGCCGACCCGGTCGCTGATCTCACGAGCCACGCGTGACAGGCGGCGGTCGCCGGCCAGGTGCGAGAGTTCATCGAACGCGTCGTGCGCGTTAACGCCGCTCCGGAGCAGGGACGCAAGCTGAGTGAAGAACCGGGCCTGCTGTGATGGCGAGACAGGCCGAAGGTGATGCCGGATCGACGCGCCCCACGGTGAAGCGCCGACCGGCGCGATGCGCACGGGAAAGAGACCACCCTCACGCAGATCACGAGCGCCCGCTCGGGCGTCAGGAGCCTGCAGTATGCCGCTGACGGTGTCGCCGTCGGGGCCGCGCGCTTCGTACTCGAACTGAGGCATCGATGACTCCGGCTTCGCAGTCAGGTGATAGCCGCTCGGTGGGTATTGTAACGCCCGGCGGCGCAGGTTTCAACGTGGGGTGGGATGAAGCGCTGGCAAGCTTCCTGTCACGTCGCAGCCGCTGTCTCATCGTTCCTGCCGGCTGTGCGGGCGCCGCCTGTCTCGCTCCTGCTCGTCGGCATCCCGCCATGCCCGGCGCCAGCGTTCGAGGCTCTCCGCGCGGGTCCCCCACACCTCCGCCGGCCTGCGGCCGTGCAGCGACGGGCACACTTCGATGGTCGAGATGCCGTCAAAACCTCGCGCGCGCAACGCCGCGGCCGCCTCCTCGTAGTCGAGCGTTCCGCTCCCCAGCGGCATGTGCATGTCCCGGTCGCCGGGGTTGTCATGCACGTGGACCTCGATGACCGGCACCGGCAGCCGCTCGATGTTCTCCGCCACGCTCATGCGGCCGAAATACTCGGCGTCATTCCGCCGCAGGTTCAGATGGCCGATGTCCAGCAGCATCCCCCAGCGCTCGTTTCGCCGCAGAGGTCGGAGTTCATCGGCGAAATCCGACATCGCCGCGCCGTCGATGGGGAAGTCCTCGATCCCGTAGCGCGCGCCGGTGGTCGCGCCGAGTCGCTCCACCATCAGGAGTGTCTCCACCATCAACGCCGCATCCCACCGCTTGCCCGAGGGCGCTGAGCGCATGACGCCATCGAGAGTCACCGCGCGCAGACGTGGCCCGAGTCGATCGAGCAGCCCCCGCATCAGTTCCTCGGTGAACTGATCGGCTGCGGCGTGCACCGTCACCGGCATCTCGTTTTCATCAAGGAGCGCAATCATCTCGGCAAGCTCACCGTCATCGAGGCCCAGCACCTGCCGGGGTTGCACGGAGATGGCCTCAAAACCTTCGCTGACAAGCTCCTCCATGAGGCCGATCAGTGTCCGCGATGGCTCCAACCAGTTCCACACGGCGACGCCACACTTCATCGATGCTCATTCCCCGGGTTGTGTTCGGACCGGACGCTGAGGGATGGATTCGGGGGATGCCGCCGCGATTCCTTTCGCGAACTGCGTGGATAATTCGGGGTCGCGGGGCGTACACGATGCGCCGGCCGCGCGGGGGTCATCGCACGGCCGGCGACGGTGAGCCGAGATGCGCTATGAACGCGGATTGAGTATCCGCTCGGCTACCTGATCCGGATCGACTTTGTATGTGCCCGCCTGGACCTGCGCCTTCAGTTCGGCCACGCGTTGGGCCCGCACCTCGGGCGCCTCCGCAAGCGCGGCTCGGGCGAGCTTGATCTCTTCGGCCCGGCTGCTCAGGGCGAGCTGGTCCGCCCCGCCACCGGCTCGGGCTGCTGTGCCGCCCGTCACGGACTTCGCAGCCTCAACCCCCTCTCCGCGTACTCGACCAACGCTGCTGCGACCGATGCTGTGAAGTGTGCTTGGATCGATTTTCACTGCCTGTCCCCTCGCTCTCCATGCAACTGCCCGCACGCATACCTCAGTTCATACATCGGCGCAAAGAGCGCGGACTTTAGCGCGGCTGGCATTTTTTTTCGGTCGGCGTGGATTCGGGGCGGAGTTCACGGCTGGATCGAGGCTTTCACCCGCGCAGCCTCGTCGCTGGCGAGGCTCCCCATCAGCGTGAAGCGGTAGTTGCCGTCATGCCACGTGACCGACCTGTCGTGTCGGATCGGCTCCATCTCGCCCGATGCCCGGCGCTGGAAGAGACTGAACGTATCCGCGCCGTTGCTGAATGACAGCCAGATGGTCGGTTGGCCGTTGACCTCGATGAGCCCGGTGCGGTCCCGATGGAAGTGATAGCCCGAAGGGAGGTGGGTCGGAAGCACCGCTTCGAAGCCGGCCTGCTTCTCAGCCTGCTCGAGCGGCATGCGTCGTGTGCTCCGTCCGGCTTCGATGACGGTGGCGTCCGCCGGCGGCTGGAACTCGAAGAGGTCTGGCGCGAAAGACGGCGAGTAATCAATACGCGTGTAGTACGCCGAGGACTTGACCCGTCCGTGAGAGTCGAACCGCTGCGTCTTCAGTTCAACGTAATACTGCCGGTCAACCCAGCTTTTCTTCACCGGCAGGCCCCTGATAGTGTACACCTTGACGACGTGGGCCGGCCGGCCGGCGATCGAGTCGACGCCGACGTACTGCATGTTCATGCGGTCAACGAGTTGCTCGAGTTCGGCAAGACGCGTCTGGACGACCTGCTCGGGTGGGGGGAGTTTCGCATGCACCGCCCGTCCGGAGGCGGGGTTGTAATCCCACTGCTCGCGCCCCGTGGTCAGGCAGAGCTTGCCCTGCTCACTCCGCGGCTCGATGACAACGATTCGCAGGCTGTCGGGGGCCTGACAGTCGATCTTCTGCTGGACCCCATGCACCTTCTCACCGTCCTCGAATATGACGACGGTGCGGATGCCGGAGAAGTCGACACTGCTGCGGGCGAGGATGCTCTGTCGGAGGATCTCCAGCGGCTCGGGGGCTCCGTGGACAGCGGTGACGGCCGTCGCAATGACCGCGGCCTGCACAACCGTCATCCTGCACAATCTCATCATCAATCTGCTTCGCTTCCTCAGGTGTGAGTGGGCCATCAGTTTGATGTATACACGACCAGGCTGACGCCGGCGTCGTCGGCCAGCGGCTGGGTCATCTCAAGGGCCTGATGGCGCACGAGAAGCTCCTCGAGTTCCGCCTGATTGGCCGCATCGACCGGGATACTCTCGGCGCTGACCCCGGATGCCGCGGGGGTCACGGCAATCTGCGGCTGCGGCGGAGGCTCCTGCGCCTGGTTGTACCAGACGGCGCCACCGGCAACCGCGAGCGCGATGGCCGTCCCGACAGCCGCCGCGCGCGCCCACGACGGCGGCCGCGCCGGTGCGAAGAACTCGCCCAGACGCTCAATCCATCCCGAGCGGCTCTCTTCGCGGTCGAGCCCTGCCAGGACATTCTCGGTGAAGCCCTGCGGGGCGCGCTCCTGCGGCAGGGCGCGCAGCATCACATCGGTCTCGCGCAACAGCAGCGCCTCGTAGCGGCACTCCGCGCATCCGGCGAGATGCTCGGTCACCTCGGCAGAAATCACTTCGGTGCTTGCCCAACACTCCACCAGCTCCGCCTGCACCTGCTTGCACGTCATCGGTCTCGCCCTCCAACTTCCAGCGCACGTCTGTGGGCGCGTCTCCCGCTTTCAAGCGGCTCCCGCAGCCGCGTTACTCCGAATCAGCCCCCAACCTCAAGTTCTCCGGCCTCAACAAGCTCCCGCAGAGAATCCTTGAGTCTGTTGCGAGCGTTGAAAAGCCGGCTCTTGACCGTGCCGAGCGGCACGTCGAGAATGTCGGCGATATCCTCGTAGGTCTCCCCCTGCAATTCGTAGAGGATCATCACGTCCCGGAGCTTCTCCGGGAGATCCATGATCGCCCTGCGTACCGCCACGCGTGTCTCCCGCGTCGATGTCCGATCCTCAGGGCCGCCGGTTTCATCCGGCAGTTCACGCTCGTACTCCCCGTCATCGGACTCGAGCGGCTCGTCGAGTGAGAACGTCGGGTCCTGTCGCTTGCGCTTCCTCACCACGTCGATGGCGAGGTTGCTGGCAATGCGGTAGAGCCAGGTATGAAAGCTGGATGCGCCCCGGAAGCGAGGGAGAGATTTGTACGCGCGCAGGAACGCCTCCTGCGTCACGTCCTCCGCCTCATACGGATCGTTCAGCATCCGGGCGACGTAATTGTAAATTTTATCCTTGTACTCATCCACCAGTTGACCGAAGGCCGCGCGGTCGCCCTGCCGGGCCCGCTCGACCAGCATCTCGATCTCCCGTTGTGTGAGTCGCTTGCCCTTCGCCATTTGTAGACGACGTTTCCTATCCCATGTTCAGACTCTGGATCACGAGTTTCCCTCATAATCCACTCAGGTGTGTGTCAGACTATGCATCGAAGAGGCTGCCGGGGCCCGACGAAGCCTGCTCCCCGGTGTCCCCGGTCCCGCTCTGCTCCGCGGTCTGGGGGGAGGCCGGCGGCTCCTTCGGCGCGGCCGGCTGTGGCAGCGTGGCCCCCGGCGCATCGATGTCCGCGCCCACGTAGATGTAGCGCTCAAAGAGCCGCTGGTAGTCCGACCAGCGCGATCCGGCCGCCTGCCCGTCGGCGATGACCTGGCCGAAGTACTGCACGTGCGCGTCGAGATTGTCCGCGTAGTGCAGCGCGCACGCCTCGGCCGTCATCGGCAGCACCGGCGCGCCGTACTCCCGCTGACCATGATGCGAGAGCAGCAGGTGCGTTAACCGATTCGCCAACTCCTCAGGAAAGCCCTCGATTCTGTCGATGGCTTTGTTCACCATGCGATCGGTCAGCACCGTGTGTCCGACCAGCCTCCCGGTGTCAGTGTACTCGATGGAGGCCCGGCACTCAAGCTCGGTCACTTTCCCGAGATCGTGTAAAAGCCCGCCGGCCATCAGCAGGTCGCGGTCGAGTTCGGGGTGCACGCGCGCAACCGTCTCCAGCACCTCGAGCACTCCGATGGTATGTTCCAGCAGCCCACCGAGGTGCGAGTGATGGAGGGCCTTCGCCCCGGCGGCGCGGCAGAAGCAGTCCACGAAATCCGGGTCGCCGAAGAACTCGTCGAGCAGCGCCTTCAGGTGCGGATTGCTCACGCTCGCCACGATCTCCAGCAGCCGCTCGCGGAGTTCATCGACGTCGCGCTGGCTCGCCGGCACAAGATCAGCCGCGTCCATCTCCTTCTGCTCGGCGGCCTTGAGCTTCTCGATGACGAGTTGCTTCTGTCCCCGGTACTCCTCGACCACCGCGCGCACTGTGACGGCGTCGCCCTCAGAGAAGAGCGCGGCCGCCTCCTCGGCGTCATCCCACATCCGGGCGGTGATCTGACCGGTGGCGTCGGCGAGTGTCAGTGAGAGATACTGGCCGGGCTTGGATTTGAAGCTCGCGAGCGACTTGCTCCTCGCCGCGTAGGTCCCGATGATGCGCTCGCCAACTTCAAGTTCGGCAACTGGTTTGCCTGGCATTCGATTTGACTCCCCTCGATGAACGAAAACGACATGGTAGGGTAGGGTACTTAGCGAAACGCGGGTGGCGGAAGTTCCTGTGCTGCACGTCGCCTCTGCACCCCCGTGGTGTGCGAGGAGCAGAAGGCGCGAACAAGGTGATACGCTCCGTCCGCGCGAAACCACTGACAGGTCAACGTATCCCAGACCGCGAAGGAGATCACCGATGCCTGTTGTCACGATCGACGGAGGGCCGCTTGAGGTCGAGAAGAAGCGCCGGCTTTGCAGCGACATCACTGCGGCGCTCTCGGACGCCTACGGCCTTCCAAAGAGCGCATACGTCGTGCTCATCCGCGAGAACGCCCGCGAGAACATCGGCGTGGCGGGCGAACTTCTCTGCGACCGCGAGTAAGTCGACCCCTGCAGTGAGGGGCAGCGGACGGCGCCCATGCCGTCCGCCGTTCCCTTTTCCCTTCTCCCTCTTCCCTCTTTCCTCTTTACTCCTGCGTTACTTCACGAAGAATATATGCCCGAAGAGTTCCGGCTGATGGAATCTGCCCCGGATCAGCGGACTCCAGCAACTGAACTGATCCTCCGGTCGCGGCGGGTTCTGCATACTGCGCGCGAAATTCGCGCCCCACGGCCGCCCGACCGGTCGAGTCATGCCATCCTCCAGGTTCTCCCGCGGGATCCGCACCTCCACGATCCAGCGGTCGTCCTCGATGCTCGTGGCCACCTCCGCGCCGCTCTCCCACTCCTCGTCCTTCGGCTCATCACCGCCCGGGAAGCGCCAGTCGAGCGTCCGCCCGGCGATGTCGATCCACCACCAGTAGTAACTGTCCGCGTCGTGCTGCGGGTCGAGGAATATCTCGACCGAGTCGCTCTCTCCCTCGCTGGTCGGCAACTCCGCCGCGTTCGGATCGTGGCAGGTGAAGCCGAAGTAGAGGGCGTCCGGCGCGCGAAGCAGCCGCAGATCGGTCGGATACTCCGTGGGCTCGCCGGTCTGATTGTTTGCGAATCGCACGCGGGCCGACCGCTCCCAGCCCTCCTCATCGAGCTTCCCGTCCACCGTGATCTCGCCCACCAGCGCGCGGATGCTCACCTGGCCGGCATCGCTCTCGGCCACTTCCTTGATGTCGCGCACGTAAAGCTCCCGGCCGCGCTCGATCGCGCCGACGAACCAGCGTGAGAAGATCTCCGCGGCGTCCGCATGGCGCGTGCCCTCGGTGGCCTCAACCAGCGCGTCAGCCTGCTCCCGGTAGCTCTGCACGGCCTCCTCGGTGAAGTGGCTCTCCCACACCTCGACGGGTCCCGGCTCCTCGCGCGCCACCTCCATCGACCGCGCCTCGATGTCGCGCAGGATCGACAGCGCGATCTCCGCGCCCGGGCCGTAGAAGCTCTCAGCATAGTCCTCCAGCATCTCTTCGGCGTCGAGGTTCGGGTTGTAAAGGAGCTTGAGGAACGCGTACTGATTGAGGTGTTCGAGCATCAGCGAGTCGGCGTCCATCTCGATGTGCATGAGGTTCGCGTGTTCCGAGAGATCGCGAAAGAGTCGCTCGGCGTGGTTCATCAGCAGCATCGGCACACCGACACGCCGCTGTGCGCGATGGCGGTAGAGATGGTGCAGCCAGATCAGCATCTTGCGATCGTTGACCCCGCTCCACTCGTTGACCATGCGCATCAGTTCCCGGTAGTTCTCCTCGGCGACCTGGTTGTGTGTCCGCTGGTAGCCCGCCGGGCACATCCCCACGATCACGTTCTCCGGCAGTGTCTGGAGGTTCGGAGGGCGCTCGGAGTACGAGGAGTACGCCAGGCAGGTGATGAGCCTGTCGGGGTGCGCCTCCTCCAGCCAGTCCGCCGTCTTCTCCACGAACTGCCAGACAAGCTCCGTGTTGCGTCCGGCAGGCCCGCGGTCTTCGTGCACATACGGCGCGCAGTCGTCGCAGGTGCAGGCGATGAACGAGTCATGCGGCAGCAGCGAGATCGTGCGCCCGTAGATCGCCGCCTCGGGCCATCCGTTGTTGTGCGTGCTCAGTCGGACGCGGTGGTCCGAGAGGCCGATCTCCTCGCCGGGCACCCCGGCGTAGTACGCGTCGATGTCATTCTTCGTAAGCTCCAGCACGCCGGGTTCGGTGTAACACAGGTGGCCGGTGCGTCCCGGCTGCGGCGGCAGGTCACGCTTGCCGTTCTCGCGCAGCGCGAAGTACTCCGGGTGCTCGTTCCCGAAGCGGCCTTCGAGGTCCATCCGCGGCGGGCGGTGATTGAAGGCGAACCACTCGGAGCTTCCGCGCATCCGCAGCAGCCACAGCCGCAGCGCTCGGCCGTCGTAGCCGAGTTCCTCGTATTCCTCGCGCTGGACCATGTTCGTCAGGCGATCGGAGTCGAGCATGTACCACTGCCATGTGTCACGACCGACCTTGCGCAGCGCGTAGACCGGCTCCTCGCGAAGCTCGACGGCGTTGAAGACGAGGTCAGGCGCGTCTGGGATGACCTGCCCGTGCTCGCCGGGCATAAACCACCGGCAGCCGAGTTCCTCGAGAAAGCGGTACGCGCCGTAGAGCGTGCCGCGCTCGAAGTCCCAGCGCGCGGGGCCAAGCTCGTTCTGCATCTCGTAGCGACTCGCCTCGCGCGGGAAGGGCGTCCTGGCGTCGAAGAGCACCGCGCTCTTCTCCGAGTGATCGTCGGGCCCGAGGATGAAGATTCGCTCCCCGCGGACGCGGACCACGTATCCGTCGCGGGCGATGGCGTCCACGTCGATCCCGGCCTCGCGCGCGGCGGGGCAGTCGCCGAGGATGATCGCGGCGCCATCGGCGGGCGCCTCGCTGACGATCGCGAAGTCCGCGTCGGTCATCGCGTCGAGGTGGGTCTTAAGCTCCTCGCCAGCGAAGACGACCGGGTTCGGCGCCCCTTCCGGCACGACGATGACCGCCTGCGCGACGCCGCCGGTCGCGAGCGTGATGTCGCGATCAAGTGGCGTGTGCTCGAAGTTTCCGATCTCCTGTGCGCCGGCGCAGGTCGCGAGAAGAGCGATGGTCAGAAGGGCGATTGCGGTTCGCATTGATGGACCTCCGGTGCGGTCCCTGTCAAGTCATCTCGTGTTCGGCAAGTGGGGGCCTCTCCCCCCTGGGATAGACGACATCCCTTTCCCCCCTCGTCCCGGCCCGCCTCATGTCGTCTATGAGGCAAGGGAGAGGGGGGCGGGGGGGAGAGGCCG